>JBPCXZ010000186.1:0-2610 GCA_051008055.1 Woeseiaceae bacterium
TTCACTCTCGACATTGTTAACGAGCTGCAGGTCGAATGAGATATCCAGCCAATCGGCCACTGGCAGCTTCCAGTAAGCCTCGATCCCGTACTGGTCATCAAACCCCTGCGACCTGCGGTGATCAGTCGGTTCCCCATACATCAATGCGACACCGATCTGATGACTTTCGCGACCGAGAGGTTGGTTTGCAGCGAATCCGACGAAACCGCCGTTATCGAGCGGTACGGCAGAATCGGCCGACTCTGCGGACTTGCCTTCGCCGCCGTCACCAAACGTGTAGCGGCCAAAGAGTGCATACTTGCTGCCATCGCCACCGAACTCATGCGTGAACGCGGCAGTCACGGTCTGCTGGCTCTTTAGCGTGCTGGTCTCTGCCGCCGACGTGGCCAGTAAGCTTACGACGCTGATGCCTTCCTGTGAACGGGTCAGCCGGTAACCTGCCTCGCCATAGACCGTCCAGTCACCCTTGACAAAGGTGTTGAAATCAAACTCATTGCTGGCCGTGGCGTCGGCAAAGCCGCCGGTAGCAAACCAGCGATCGCCATTGTATTGAAGCTGTGCGCCGAGCCCCATGGTGTCGAAGTAACGTCCGGCCATGTCATTCGAGATAACCCGCGACATGAAGGTCTCGGTGTTGCTCGCCGTGTACGGGCTTTCAGTGACAAAGTTTCCGATGAACAGCTTGCCTGCGTGCAGCGTGACCCGGTCCTGCCATAGCTCCTGTTGCCAAGCGAATACACCGAACGCTGTAAAAGATTCGCTGACCGAGACATCATTCGTCGGCCACAGCAGCCCCGCTTTGCTGGCGAAATCTCCAGTCGACTGCATGTCGCCGAAGTTGTCTACGCTGAATACCCAATACACCAGCGAACCACGGCCAAACGTCTGGTTGCTGTCGCGGTCTAGCAGCGTCATGGCGCCCATGATGTCGACTTCGAAGTTGCCCGTGTCCTCGCCGGCCTGGACCGCTGACTGATAGATACCTGTCAGCGCAACCTCCATGTAGTCCTGTCCTTCGTCGGCAGACTCCTCTGCCGTGTCCAGCAAGTCGGCTCCGGCTTCCGACCATGCAAGCATAGCCACAAGAACGGCCGCCGCCTGGAACCTAGCGGCGGCCATTTTGAGCGGAATGCGTATCACCGTTCTCTATTCACTCGGTGGGAATTGGCACGTCGAACTCCGCCTTCTCCGGAGCACGATCCACGTCTTCGACAGCATCAGCTCCGGGGACCGCGAACGGTGCCGGATCGAGGAACCGATTTACGACATTGCGCGTGATCGTCGCGATATCGTTGTCGAAGTCATTTTCGAGCGTCGAACTGATCCAGGTGATCGAGCCGGTCGAGAACATAGCGCCACCGTTCGGCGTCTCGAAAAACACGATGTCTGCCTGCGCCCAGGGATCACCCTTGGCGGGGTGATAACGAATAGTTAATGGCAGGTTTGACAGCTGGACGTCTTCGATCGTCGGAATCAGTGGCTCCGAAGTCGCGAGATGCAACGAATGGCGTGGTGCGCCATTGCCCTCGACATACCGGTCAATTTCAAATCCGGCAGCGCCGCCCTTGACCCGGTCGATTCCGTACGTTCCAAAAGTCTCTCCCTCAGTTGTGCCCTCGAAGATCCACGCGGCGCGCGGATCGCTCGCATCCTCGAGCTTCCGATACGGGCTCGAACCGTGAAATATCATGCCGCCCATCTCATTACCGAAAATCGGTCCCGTACTCCGACCTGTCTCCACCATTAAGCCACCGCGCTTGCCACTCGTCAGGTAGCGATCAGCAATATCGTGGAAGTTGCGTGACTCCATAACGCCAGGCAACACCGGGTGTCCATCAACCGCCCAGAACCAGGCGTTTCCGCCAATATAGATAAAACGGCCGCCTTGAGCAGTGTAAGCGGCAACGCCGTCAACCATTTCTGCCGTAACGTATTCGTGGTGCGTTGAGCTAATTACCAGTTGGTAACTGTTCAGCACATCCACGCCTTCGAGATCGACCAGCTCATCCGAGATGATGTCGTAGTCGATGCCCTCATTTTCCAGAAGCGCCGTTATGTGGGTATCTGCCGGGAAGTTGTAAACGTAGCCCGTGGGCTTCATTTGTAGATCCGGGCGCTTTCGGCTGCCGTACGCAAAATACGTGCCGTCGATGTGATTGTTGTAGACACCGCCTGTGCCGTACGTCAGGTTTTCCTTGTAGAACTCGGCATCCACCGTATTCAAGTTGTGCCCAGGAAAGTTTCCGGGTACCGTCGACGGTAGCGTGATGTTGGAGTACGCGAGATAGTTGTAGTCGGAGAGCCATACTGCAACCTTGGCATTGGCTTGCCCGGCAGGCGGCACAATCCAGAATGTGACGTATTCTGTCTGGCCACCGTCCTGGAGTCTTGCCGCGTAAATGCCGCTCGGCATATCAGCTGGTACTTCGTAGGTAAAGTCCGTTTTCCACTCCGCGTCATACAGGTCGTCCGCATGGAATTTGATCGCATCGTAGAGATCCGGATTTTCCGTCCACACGATCGTGCTGCCGTCCCAGAAGCGTCCGCGCACAGCGCGCTCTGCAAGGTTGACGACAACACCGTCTACACCATTGCCAGAGACATCACGGA
>JBPCXZ010000187.1:0-9220 GCA_051008055.1 Woeseiaceae bacterium
TACGAGCCACGCGACAACGACTTCCCGTTTCTTTTGGAACTTGCCCATTACGAATACGTTGAACTAGCCCTGTCTGTTGCAGAAGCTGAGAACGATATGCAGGGTGTGGACCCGGATGCCGATCTTCTTGAAAACGTGCCGGTCAAGTCTGAACTCGCGTGGACACTCGCCTATCACTTTCCGGTACATCGGATTTCGGCCGAATTTCAACCTGACACGCCAGGCGACTTGCCGACGTATCTTGCGGTCTATCGAGGTGTCGACGACGAAGTCAGTTTTCTCGAACTTAATCCCATCACGGCTGGACTTCTCGAAGCTATTGAAAATAATGAGCAGTCATTGTCCGGCGAAGCAATGCTGAGAAAGCTGGCTGACCAAGCCAGTTATTCTGATGTAGATGCCTTCATCACCCACGGCGCGACAGCGCTCAATGAAATGAGACAGTTAACCATTCTGACCGGTGCTCGCGCGCCGGCATGAGGAGCATGACCATGGAAAAATTACTCGGACATTACAAACGTATCGCTGATTGGCTTGCATGCGCAGGCACTTACGGCGCGGGACTGGTCCTGATTCGCCTGTTAATGGCTTATGAATTTGGCAAGGCCGGTTTTAGCAAACTTAATGGCTCGAACTGGTTTGCTAACGTACAGGACAATTTTATTTTTCCATTCAACGTTATTCCAGTCGACATTAGCTGGTTTCTCGCCACCTGGTTCGAAATCCTCGGTGCCTTCGGCATTCTGTTCGGGCTGTTCACGCGTTTCTGGGCATTCACGTTGATTGTCATCAGTATCGTCGCGATCTCCGGCGTGCATTGGCCGGCCGAATGGAGCGGGCTGGGCGAACTCTGGGAGAGCTATCGCATAACCAAGCAAGACGGTTCCGGAAATTTCCGTGTACCGCTGTTGTTCATCGCGATGTTGTTGCCGCTGGTATTCCACGGTGCCGGCAGACTCGGTGCTGACTACTACCTCGCGAAGCGTTTCATCAAGTAAGGAATAGATTGTGGATTTCACTCTGTCAGCTCTGCAGTTTCTAACGAACCTGCTCGTCTTCATCCTCGGTCTCGGTATCCTGGCCGTCATCGTCATGTACATTGTGGATGTTTCGCAGACAGAACATGCGATTCGACGTAACTTCCCGGTCATCGGGCGATTTCGGTATTTATTTGAGGAAATGGGCGAGTTCTTTCGCCAGTATTTTTTCGCACTCGATCGCGAGGAGATGCCGTTCAACCGGGCGCAGCGTTCCTGGGTATACCGGGCCGCCAAAGGCGTCGATTCGACAGTCGCGTTTGGCTCCACATTGAACCTGACGCCATGTGGCACTCCGATTTTCGTCAATTGTCCCTACCCGACGCTGGAGAAGGACGCGACAGCAACCAGTGAAGTCGTGATCGGGCCCTATGCAAAAGAGCCCTACACAGCCAAGTCTGTGTTCAACGTCTCTGCCATGAGCTACGGTGCGATCTCCAAGCCGGCCGTACTCGCGCTTTCGAATGGCTCGCGCATGGCGGGCAACTGGATGAACACCGGCGAAGGTGGATTGTCGCCTTGGCATCTTGAAGGTGGCGCTGACATTGTCTTCCAGATTGGTACTGCCAAATACGGTGTACGTAATGCAGACGGCGGGCTCGACGATGACAAGTTGCGCGCAATAGCCGGTAACGAAACGGTGCGCATGATCGAGCTCAAACTGAGCCAGGGCGCGAAACCGGGCAAGGGTGGCATTCTCCCCGGTGAAAAAGTAACTGAGGAAATCTCGAAGATTCGGCACATCCCGGTTGGCTCCGATTCCATCAGTCCTAATCGTCATCCTGAAATCGATTCGGCCGAAGACCTGTTGGACATGATCAACCGTATTCGCGATGTATCGGGATTGCCGACAGGCTTCAAAGCCGTAATCGGTGCTTATGGGTGGCTCGACGAGTTGTTCGAGTTGATTCGCGAACGCGGCATCGAGTCTGCCCCGGACTTTATTACCGTCGACAGTGGCGACGGCGGTACCGGCGCCGCGCCCATGAGCCTGATCGATAACGTCGGACTACCCCTAAAGGAAAGCCTGCCTCTGGTTGTCGACAAACTGAATCGATTTGGCCTGCGTGATCGAATCAGGGTTGTTGCCAGCGGCAAGTTGATCAACCCAGCCGGTGCAGCTGCCGCGCTTTGCATGGGTGCGGACTTCATCGTCTCAGCGCGTGGCTTCATGTTTGCACTGGGCTGCATTCAGGCTCTGCAATGCAACAAGAACACCTGCCCTACCGGCATAACGACACATGACAAGAAACTGCAGCGAGGCCTGGTTCCCGAAGACAAAGCTGAGCGTGTCCACAAGTACTCGGAAACCATGCGCAAGGAAATCGGCATCATCGCGCATTCCTGCGGCGTGCCCGAACCACGTCGACTAAAGCGTTTTCATTGCCGGATTGTGCAAAGCGACGGCCGTTCGGTGCCGCTGGACGAGTTGTACCCCGAGGTAGAGAGCGCCTACTAGCGTCTCTTCGGCATATACAGGTCAGTCAACGTGCCTTCGTAAGCCTCGGCTGCGAACGCGACTGTTTCTGACAATGTTGGGTGCGGGTGGATCGTCATGCCGATATCGGCAGCGTCTGCTCCCATTTCCACCGCCAGACCCACCTCGGCAATCAAGTCACCCGCCTGAGGTCCGACGACCGCGCCACCGATCACGCGCCCTGTATCTTTGTCCCAGATTAGCTTGGTGAATCCTTCTGCACGACCGAGGGATAGCGCGCGGCCGCTAGCCGCCCAAGGGATCTTGGTCTTGTCGATCTTCAGACCTTGCTCTTTGGCCTCGCTCTCGGTTACGCCGACCCATGCGATCTCAGGGTCCGTGTAAGCGACGGAAGGAATTGTCCGGGCATCGAAGGCACTCTTTTCTCCGGCGGCAACTTCGGCGGCAACCTTGCCTTCATGCGTTGCCTTGTGCGCCAGCATGGGTCCGGGGACCACATCGCCAATCGCGAAAATATTCGGCACATTGGTTTGCATCTGTTTGTCGACCGCGATGACACCGCGCTCATTCACCTCGACGCCGGCTTTGTCCGCGTCGAGCTTGTCACCGTTTGCACGCCGTCCGACTGCAACCAACACTTGATCATAGACGCCAACCTCCGGCGCGCCCTCGCCTTCAAAACTGACTTCAATACCAGGCACCGTCGCACGCATTCCCGTCACCTTGGTACCGGTCATAATCGCTTCATAACGCGGCTCTACGATCTTCAGGAACGGTCGCAAGAGATCCTTGTCAGTTCCGGGCATCAGCGAATCCGTTAACTCAACCACACTCACTTCGACACCCAATGCGCTATACACGCACGCCATCTCGAGACCGATGATGCCGCCGCCGACCACCAAAAGGCGGTTTGGCAATGGGTCAAGCTCGAGCGCGCCGGTCGAATCGATAATTCTTGGGTCGTCCGGCAAACCCGGCAGCATTACTGGCTGCGATCCCACCGCAATAATGCATTTCTCGAACTCGATGATTTCATTGTCATCGATAGACACGCTGGTCGCCGACGTAAATTTAGCGGTGCCGTGTACGATTTCAACTTTGCGTTGTTTTGCAAGCTGTCCAAGGCCGCCGGTCAGTTTGCCGACCACCTCGTTTTTCCAGCCGCGCAGTTTGAGCGCATCAATGCTGGGCTCACCGAATACGACACCGTGATCTGCCATGGCCGCAGCATCGTCTATAACTTTTGCAGCATGCAGCAATGCTTTGGAAGGAATACAACCAACATTCAGACAAACGCCCCCGATAACATCGTAACGTTCGACGAGTGTCACCTGCATACCGAGATCGGCCGCTCGAAAAGCGGCAGTGTAACCGCCCGGACCTGAACCTATAACCAGTAACTGTGTCTTGCGTGTCACTATTCGTCACCGCCCAACAGACCGGCTACATTGCCCAGGACTTGTCCCAGGTAAGTCGTGAAGCGCACTGCGGCAGCACCATCGATGACGCGATGATCATAGGAAAGCGACAACGGCAACATCAGTCGCGGCTCAAACTCCGTACCGTTCCATACAGGCTGCATGGACGAACGCGAGACACCCAGAATAGCGACTTCAGGAGCATTGACGATCGGCGTAAATGCAGTGCCACCAATTCCGCCAAGGCTGGAGACTGTAAACGTCGCGCCCTGCAACTGATCGGCCTTCAATTTGCCCTCGCGGGCCGCCTTAGATAGATCTGCCAGGTCCTGCGCCAATTCATAAACGTCTTTTTTATCAGCGTCGCGAATTACCGGCACCATCAGGCCCTGCTCGGTGTCGGCCGCAAAACCAAGATGAATGTATTTCTTCATGACGAGGCTTTTGCCATCGTCAGCCAGCGACGAATTCACCTTCGGAAATTCCTGCAGCGCCGCGACACAGGCCTTCATGACAAAGGCTAACGGCGTCAGGGAAATGCCTTGTTCCTTGGCCGGGCCCTTCAATTCCTGACGTTTAGCCTCAAGTTCAGTAGTGTCGGCCAAGTCGTGTTGCGTGACGTGCGGCAAATTGATCCAGCTTGCCTGCAAGCGTGGACCTGAGATTTTCTGAATTCGCGTGAGCGGAACGGTTTCAATTTCACCAAATTTTGCAAAATCGACGCTCGGCACCTTTGGCAAGGCCGGACCACCTGGCGCACCACCTTGTCCCGTCAAGATCGCTTTGACGAACGCCTTGACGTCATCGTGCAGAATTCGATTCTTGGTCCCGGACCCTTTTACCTGAACAAGGTCCACGCCAAGTTCGCGCGCCAGCTTGCGCACTGACGGGCTCGCGTGCGCTTTCGAAAAGCCCGCCTCGTTGATCGGCGGCAGACTTCCGCCTGCGGCCGGGGGCGACTGCGGCTTCGGCGCGGGGGGCGATTCGGCTTGTGGCGCCGCCTCGGCTTGTGGCGGCGATACTGCGGAAATGGTTTGCGTGGCTTCGGCCGGCGGCGTCTCTGCGGCGATCGCTTCAATGATCGCCAGCGAGGATCCTTCCGATACTTTGTCGCCGACTTTTACGAGGACGGACTCGATGCGACCGCCCACGATCGCTGGTACATCCATCGCTGCCTTGTCAGTCTCTAATGTCACCAGGGGATCTTCGACATCGACAGAGTCGCCGTTGGAAATATGGACTTCGATAACCTCAACGTCGTCGAAGTCACCCAGGTCCGGTACGACCAGTGTCTGCACGCCCGCGGACTTCGGTGCAACGCCGTCCGGGCTGGCTGTGGATGCAAGAATCGTCGTATCACCCGTCGGCTCGTGCTGCAGCGCCGGCGCAATGACGACCGTATCACTGACTTCGACAGAGAGTTTGCCGATCACATCGCCGGTCGAAACTGTGTCGCCAACCGCAACACTAAGAGACTCAATGGTGCCGTGTTCAGGCGACGGAATGTCCATCGCTGCCTTGTCTGTCTCAATCGTGAGGAGTCCGGTTTCACGTTCAACAGCGTCACCGGCGGCAACCAGCACCTCAATGACCTCGACATTCTCGAAGTCGCCAAGATCCGGAACAATAATATCTATGAGCTGCGCCATGCCAGAGCCGTCTACAACGTTACCGGATCAGGTCGATCCGGGTCGATGCCGTATTTCTCAATGGCCTGACTCACCGTCTTCTGGTCAAGTGCACCGTCATCGGCAAGTGCTTTCAGTGCAGCAACTGCGATAAATCGCTCATCAACTTCAAAGTGCTGTCGCAATGCATCGCGGTCGTCGCTGCGGCCATAGCCGTCAGTACCCAGGGACATGTAGCGACCCGGCACCCAACGCTGAATCTGGTCGGGCACGATCTTCATGTAATCTGTCGCAGCAATGTACGGTCCAGGACGTTCACCAAGGCACTCTTGGATATAACACTTGCGCGGCTCTTCTTCAGGGTGCAGTTGATTCCAACGTTCAACTTCCAAGGCATCGCGACGGAGTTCGTTGAAGCTGGTTACCGACCAGATGTCGGTCGGAATATTGAAGTCCTTCTCAAGGAGTTCGGCCGCGTGAATAACTTCACGCAGAATTGTTCCCGAGCCCATCATCTGCGCGCGAACCTTGCCCTTGCCACCGACCTTAAGCAGGTACATGCCCTTTAGAATGCCGTCTTCGACGCCGGCCGGCATTGCCGGGTGCGTGTAATTCTCGTTCATGCAGGTGATGTAATAAAAAACATTCTCCTGCTCACCTATCATGCGCCGCAAGCCGTCCTGAATAATTACAGCAAGCTCATACGCGTAAGTCGGGTCATAGGACACGCAGTTGGGAACGGTGGACGACTGCACGAGGCTGTGACCGTCCTGGTGCTGCAGGCCTTCACCGGCAAGCGTCGTTCGTCCTGCAGTTCCACCGATAAGGAAGCCGCGCGACTGAAGGTCACCACCGGCCCAGATAAAATCGCCAATTCGCTGGAAGCCGAACATCGAGTAATAAATATAGAACGGCACCATCTGCTCGTTGTGATTCGAGTAAGACGTTCCCGCCGCCAGCCATGAACAGAATGCACCACCTTCGTTGATGCCTTCTTCCAGAATCTGGCCTTGCTTGTCTTCCTTGTAGTACATCAACTCGCCAGCGTCCTGCGGCGTATAGAGTTGGCCTTTGACCGCGTAGATGCCTACCGTCCGAAACAATCCTTCCATACCAAAGGTGCGTGCTTCATCAGGCACGATCGGAACGATGTTCTTGCCTATCTTTTTGTCGCGCAGCAACGACGTAAGAATGCGCACAAACGCCATTGTCGTCGATGCTTCACGTTCTCCGGTGCCGTCGAGTTGATTCTTGAACGTCTCCAGCGCAGGTACCGGCAATGCGGCCGCTTTTTTGCGCCGTTGCGGCAGTGAACCACCCAATGCGTGACGGCGTTCCATCAGATATTCGAGCTCAACACTATCGGCTGCCGGTTTGTAATAAGGCACGTCGTCAATGTCCTTGTCGGACACCGGAATATTGAATCGGTCGCGCATTTCTTTGAGCGCTTCGAGATCCAGCTTCTTCTGCTGGTGGGCGGTGTTCTGACCTTCACCGGCGGAGCCCATGCCGTAGCCTTTGATGGTCTTGGCAAGAATGATCGTGGGCTGCCCTGTATGCCGCATCGCTGCGTCATAAGCCGCGTGCACCTTGATCGGGTCGTGGCCACCACGATTCAGGTGCCAGATCTCATCATCCGACATGTTCGCAACCATTGCCGCTGCGTCCGGGTGCTTGCCAAAAAATTCCTGACGGACGTAAGCGCCATCTTTCGATTTTATCGTCTGGTATTCACCGTCAACGGTCTCTTCCATGATCTTGCGCAGATGCCCATTACGATCTTTACCCAGCAACGGATCCCAGCGACCACCCCAGACCACTTTGATAACGTTCCAACCGGCGCCGCCAAACGCGGCTTCCAGTTCCTGAATGATCTTGCCATTGCCACGTACCGGACCGTCCAGTCGCTGCAGATTGCAATTCACAACGAATACGAGATTATCGAGGTTACCGCGTACCGGAACCGTAATTGCCCCCATCGACTCAGGCTCGTCCATCTCGCCGTCACCGAGGAAACACCAGACTTTTCGATCCGATGGCTGTATCAAGCCGCGATTCTCCATGTAACGCATGAATCGCGCCTGATAAATCGCCATCATGGGGCCAAGACCCATCGAAACAGTCGGGAATTGCCAGAAATCGGGCATCAACCAGGGATGCGGATAGGATGACAAACCACCGCCACCGACTTCGCGGCGGAAGCGATTGAGGTCACCCTCATTCATACGGCCTTCCAGGTAGGCGCGCGCATAAACCCCGGGCGACGAATGACCCTGAAAGAACACCATATCGCCCAGATGATCTTTGGTCGGTGCACGCCAGAAATGGTTGAAGCCAACCTCATAAAGTGTGGCCGACGACGCGAAACTGGAAATATGTCCACCGTATTCCGAACTGACGCGATTCGCCTGTACCACCATCGCCATCGCGTTCCAGCGTATATAGGCTTCGATGCGCCGCTCGATGGTTCGATCACCCGGATATTCGGGTTGGCGCCCGGTTGAAATCGTATTCAGGTACGCAGTGTTGGGGCTGTAGGGCAGATAGGCGCCGGATCGACGCGCGAAGTCGATCATGTGGTTCAGGAGAAAATGGGCGCGTTCGGGCCCATGTTGCCGCAATACTGAATCGATCGATTCGACCCACTCACCGGTCTCAATGGGATCAATATCATCGAAAGGATTGAACTTACTCATAAATCATCCACAATACGGGCTCCGCAAAATTCGCAGGCCGGGGCTAAAGCGCTCGGGGGGCGTAATGTTCGACGTTTGTGCGGTGCCGGTCAAGCGACTATCAAGGAAACCAAGGGTATGCATGAATTATTGCCGAAGTTGTCCAGTATTCGAGTAACGCAGTTTGTTGGCAAGACCACTGCCAAGAGTGTCGATGCTATCGACCAGATGATCCTAATATTGCCGACTCGGCCCAAACCCGAGGCGTGGCGGGCGATTCCGCAGGGCGCTCGCCTCAAAGATGCCTTGAAAAAACATGCAGCGGCCGATGTGCCGGCGCTGAACACGCGTTTAACAAACAAACGCCAGACATTGGTCGTTGGCGCAAAGGTTTCGGTCGGTACTAGTGCGTTCGAATTGTTGACCATTTCGCGCAAACTGGTTGCTGCGGCAACTGCTGAGAAAGCAGGTTCGCTGGGTGTGCTGGTAGTCGGTTTCGACCATGACACAGCATCCTCAATCTATAAGGCTGTGGCCGCCGCCGCGCTCGTCACCGGATTTAACCTGCCCACTTTCAAGAGCAAGAATTCACCGGCGAAAATTCGCAGCATCAAATTGCTGGGCCTGACCACGAAACTCGACCTGGATCGCGTCAATGCCGAAGCAAACGGCAACAATCTCGCGCGCTGGCTAACCGCCCTGCCACCAAACAAACTCGACGCGGTCAACTACGGGGCGATGGTCAAAGACTTGGCTGCTGACAACGGCTGGCAGTTCAAGCGCTTTTCAACCAGCGAACTGGAAAAGATCGGCGCCGGCGCATTTCTAGCGGTGGCGCAAGGCAATGATAATGACAGCGCTTCTATCGTGCGTCTGCGCTATCGACCTTCTGCAAATAATGCGCAACCGGACGTCAGCCTGGTTGGCAAAGGCATTATTTTTGATACCGGTGGTACCAACTTGAAACCGTTCGCATCCATGCTGGATATGCACGGTGACATGCAAGGTAGTGCTGTGGCGCTGG
>JBPCXZ010000188.1:0-2536 GCA_051008055.1 Woeseiaceae bacterium
CATCGAAATCACGTAGATTGCGCGCACAAAGTGCATTTTCATAGCGTGGCCAGAATAGTTCCGGATCCTGTTCAATGATGATCTGGAACATGCGCTGCGCTTCTTCGTAACGCCCCTCCAGTTTCAGATTCATCGCTCTGGCGTAGGCCTCATTGATAAAGCTGTCATCGGACACGCTGTTCTCGCGCGGCACTGCAGGCGTGCCTTGCGTCACCATCACCGTAGTCGTTTCGACCAACTGTGTGATCAGCTGCACCGGTTCCTGCCCAACCATCGTTCTTTCTTCCGGCCGGCCGTCACCGCTGCTAAGTGTGAAGCTCAGCCGATACAGATCTTCGTCGCGCTGCAACTTAGCGGCAAGCATGTGCGTGAAACCGGTCGTTTTCTGTAGCGTGTCGCGGAATTCGCTGTCGGCTGCAATCAGCTCGTCGGAAGGCCGATCGCCCGCCAATTGCGTAACACTATTGGCGCTAACAATAGCTATCTGTCGGTCCTCCAGCATGCGATTGATCAACGCCATGAAGCCGGTACTGGCCCAGTCGAGCTCCGCTTCGCCAGTCGCGTTTTCGATAGGCAGAACAGCTAGTCGAACTGTCTCGCTATGGACGGGCCTCGATACAAACCAGCCGATGGCGGCGACCGCGATGAGCAGCGTGGCTGCCATCGCGAACATTCGAGGTCTGCGGGTGCGCTGCGTGGTAGCTGGTTTTGCAGTGGCAGGCTCGGCTGGCGCCTCGACCTTGATGTCGGCAATGAAGCGGTAGCCGTGACCGTGGACAGTCTTGATGACCGACTGTCGATCGGCATCGTCGTTGACGGCCCGGCGTGCCTTCATGACGCAGCGGGTCAGGGCGGTTTCGGTGACGATGCTGCGCGGCCAGAGCTTGTCCTGCAGTTCGTCCTTGTCGACCGCTCTGTGACGATTGCGGACCAGATATAGCAGCAATTCGAAGGCCTTGGGTTGCGTGGTGACGCTGTTTCCAGCTACCCGCAGATCCCTGCGGTCCGCGTCGAGAACGCAATCCCCGAATTCGTAAATCTCTGATTTTTCTTGGTTTTCTGTTGTCATTGTGTCCCGAGAGGTGATGGTCATGCAAAGGTCACCTATTGGTCGCAGGGCGGTCACGACTGCAAAGCATTTTACGTCGACACTTGTTCCCAAGCTACAACCCAACGAATCAAGTGAAAGGAGCAAGAAATGTTCGGCAACAATGAAAAAGACCTGGCAACCGTCGTCTGCCTGCACTCAAGCATGAGCCATGGTGGCCAGTGGCGCGCTTTGGTTAACCGGCTTGGCAATGACTTCGATGTCATCACCCCGAATCTGCTCGGCTATTCCGGCGCGAACGACGGTTTCGAGCAGCTGCGCCTCGAAGACGAGGTCGCCGCAGTCATGCGACAAATCGAAGGTGTCGAAGGGCCATTGCACTTGGTTGGACACTCATTCGGTGGTGCCGTGGCTTTACGCCTGGCTAGCCTGTATCCGGAGCGCGTTGCGAGCCTGACGGTCTACGAGCCGGTGTGGTTTGCGCTGCTGTTCGATGGCGGTGTGCAGGATGACGAATGTCGTGAAATTGAACGAATTCAGCGCTTGCTTGGATCGGATTCGCCATTCGGTCAGACGCGCGGTGCCCAGGACTTCATCAACTATTGGGCGGGCGGCGACGGCTGGTCGCATTTGCCGGCGGAAGCGCAAGACAAGCTCACCAGTCTGTCTTCCAAAGTCGCGGCAGAGTTCGGTGCGCTGATGTCAGCCGGTCCGGCTACGCAGGAGCTCTACAATCTGGACGTTCCGGTGCAACTGTTGTGCGGTACGAGTACCCGGAAATCAGCGCGCCAGATCAGTGAACTGCTGGCCGAGATGCTGCCGGGCGTCGACTATCACCGACTGCCAGGACTGGCGCACATGGCACCAGTTACCAATGCAGACGACGTTAATCCGTTAATCGTCAATCATATCCTGGCGAATTCAACGGACGGGCGGGTGGCGGTCGCGTAACATGCGCGCACATGAAATGTGCCTTCCTTACGATGCAGGACCCCGGTGACTTCGTCATGGACTACGACCTCTGTTTCGATGCAATGGCCGAGCGCGGCTGGCGTGTTGAGACAGTGGCGTGGCGAAGTTCTGACGTTGACTGGAACGAATATGATGCGGTTTACCTGTGCACGGCATGGGACTACCCGAATCATTTCGACGAATTCGTCGCGTTGCTGAATAAGATCGAGGCGTCGTCGGCTTTGCTGGTCAACGAACTGCAGCTGGTTACCTGGAACACAAGAAAAACTTATTTGCGTGACCTCGAAGCGCAGGGCGCCGATATCGTGCCCAGTCTATGGTTCGCGGGGCTCGGTAACGAAGACTTATCCGGCTGGTTCGACGCACACGGCACCGAAACTGTGATCATTAAGCCGGAGGTCGGTGCCAATGCGCAGGATACGTTTGTACTGAAAAATCCTATCGACGAGGACACGGCAGCGCTGCTGCGGGCGGCTTTTAATAACCGGCCGTGTTTCGTGCAGCCTTTTATTGCAA
>JBPCXZ010000189.1:0-3060 GCA_051008055.1 Woeseiaceae bacterium
GGGAGAAAGATCGGCTGATCCTGGAACCTTCAAGCTGAGAATCCGCGTGTCGGTGGTTCAACGAACTCGGATCGACGAGCCTAATCCGCACCTACAACCATCACGAATCCATTCCTCGCCTTCGAGCGCAATCCCTGACATGTGTTGCGCGGCTGTTACATTTGCTTACATCAATTTCATGGTTACTACATCTGGTCTATGTTGTAGTTTGCTAGTCAAAGATTTACCAAAAAACAACAGAGGTGTTGAGATGCTTTCTACAGCGAGACTGAGTTCGTTTGCGATTATCTTATTGTTGGCTTCTTTGTCGAGCGCTGCAGAAGATAAACCTAACATCATTGTCATTTTTACCGATGACATTGGTATCTCGAATCTGAGTGCTTATCACAACGGCGTTATGAGTAGCGATACGCCCAATATTGACAGCATCGCTGAAAAAGGAATGCTCCTTACCGACTACTATGCCCAGCCTTCCTGCACTGCGGGGCGATCGGCATTCTTGACGGGCCAATTTCCGGTGCGAACAGGTATGCATACCGTGGGCCTTCCTGGTGGCCCCGTCGGACTGCATGCGGAAACCCCTACATTGCCGGAAGTACTAAAAACGCTTGGTTATACCACGGGTCAGTTTGGTAAAAACCACTTGGGAGATAGGGATGAATTTCTGCCGACCATGCATGGTTTTGACGAGTATTGGGGCTGGTTGTATCACCTCAATGCCATGGAATACACCGAAGATCCCGATTTCCCGAAAGACGGATCGCTAGATCATTTCGCCCCCAGAAATGTCATTCACGCCAAGTCGGATGGCAAAGGTGGTCAAACTATTGAGGACGACGGACAGCTAAGCATCGAGAGAATGAGGACGCTTGACGACGAGGTAAACAAGCATACGATCAATTTTATCGAAAAGGCCGTGCAAGACGACCAACCGTTTTTCACATGGTATTGCCCGTCACGCGGACATGTCTGGTCACATCTTTCACCGGAGTATGAAGCAATGCTCGGCACGAATGGCTGGGGCTTGCAAGAAGTCGTAATGAAAGATCTTGATAATCATGTTGGAGAAATTCTGGCGAAAGTTGAAGAACTCGGCATTGCTGATAACACGATCATCATTTTTTCCGCCGACAATGGCCCGGAGATCATGACTTGGCCGGATGGTGGTATGACGCCGTTTCACGGCGAAAAAGGTTCGACCTGGGAAGGCGGGGTCCGCGCGCCGTTATTGATTCAATGGCCCGGCCGCATCCCCGCGGGCACCGTCAATAACGGTATTGTTGACGGCATGGATTTGATGCCGACGTTGATTGCTGCTGCTGGTGGCCCCACCGATCTCAAGGAAAAAATGCTGGAAGGTTATGAAGGCTTCAAGGCACACCTTGATGGCTATAACCAACTTGAAATGTTTACTAACGACGCCGAATCCAATCGGAAAGAAATTTTCTACTATGAAGGGACCACATTACAGGCAGTTCGTGTCGGTGACTGGAAGGCACACTTCATCGTTCAGAATAACGGCTGGGCTGGTGCAAAAGAGGAACTGAATGCGCCGTTACTCTTTAATCTGCGGCGAGATCCTTACGAACGTGCGGCCGAAGAATCCGGCATGTACTTGAATTGGATGGGGCAGAAAATGTGGGCCTTCGGGCCCGCCCAAGCAGCGGTTGCCGGGCACTTGGCCACGTTTGATGAGTGGCCGCGTCTGCAAGTAGAAATCGAGCCCGAAGCGGTTGGAGGAGTTGGCAATTAACTACCGCTTGGGGGTCTTCGGTACCTGTGTCGCCGTAATCTGCGCCACAACCGCTTGCGGTGGTGCAGATCCGGTCGAACCTCGGCGCTACGACGAACCTGACAGGCTTGTGCGCCTGATGACTGAAAATCTAGCAAGCGCAGATCATTTGCAGCCAGTCGCGGACATTGATCACTCGCGTTTAGCGCACGCAGCCGGGTCGCCGATGCCCCCGGCGCGAGTACTGGTCTTTTCAGACGCAAAGCTTGAAGCAGACCTGATCAAATTGAATCCACTGACTGCTTTAGATCTACCGTTGCGAGTATTAACATTTGAGGATGATGCGGACGGTTCGACCAAGGTCGTTCACAATTCATTCGATTATCTAGTTTCCCGCTACCAACTTGCGCCTGAGCAGGCGAGCGCACTACGCGAGACGTATGCGGGCGACATAAAAACAGTTATGCAAGGCATTCCCGATACGGCAGTCATGTCATTCGAGAACGATGCCATGCAGCCCACTGGAATTGTGACCATAAAAAGCCCCTACGCGTTTGCAGAAACCCTCGAGCGCGTGAATGCAGCCATCGATGCACAGGACGATACGATGCACTTTGGGGAGATCGACTTTCAGGCGAACGCTGCAGAGCAGGGAGTCGAGATATCGTCGTCTTACATGATTCTGTTTGGTGGACCGGCGCCAGGCGGCAAGGCAATGACTAGTGCCCCGACCTTGGGTCTCGATGGCTTTTGTCAGAAGTTTTTGATCTGGCAGGATGAAAAGGGCCGGACTTTTTTGTCATTTAATGACCTGTTGGCGTTAGCCGAGCGTCAGGATGCCAGCAAGAGCATCGCCCTTCGAGTAATCAATCGCAGGCTGAATAAGACATTCAGCGACGCTCTAGCCGCTGGGTCGTAGAATAGGCTTGGTTTCATCATAGAGCTAGATACCGTAGTGAAACCCAGACTACATTGTTAGGTTGCGTACACACCAATTTTGGTCAGACTATTCGGTTTTCGAACGGTCGTTCTCTAACTGGGCTGGTACACAAGTCTGGTACATAAAACTGTTAATATCTTGCTTCTAGCGCTGCCTGATACTCCAGAATCAACAAGTTAGGTGCTTTGAAAGTAGGGGGTTCCAGTTCGCCCCTGGCCACCATTCACATTCCCGGATGGCGAACGATTTGCCCGCAGAGAAGCCTACTCGGAAGTCGCCTTTACCAGACTTTCATCTATGCTGGCTTGCTCTGCTTGTCGTCGCGATTCAATGACACGCCTGGCCGCCTCGTCAGGTACGCCGATGCCCATCAACACCATCTCGCCAA
>JBPCXZ010000190.1:0-4833 GCA_051008055.1 Woeseiaceae bacterium
TTGATCAACAGAGAATCGGAGTGGCCGTGATAACAGCCTTCAAACTTGATGATCTTGTCTCGACCGGTGTGGCCGCGCGCTAGCCGAATGGCGCTCATGGTTGCTTCGGTGCCGGAACTGACCATCCGCAGCTTCTGCATCGACGGCACCAGCGCCCGAATCTTTTCGGCAAGTCGCGTTTCAAGCGTACATGGCGCGCCGAAACTCAAACCGCGCTGCGCCGTCGAGACCACGGCATCGATGACCGCCGGGTGGCCATGGCCGAGAATCATTGGTCCCCAGGATGCGACGTAATCGATATAGCGTTTGCCGTCTTCACCTTCGAGCCAGGCACCCTGTGCGCTGGCGAAAAAGACCGGCTCGCCGCCGACGCCGGCGAACGCTCGTACGGGCGAGTTGACGCCGCCAGCAATGACTTGCTGCGCCTCAGAAAAAAGACTCATGCAGAATTTCCTACCCAAATTAATTTATTGTGATGTGAGCCGTCCGGATGCAGCTCGATGCGACGATAAGCGGGTGGATTATCATCGATCGCAAACTCGGCACTGCCGGCGGCAAACTGACTGCAGGTAGACGGCGTGGCGATGATGCTCATGCCGTTTACCTCGGTACTGAAGTCCTGGTGAACGTGGCCGAAGATTGCGAGCCGGACTTTGCCTGACGCCGCAAAGCGCCGCAGCGCCTCGGCGCCATTGTTCATACCGACCGAATCCAGCCAGCGGCTGCCCAAGGCAAGCGGTGGGTGATGCAGGTGCAGCATGACGTGAGAGGCATCGCTCGCTGCGATTTCATCGTCAACACGATCGAACTCTGTATCTGCGATCTCGCCACCGGCCTGTTCATCGACGCAGCTGTCTACGCCGACGAGTAGCCAGTCACCCACTTGTCGGGTAACGCAATAGACAAACGGCGGTTCGCTCAAGGCATCGCGCATGAGGTCCCGGATATCGTGATTGCCAGGCACGCAATAGACCGGCATACCGAGCCCACCGAGCAATTGTCGAAAGTGCTGGTAGGCTGCGGCGGAGTCATCCTGGATAAGATCGCCAGTGACGACTGCCACATCAGCCTGCCAATCGCCCGACCGGTAGTGGTCGAGCACACTCGTCAGTGAGGCAAACGTCACCGTGCCTCGCAGGCTGCCGTCTTTAGCGGCGAACAGGTGTGGGTCCGTTAGGTGCAGAACCCGCAGCAATGCTAGTACCGGTAGTGATCTGGCTTGTACGGCCCGTCTTTCTCGACACCGATGTACTCGGCTTGCTCGTCGGACAGTTCCGTCAATCTTGCGCCAATTCGATCCAGGTGTAGTCGAGCAACCTTCTCATCCAGATGTTTCGGCAACACGTAGACTTCGTTGTTGTAGTTGTCACCGTTCTGCCAGAGTTCGATCTGTGCCAAAACCTGGTTAGTGAATGAATTGGACATGACGAAGCTTGGGTGGCCGGTAGCACAGCCAAGGTTCACGAGGCGGCCTTCCGCGAGCAGGATGATGCGATTGCCATTCGGAAAGATGATGTGGTCGACCTGCGGCTTGATATTTTCCCACTCGAACTGCTGCAGGTGCGCAACATCAATTTCGTTGTCGAAATGTCCAATATTGCAAACGATAGCCTGATCTTTCAGCCGTTCCAGCTGCTTGCCACTGACAACGTGGTAGTTGCCGGTTGCCGTAACAATAATGTCAGCCTGGTCGCAGACTTCATCGAAACGCACAACGCGATAGCCTTCCATCGCCGCCTGCAACGCGTTGATCGGATCAATTTCCGTGATCCAAACCGTCGCACCTAGCCCGCGCAGCGACTGTGCGCTGCCTTTGCCAACATCACCATAGCCACAAACGATCGCAATCTTGCCGGCGACCATGACATCAGTTGCACGCTTAATGCCGTCAACCAGCGACTCACGACAGCCATACAGATTATCGAACTTCGACTTCGTTACCGAATCGTTGACGTTGAATGCAGGGCACGCCAGCGAACCGTCTTTCATCATGTCGTACAGTCGCTTAACGCCCGTTGTTGTCTCTTCAGACAGACCCTTCACGTCTTTCAATAATTCCGGATACTTCTCGTGCATGACCTGCGTCAGGTCACCGCCGTCGTCGAGAATCATATTCGGCGTCCAGCCATTCGGTCCGGTAATCGTTTGTTCGACGCACCACCAGTATTCCTCTTCGGTCTCGCCTTTCCAGGCAAATACCGGCACGCCCGTCGCAGCGATTGCCGCGGCAGCCTGATCCTGTGTAGAGAAGATGTTGCACGATGACCAACGGATGTCAGCGCCGAGCGCCTTCAATGTTTCGATCAGAACAGCTGTCTGAATCGTCATGTGCAGACAACCTACCAGGCGTACACCGGCCAGTGGCTGCTCTTCGCCGTACTCCTCGCGCAAGGCCATCAGTCCTGGCATCTCGGTTTCGGCTATCTGAATTTCCTTTCGTCCCCAATCTGCCAACGACATGTCAGCAACTTTGTAATCGGGGTTATCAATGGCAACGGGTTCGCTGCTCATACTCTTCTCCTGGTTCTAAATCAGTTTATGCGGCGACAGAGCCGGCGAGCGCCTCTGCCTTGTCAGTTCGTTCCCAGCTCAAATCGATATCTTCACGGCCGAAGTGCCCGTAAGCGGCTGTCGGTGTGTAAATCGGTCGGAGCAGATCCAGCATTTGCAGGATCCCGTACGGTGTCAGGTCAAAATTCTCGCGAATCAATGCGGTGAGTTCGCCGTCAGTCACCTTGCCGGTGCCATAGGTTTCTACGCTGATTGACGTGGGTTCTGCAACACCAATCGCGTACGAGACCTGAATTTCGCATCGGTCGGCGAGGCCAGCCGCGACAACATTCTTCGCGACATAGCGAGCGGCATACGCAGCAGAGCGGTCCACCTTCGACGGATCCTTACCGGAGAACGCGCCGCCACCGTGGCGAGCGGCGCCGCCGTAGGTGTCGACAATGATCTTGCGCCCGGTCAGGCCGCAGTCACCCATCGGCCCGCCAATCTCGAAGCGGCCGGTCGGGTTGATGTGATACTTGGTTGTATCCGAGATCCACTCAGCCGGCAGAATCGGCTTGAGGATTTCTTCCATTACACCTTCGCGCAGGTCGGACATTGAAACATCCGCATGATGCTGCGACGACAACACGACGGCGTCGATCGCAACCGGCTTGCCGTCCTTGTATTTGAAGGTTACCTGGCTCTTGGCGTCAGGGCGCAGCCACGGCAGCGTGCCGTCTTTGCGAACGTCCGCATGCCTGCGTACCAGACGGTGGGCAAGTGTGATTGGCGCCGGCATCAGCACGTCAGTCTCATTGGTGGCATAGCCAAACATCAGGCCCTGGTCGCCGGCACCCTGGCTGGCGGCTGACTCGCGGTCTACGCCTTGCGCGATATCGGGTGATTGCTTGCCAATGGCATTGAGCACTGCGCAAGTAGCGCCGTCGAAGCCCATGTCAGAGTCTGTGTAGCCGATTTCGAGAATGGTTTCGCGTACCACCTTCTCGAAGTCGACGGTTGCCGTCGTTGTGATCTCACCGGCGACCACCGCCATGCCGGTCTTGACCATGGTCTCGCAGGCCACGCGGGCACTGGTGTCCTGTTCCAGGATTGCATCAAGAATGGCATCAGACACCTGGTCGGAAATTTTGTCCGGATGACCTTCGGAGACTGATTCGGACGTAAAAAGAAAAGAGTCACTCATGGGCAGTATTTCGGCAGTAGTTGATCGGGATGCGCATTGTAGCGCAGAGTTCGCCGGCGAAACCATCGCTACCAACGACAACAGCTTGCGACGCAACGACTAAACAGCGAAAATGCGCTGCCTCGCAGGAATGCATTCTGTTAAGTACTTAACTAATAAGGCCTTCAAGCCTGAAGACAAGCCCACCAACCACAAAAAAGACCCCCAATGTCTCAACAAAGTAACCCAGCCGAGCAGCCAGCTCGGCGAGATCTCGCGAACGCAATTCGAGCGCTTTCCATGGACGCGGTACAGGCCGCCAACTCTGGCCACCCCGGCGCACCAATGGGCATGGCTGATATTGCGGAGGTGTTGTGGAACGATTACCTTAAACATAACCCCGGCAATGCGCGCTGGGTGAATCGCGATCGATTCGTGCTGTCGAACGGCCACGGTTCAATGCTGCTCTACAGTCTTCTGCATCTGTCCGGCTACGACCTGTCGATCGACGAGATCCGTAACTTTCGCCAATTCGGCTATCGCACAGCCGGGCACCCGGAGTTTGAGCCCGATTTGTCGATTGAGACGACCACCGGGCCGTTAGGCCAGGGCATTACCAATGCTGTGGGTATGGCGCTTGCGGAAAAAATGTTGGCCGCGCAGTTTAATCGCGACGGCCTGGACGTTGTCGATCACCGGACCTGGGTTTTTCTTGGCGACGGCTGCCTGATGGAAGGTATCTCGCACGAGGCGTGTTCGCTTGCTGGCACCCTGAAACTTGGCAAGCTGATTGCGCTGTACGATGACAACAATATTTCCATTGATGGTGAAGTTGGTGGCTGGTTCACCGACGATACGGTTAAACGCTTTGAGTCCTACGGCTGGCAGGTCATTGCGGATGTCGATGGCCACGACAGTGCGGCCGTCGCGACCGCGATCGAGCAGGCGAGTAGTGATGTGGAGCGCCCAACCCTGATCTGTTGCAAGACTGTGATTGGCTTCGGTGCGCCGAACAAGCAGGGCACGGCGTCAACTCACGGCGCACCACTCGGCGATGAAGAAATTGCTGCCGCGCGCGTGGAGCTCGGTTGGAGCTCGGCTCCGTTTGAGATTCCGGCCGACATCGCCGCTGCCTGGGATGGTTCGGCACGCGGCGC
>JBPCXZ010000191.1:0-3271 GCA_051008055.1 Woeseiaceae bacterium
GCGCCCCAGTCGAAGTTGCCGCCGTCCACAACGACGCCACCGATTGCTGCACCGTGACCACCCATCCACTTGGTCACCGAGTGAATCGTGATGTTGGCGCCATAGTCGAAACAACGGCATAGGTAAGGCGTGTTGAACGTCGCGTCGACCATAAACGGGATGTGATGCTCCGCGCCGATCTTCGCGATTTCCTCGAGATCGAGGATATCCAGGCCAGGGTTGCCGATCAGTTCGCCGTAGATCAGGCGCGTGTTGTCCTGAATCGCGTCGCGAAACGCATTGGTGTCGGTCGGGTCGACAAACGTCGCCGTAATGCCAAAGCGTGGCAACGTGTTTTTCATCAGGCTGATATTGCCGCCGTACATCTGTGCCGAGGCAACGATGTGGTCGCCCTGACTCAGGATGGCCGTGATGGCACAGAACGTCGCCGCCATACCCGACGAGGTACAGACCGCCGCAGAGCCACCTTCCAGTGCGGCAATGCGTTGCTCAAGCACGCCGACGGTCGGATTCGTTATCCGCGAGTAGGCATGGCCACCGCGCTCGAGATTGAAAATCGATGACGCGGTGTCGGTGTCTGGGAAAACGTACGACGTTGTTTGGTAGATCGGCGCGGCCCGCGCGCCGAACTCCGGGTCCACAACCTGACCGGCATGCAGGCTCAGTGAGTCAAAGTCGAGGAAATCCGCCATGGTTTAAACCTGGTCGAGAGCGGCCGCCAATGCGTCGACGAGATCGTCCGTGTCTTCGAGACCGACCGATGCACGAACGAGGCCATCAATGATGCCGACGCGTGCGCGCTCTTCGGGCTCGACGTCGGCGTGCGTCATCGTCACCGGATGCGTAATCAGTGACTCAACCGAACCGAGGTTCTCAGCCAGGCTCCAGACGTTGATGTTGTCCATCAGTTTCTTGCCAGCTGCGAGGCCACCTTTAACTTCAAACCAAAGCATTGCGCCGTAGCCGGATGCCTGCGTGCTCGACAGCTCATGCTGTGGGAAGGATTCCAGCCCCGGGTACATAACCTGTTCGACCTTCGGATGTGCTTCAAGGAACGTAGCAATCGCCATCGCGCTTTCCGACTGCGCGTCCATGCGGACTGACAAGGTTTTGCAGCCCTGCAACGTCAGCCATGCAACCTGCGGCGACATGATGCTGCCGGTGCTGTTCTGAATGAAGCGCACCGCCTCGGCGTGTTCGTCGGCCTTGCTGATAACAGCGCCACCGACCGTCGCGTTGTGACCGTCCATATACTTAGTCGTACTGTGAACGGAAACGTCAGCGCCCAGTTCGAACGGCAACTGGTAGTAAGGTGTCAGAAAAGTGTTGTCGACCACGTGCACGGCACCGGCGCTGCGTGCGACTTCAGAAATCGCGGCGATGTCCGAGCATTTCATCGTCGGGTTAGCGGGCGTTTCCGTCAGGATAAGCTTCGTGTTGTCTCGTACAGCCGCTGCAACATCGTCGACGTTAGAGCCGTCAGCGAATGTAAACTCGATGCCGAACTTCGTCAGTATCTTTGTGCAAAGACGATAGGTGCCACCATAGGCGACGTCCGAAATGATGGCGTGCGAGCCCGCGCTCAGGAAGGCAAGCATCGTCGCGTGAATCGCGCTCATGCCCGTGCCAAAACAGGCCGCATCAACACCGCCTTCAAGATCGGCCAATTTGAGCTCCAGCGCCTTAACCGTCGGGTTGCCCGATCGCGAATACGTAAAGCCCTTGCTCAGGTACTCGTCCACCGATGGCTGAACGTAGGTTGTCGTCTGGTAGATCGGTGTCAGGATTGAGCCGGTCTGTGGATCCGGTGTTACGCCGGCGTGAATCTGCCTGGTTCTGAAGCCCATTTCGTATTCCTTACATTGTTAAATTGTTAGTCAGGTGCTGTGCTTGCTGTGATTATCATTGTGACGACCGACGATCATACCTCCAACGGGTTGTCGGCATCCACGCCGGGCATGAACTGTTCATGTCGATCGAGGTTGGTGAGCTGGTAGACCAGCCCGAGCCAGTTGTTGACGATGGCCTTGCCTGTGTCGCCCCAGGTGTTGTCCGCGTACTGTAACAGCTTGGTTTCGGGGAATTCGGGTGGCTCCGCACCGTCGGTGACAGCCTGAACGACGGCGTCGATGTGCGCTTCGGCCGCTGCCTGACCCTCCGCCGTGAAGTAATTTTCGGGCACTCGCGGACGAGAATCGCGCTCACCGGCTATGTAGCGATTCACCTCGCGCTTGCACTCTTTTAGAAGGCTGATGGCTGCGTATTCGGGATGGCCCTGAAAATACACCGTTCGGAACTGGTCCGGGCCGACCGCGAGGTGCACACCTACACCGGGACTTTCGGCCAGAACGTGACAGCCGGCTGATTCAAATTGTTCACGCGAGATATCGTTGTAGCGCGAATGCGGTGCATCGAAACGGGTATTCACGTCGCGCAGCAAAGGGTGAGCCGGATCAGTGACCTTATGGCTGTATACGCCCCATTGTTTTTGGTCGAGATGCACCCTATCGAGACCGTGGTAGTGCTTGACCAGCGCGTGCGTCGCCAGGCAAGAGCAGAAAACCGAGGCCACGTTGTTCTCCGCCCATTTCACAACCTCGATCAGTGGGTCCCAAAATGGCTCCTGGTCGAGCGACGGGTCCGTCACATTGGCGCCGGTGATGATAAGCGCGTCCAGACCATCCCGTGCGAGATCGTCGAACTGGAAGTAATATTTGTCGATGTGTCGCATCGCGGCATCACTTCGAGCAAGTTCCGGGATCGTAAACGGATAAACGTAAAACTGCGCGATCGGATTGCTGCTGCCGACCATCCGAATGAATTGGCGCTCAGTCGCGGCCAATGCGGCATCGGGCATCATATTGAGAAAGCCGATATGCAGTTCCCGAATGTCCTGTTCGTTCGCCCGATTCACGGATAACACTGTCTGTCCGCGGTCTTTGAGGACCTGGAACGTCGGCAGATCGTTGTGGGCGACGAGTGGCATAAGGTCTAGCCAATCATAATCATGAGTCGTGGCGCAAACGTGCTGATCAACGCGAAACTTACGCCGCCGACCAGGAGCGCCGCAAACAGGCCCAATGCGAAGGGCCGCAAACCAATGTTACGCATGCCCGAGAACATGGAGGTCAGGCCTATCGCAGCCATAGCAATAAGCAGGCAGCGTTCCGCCAGGTCACGAATCAAGAGTACTACGTGATTCCATTGCTCTGGCTGAAGAATGCCAAAGGCGAGCTCACCCTGATCACCAATCGTGCGCAGGGCAGACATC
>JBPCXZ010000192.1:0-5031 GCA_051008055.1 Woeseiaceae bacterium
AAAGCCTGATGCAGCGTGAGGGCGGGCTGGATGAGATGCAGCACCAGGTAGACTACCTCCTCGATAGCAATTACGTGACGGGCCGCATCATTCATATGGACGGCGGCCGCCACCTGATCTGAACGCGCAGGCGATTTTTTTTGTCCGAGCGGACGGTTTGAACCTATAGTCGGGTATCCAGCAAAGGAACTCGACGATGATCAAGACAGCTCGCCGCTTCAAAGGCATTGGCAAAAACTTTTTCGCGCTTCTGCTGACGCTAGGCTGTAGTACCGCGGGTTTTGCTGAAGAGATTACCTTCAAAGGTCCCTACGACGACGAGACCGTGCAGCAACGTGATGCGCGCATGGCCTGGTGGCGCGAAGCCCGCTTCGGACTGTTTATCCATTGGGGTATCTACGCCGTGCCGGCGGGGACTCACAAGGGCGAGCAGATAGAGAACATCGGCGAATGGATCATGCACTACGGGCAGATTCCGGTGGCGGATTACAAGGAGTACTCAAAGGAATTTAACCCGACCGAATACGACCCGGAAGCTTGGGTGCTGATGGCCAAGGACGCCGGCATGAAGTACATCGTCATCACCGCCAAGCACCATGACGGATTTGCGCTGTTCGAAACGAAAGCCAGTGACTGGAATGTTGTCGAGGCAACCCCGTATGGCAAAGATCTTCTAAAGCCCCTTGCCGAAGCGGCCCGGAAACATGGCATCAAACTTGGCTTCTACTACTCGCAGGCTCAGGACTGGGTTCATCCCGGCGGATCATTCTGGGATGGTGTGGGCTGGGACCCGGCGCAGGAAGGGGACATGGATGAGTATCTCCGCGATATTGCCGTACCCCAGGTCAAGGAGTTGTTCACCAACTACGGCGAGATATCGATTCTGTGGTGGGATACGCCGATCGATATGACGCCGCAACGGGCCGCCATGTTCGACGGCCTGGTCGATCTGCAGCCCGGCATCATCGTTAATAACCGCTTGTTGTACGGCGTGGACGGCGATCTCAGAACTCCGGAGCAACATATCCCGGCGACCGGACTGGACTACGACTGGGAAGCCTGTCAGACAATGAACACCACCTGGGGCTACAAGTCCTACGACGATGACTGGAAGTCCAGTGAACAGTTGATTCGAAATTTGGTCGACGTCGCCAGCAAAGGCGGCAACTACCTGTTGAATGTCGGGCCGATGGCCAGTGGGGAGATCCCACCGGAAAGTGTCGAGCGGCTCAAAGACGTTGGCGATTGGATGGATGTGAATTCTGCATCGATCTACGGCACGACCGCCAGCCCCTTTGTGCGCCTCAAGTGGGGGCGGGCCACCAAGAAAGAGTATCCGAACGCGACCGATCTTTACCTGCACGTGTTTGACTGGCCTGCGGATGGCTTGCTACGAGTGGACGGCCTTAACAGCGAGGTGAGCGGCGCCTATTTCATGGCGGACTTCCAGCAACAAGTAACATTCGACGAAACGCCTGCAGGTGTCGTATTGCAGCTCCCTGACGAACCACTTGATGAGGTGGACACGGTCATCGTGCTGAAAATCAAGGGCAAGCTCGACGTCGAACGGATACTTCCAAGCCAGGGCGAGGAGGGCGTTCTGGCGCTGTCAATGGATGACGGCAACATCTACAACCCCGGCTATGGGGGTAGATTGGAATTGAAGCAGGGCAGCGACTCAGTTTTCTACCTGGACGGGTGGACAGATATTCACAGCCAAGTGGGCTGGCTGGTCAGGATCGATCAACCTGGTACTTTCGATGTTTACGTGGAAGTTGCCGCGGAGCAGCCTGCCGGATTCCTGTTAATGGCGAACGACGAGCAAGAAACTGTCACCGTAGAAGCGACCAGTGGCCAAAAGTCATTTCAAAGCCAGCTCGTTGGCCAACTGACATTGTCCGCAGGAGAATCCGAGATCCGGATTCATCCGCAAGAATCGCTGTGGCATCCGATCATGCTGCGCTCGGTCACTCTGAAGCCGGTGCGGTAGTTTCCAAAAAAGTATTTTTCGCGGTCCAATACAAGGTAGCAGACCCTCTAAATCCGAACGGTTGCTTTGGCTTACCTTTTTCTGAAGACAACCTCGTAGACTGGCTCTAGATACAACTTAACCAGGTCGATTCGATCGGCACGCAGAACTTCCTGCAGGCGGCAAAATAGTTCATCATTGTTGCTTGATCAGACGGCTCAGACGAATAGCAGACACAGTACGGTCACTCGTGGCCGAGGCGGGCCCTTATAAGTCGTTGCCGCAGCAGGTCTACGAACTTTTCGAACACAAGATTCGCATCAATACTTGTTTCCGCGACTACTACCGCTACGCTTTCTATAAGGACGGCCTGTCGTGGGAGGAAAAATCTATGTACCTGGGTCCCAACGGATCTAAGTACTGGCCGTTCGAGGGCAATTCGCTCAGGTACGACACGATGTTTGTCGTCAAGAGCATCCAGAAGGCGCTGATCCTGGGGGCTGGTCTACCCACACCCCGGCTACTACTGAAGGTCGGTAGCAACTACCCCGTCAATACAATCGAATCATTCCGCGAACAATTCGCCGCTATCGACGTACCGATCGTTTGCAAGTTCGACGGCGGTGGTGGTGGTGCGGATATCTTCTTACTGGACTGGGACGAGAACAGATTCAATGTTAACGGAACGCCGGTTGATGCCGATTGGGTCTGGAGCAAGTACGTCGATCGCATCGAACGCGGATTTCTTATCGAGGAGCAGGTTCCAAATCATCCGGCCCTTGCTGAACTCTATCCGCATGCGCTGAACTCCGTGCGAATCGCAACAGCGCGAACGGGCGACGGTACCTGGCACTGCATGAATCCGTTCCTGAAAATCGGCCGGGGCGGCGCGCGCGTGGACAATATGTCGGCTGGCGGACTCTTCGTGGGCGTGGACGAGAACGGCATCGCCGGCACGGCGTATTGCAAGTACGACGATAGCGAGTATTCGACCCACCCCGACACTGGCGTCGCCATTGAGGGCTTCCAGGTGCCCTTTTTCAGGGAGGCGCTAGAACTGGCCCAAGCAGCGTCCAGGACGTTTGGTTTCATGCAGACGTTCGGCTGGGACATAGCAATTACGCCAGACGGGCCTTCCATCATCGAGGCCAATACCGGCTGGCACTTCAACGCAGTCCAGCAGCGCCTTGGTCCGTATTTCACGCCGCGGATTGCTGCCGGGCTTCGCCCGCGATCCTGGTTTACGCCCTGGGATCGTACGCACATGCATCCGATGTACATGAATCATTACCACGGCGGGCCGTGGCAGCGATTCCTGGCAGCACGTCGACGATACTGGAACCGCAAGCTGAGCAACGTCGATACGAGCGAGTAGCCATGGCACTCAGGCCGCGACAGAGTTTTACCAGCAGAGTCTACGGAAGCCTTTATTAACTGGCATGATTCGACAGGCGACATGTAGCCGCTAGCGGAAGAGCAACTTCTAATCGCTATCAAACCTTAACGGAGATACAGAACGTGAGTGAGCCTTCCACCAACACGGATACAACAGCGATCGGGGATTACATTCGGACTCTGGTTTCCTGCACAGCGTGCTGGTTTCTGGCACAGATGAGTTACTACGGGCAGGCACAGATGTTTGGCCCGTTGATGTCACGTTACGAGTTGGGTGAGATCGCCGTCGGCGTCATGTTCACTCAGGAACTGACCGTATTTGCGCTCACTGCCCTGATTGTTGCCGGACCACTGTCGCGAATTTCGCGAGTGAAAGCGGCAACGGCAGGAGCATTGCTGCTCATCACGGTCAATCTGATTTCTGCATACACCGACAGCTTTGAAGTCGTGAGAGTGACCCGGATGTTGGCAGGCTTCGGTGGCGGTCTGCTTAGCGCTGCCGGGACAGCTTCAGCGGCTTCTTCGCGAAATCCTCAACGCATATTCGCAATCATCGGTCTGAGTTGGGGTGTGATAGCCGCAGTACAACTCGCCGTACTGCCCTACCTGACTGTTCCCTATGGGGCCTCGGGGGGATACTACGGTATGGCCGCCGCTTCAGCGCTGTGCCTGCCGTTGCTCCTGTGGTTAAACCCGCCACGGTCCGATGAAAAAATGCAAGAAAGCATGGCCGTCGAGCAAAACCTTTCCTTATGGGAACGTATTACGGAACGCCTGGGAGTACGCGATGTTCCCAACGCTCGCTTTGCACTAGTCATAATGGTGGGCCTGTTTACATTTGAAATCGGTCAGGGCGCCACCCAGGTGTTTCTGGAACAATTTGGTCTGCGCACAGGCCTGGATCAGATCCAAATAGGCGAGATTCTGGGCATCGCCGCTTTCCTGGGTTTGTCCGGCGGCGCGCTGGCGGCATGGATGGGTGGTCGTTTTGGAAACTTGCGACCGATAGTTATTGGCCTGGGATTCAATGCCGTTTTCGCATCTACTCTCGCATTGGGAACGATGCCTATCCTGTTTGCCGCGAGCTACCTTGGTTGGAACATGGCCTATTACTTTCTGGTCCCTTTTATGCTCGGTATCCTTGCCCAGATGGACGACCGGGGTCGCTGGGCAGTCTCGGCGGACGCGGTCTGGTGGCTGGGTGCCGCACCCGGCGCCGCAGTAGGTGGCGTATTGGTCGAAAAAGGCGGCTACAACACACTCGCCATTCTGGCGCCAGTCACCGGTCTCATTTGTGTGCTCATACTGGTTCGGACCATAAGCAGGTTTAATGCTACGCGGGGTCCTCAGAGCATCGCATCGGAGCAAGAGCATGAAAGACAACAATGACGAGTATTTCGTCAAACTCTCGTCACAGTTTTTCAGGTGAACTCAAACCAGAATAAAAAGACTTGCAAAACCTGATACCTTGTATAACATAGTAACTATGTAACGCAGGGCTCAGGTATGTCGCAGGCAAAACAATCAGAGGCAAAATGGGATGTGCAGCTTCGCAAGGGATCGCTCGAGCTGGTCATTCTGGCCGCCTTGAAAGAGCGGGAACTCTATGGCCTGGAGCTACTGAATCTCCTGCACTCACTGGAAACGATGCAGATAACCGAGGGCAC
>JBPCXZ010000193.1:0-6075 GCA_051008055.1 Woeseiaceae bacterium
ACTAGTACCGCCAACATTGCTATTGCTGGAGGCGAGGATTTTATTCTTCTGCAAGACTTTGAGAACGCGTCGCGGCGAAAAGCTGTCAATATTCTGCAGCCTGACTGCACAAGAGTTGGCGGCTTGACCCAGATGCAGTCCATTCGAAATGCCGCCAATAAAAATGATATTAACGTGATTCCGCACGGCTGGAATACAGCCATCGGACTAGCCGCCGATTTACAATTTCAAGCAACATTGTCTGACGCCAAATACTGCATGGTTGAAGTCTGGCCGCACAAATCGATTATGGATGCTCTAAAGAACAATCCATTCGCGTTGGACAACGAAGGAAAAATAACGGTCCCTGCCGGCGCTGGACTTGGCGTAGAGCTGAAGGATGAATTCAGAGAATAGTGGCCAGCGGCTGATACGATTTGTTACGTTTCAGCCCGCAACTCAAACCGGTTTCCGTGTAGAGTTGAGATGTCGATCCGAAGCAAATCTGGTTTCGGTTGTCACGGTCATAGCTCTTTCGCTTCAAAGCGAACAATCAACGACTACTGATGATCCAAACCGACCTTTGAATGGGATCGACATTTAGACAGATTGAATGATGTATGAATTCAATTTGCTAGAACTGCGGTTTCAAAAATAAGGTTTGGAGTGATTTTCTTCTTATGCGAATAGCCCGTGCAGCAGTAGTCCTCAGCATAATTTTTCTGGTCCCATCGCTTGTATGGTTGATGGCTGGAATGCTCGGCCTATTGCCCACAAATCACCTGTCTATTGGCGGCAGTTCTGGAGAACGAACTCTCGCCAGCGTGGCCGTAGCAAGCTGTCTCATTGCTGCAATTGCTTGTTTCAGGTTAGAAAAGGAGTCAAAAAATGATTAAGAATTCAGACAAATTCATCTTGCTAGCAGTAGCAATATCTTTCGCATTGTCCGGGTACTTATGGTTCACGGGGAATCGCGAAGAAGGCCTTTTCACTGCTTTATGGGTGCCCTCGATATTGTGCTTTGGTATCTACTTCAAATTGATGGGAATAATCGGGAGGAGACAATGAGTAGCTCGACTATTCTAGGTTTTGCTTTTGTCGTTTTCGCTCTAATGCTAACGGGACTTGCATTAACTGCCCGTGAATTTCTTAAAGCCTCAGAAGATCCCTCTAACAGAAAAGGAGTCGCAAAGGACTCGTCGATCGATGAAGCGTAAGCACGATTAAGGCAGAGGTGACGGAAGTGCGCTGTTTTGGTGGCACTAAGTAACTGGTTCTGATCCCAATTTAATCTGGCTGCGTATAACTTTCAAATTCAACTTTAAAAAGGTAAAAGATGGCCTCCCTAATCGAAAAAACTATTGGCAATACTGAAGTCAGCCTGGCGCTATTGAAGGCGCTTACAGAGAACAGCTTTGATTCAATTCTAGTTACTGACGCCACCGCCAGAGGGAAAATTATCTACGCAAATAAAGCCTTTAAGAAGCTAACTGGTCATGATCCTGCCGAGGTCGTCGGGAGAACCCCAAGGATTCTTCAAGGTACGGGAACCGATAAAAAAGTTATCGCGCGCCTATCGGAAGCATTGAAGACCGGACAAAAATTTGAAGGTAAAGCCATTAACTATAAGAAAGACGGCACGCCCTTCATCATGTATTGGAAAGTTCAGCCAATCAAAGTGAGAAAAAAGATTGAGGCGTGGGTTGCTATACAAAGGGAAGGGTCAGTTATCTGATCTGACATAAGCCCATTGTCCTTCGGGGGTCATGCGTCAATCTTCGCTGATGCAGGCCACTTCTGGCAGATGTAATCTGCCCGACTACAAGCCAAGCTCAAACTGTATATTCGCCAGATCAGCTGGCGTACGTGCCAACAAACCCTGCTCTTCCATGGCGCGAACTTTGGCAAGTTCGGCATCGACCCGGTGCCGTATTACCTCCATCAGGCGCAGGTAGTCAGGATCGTTGGCGATGCCCGCCAGATTGCGGTTGTTTGGATTCACATAGGCCGTCCATCCCGAATCGACAATCGTCGACAATACATCGATCGCCTTATCGCGGTCACCGAGGATCGCGTGCAACTCAACCTCCAACAGGAACTTGCCAAAGGGTGAGAATACCGGCGCCTCATCAAGAACCGGAAACGTGCGTTCGGCCAGAACCGACGCATCCGTCGACTCACCGGCCTGCTGCTGCAGCAGTACAAGATCCACCGCTGCTTGAAGGTTTGCTCGATTTACATTGGGAGATTCCAGCAGCAGTTCTGGATAGATGCTTCGATAGACCTCGATCGCGTCCGCTTCGCGCTCAACATTTAGAAAGTGATCGCGAATAGCCCGCAGGACATCGGGGAAGAATGCGGTATCGCGTGGTTGATCGAGATACCTTGTCGCGTCTTCGGCGGCCTCCTGCGTCTTACCTTCATACTGGAGCAACGCGATTTGTTGCTCGCCGCCCCAGCTGGTACCAGGATTGGAATCTTTGTACGACTCTCGCCAGATTCGTGCTGTTGCGAAGTCGCCGAGCGACATATAGAACGCCGGGACTACGCCCAAATTGGCCGGGTCAAGCGCCGCACCTTGTTGAGCCCAGGCTAATCCTTCAGCTATGCGGCCAAAACTGCTCGAAAGCAGCCAGCCACCGAATGAGTAAGTCGTCGCGACGCTTGGGTCAATCTCGATGCCCTTCTTGATCTCTGCCATCGCCTCATCACGAAGGCCCAGAGAACTCAATTGCGTCGCCAGGTTGTAACGCGGCAGGGTTGCCATGGGGTCAAGATCCGCGGCTTTTTGGTAGAGCTGCGCAGCCTCTTCAAAGTCACCGGTGAAGTTCGAAAGAAGAAGCGCCAGCCAGACATAGCCTGTTGTATACCCCGGGCTGACCTCGATTGCCTTTCGGTAGTAGGCCTCCGCCAGCTCGACGTCACCCTGATACTCGGCGAAACCACCCAGTGCGTTGTAGACGATGCCGCTTTCCTGGTTAAGCTCTTCGAGCTTTGCAGCCAGCGGACCAACCTTTTGCAGCATGTCCTCCAGAGACAACGTGCCAGCATTGACTTGTACCATGTACGCTTCTGCCATCGACCCGATCGCATCAGCAAAACCTTCATCTTGTTCGACTGCGATCTTGAAATAGTCGATCGCTTCTTCTACCGCGTCCCCATTTCGCGTCGCAAGACGTTGCCTGCCAAACAGGTAGGCCTCGTAGGCCGCTATGCTGTCTGTCGGCCGATCGCTGATGCGTTGTTGTTCGTCAGGCGACAAGGCGGCATGCAAAGCATTGGCAATCTCGAGCGACATCTCTCCCTGGATCTCGAATATGTTGTCGGCGGTGAGTTCACGATTGTAGGTTTCGGCCCACAGGTGCTCGTCTGTGCTGGCATCGATGAGCTGGACATTAATCCGGATTCGGTCTCCGGCGCGTTGCACACCGCCTTCGAGCAGTGCTTTTACGCCGAGTTCGTCGCCGATGACCTTCATCGACTTTTCGGTGTCGCGATATTGCAGCACCGACGTTCTGGAGATCACTTTCAGGCCAGAGATCTTCGCCAGCTGCGTCAACAGATCGTCATGCATACCGTCAACGAAGAATTCGTCGCTCTGATTCGCGCTACGATTAGCGAACGGCAATACGGCAATTGACGGTTTGTCGGACGTTGCTGAAACTTCGATCGCGTCGTCACTCGAAACCTGTTCAGTATTCGCCGTTGCGGGCACGGGTTTCGGGTCATCTTGAAAATTAGCGTAAACGGCTGCTGCGAGTGCAACAACAAGAACGCCGATTATGGCGCGATCGAGCCTGCGCCCCGTTGCATGGGTAATCGAAGCGCTGCGATCGACGTTTTTCTCAAGCTTGACGCCCTCGGGAGTCAGCTCGAATGCCCACGCAAACAGCAATGCGACCGGGAAGCCAACAATCAGGAGAAGGAAAATGAGACGGCCCACCCATTCAGGCAGCGCCAGCATGGGCACGAGAATATCGACGACCTGAAGCAACAACCAGGTAACGACAACGTACGCTATGGCTACGCGAAATACATTGCGGCGTCTGAGCTCGCTGATTATGCCTTTTCCGCCCGACTCTGACATGCACTAGACCGTGACCCTGAATGCGCGAAAGCATAGCATTTCCGGGATTCTCGATGGCAGGTCATGGCCGCCCAGTTCGGGGGCGTTACGTTTTTGGCGGCCAGGGGCGGACCGAACCACCGACACGCCGAATCGCTGGTCTCTGTCCACTGCGGCTGATCGATATCCTCGCCCGCGCGCGCCCGGTAAGTAAAAGCACTGATTTATGCCGCTTTCCGAGTCAGGTAAATGGTGGATGGAAATCACCGTTTCGAATTATTGAGAGGCAGCAGTGAGAGTCAGCATCGTCGTTACGCTTCAATCGACACTACTATTTGTTCTTATAGCTTTGCTGTCGCCCGCGCAGGTCGAGGGCGCGGACCTGCGCAAGGGTCAGGAAATTTACGCCGCACAATGTGCCGTTTGCCACGGATTGAGTGGCCGTCCGGACCCAGACAACCCGGTGGTCGAAGGGCTCGGTGTCATGCCGGCCGATTTCTCCGATCCTCTTTTCAACAGCCGCGAGCCCGCCAGTGACTGGGAGATGGTGATCAAGCACGGCGGTCACGCGCTGGGACTCGCCGAGCAGATGCCGGCTCAGGGCGAGGTATTGAGTGATGACGATATCGCGAACGTCACCGCATACATCAAGTCGCTCGTCGATACTCTGGCGTATCCACCAGGTGAAATGAACCTGTTTCTGCCGACACGCACGAAAAAAGCATTCCCCGAGGATGAGGTGGTATATAAGGGCCGCTTTTCCGACCAGGATGGCGATAACTCGCAGAAGCATGTGCTCGAATTCGAAAAGCGAATCGGCAGGGCCGGTCAGGCGATAGTGGAACTGGTCTATGAGTCTGAAGGCGATGTGTCGGAGCTCACAGAGGCGGAAATTGGCTACAAGCGAGCGCTTTCGTTCAGCCAGCAGCATATTCTTTCAGCCGCCGCGGTCTGGGCCATTCCGGTTGAGGCCGAGGGCGATGGTGAGTTGCAGACTTATATCGCCTACGGGCGCGTGCTGTCGGATGACTGGATATTTCAGAGCAGCCTGCGGCTGAAATTCCCGTTTGAGGGCACCAACGACGGCGAGGCTGAGCTCGCGGGCATCGTGCACTGGACGCACACGCCGTGGCCGCGACGCATTTTTCCCGCTCTCGAAGTCACGGCCACGAACCCGTTCCGCTCGCGCAACGGCGATCTCGAGTGGACGGCCCTGCCGCAGGTCCGTATCGGCCTGACCCGCGGCGGCCATGTCGCACTGAACCTGGGCGTGGAGGTGCCGCTGTCGGATCAAGACTGGGATACGCGTTATTACGTTACGCTGCTTTGGGATTTCGCGGATGGAAGTTTCTTCCAGGGCTGGTAGTTCCTGCGCTTTGCTGACGACACGCGGATTTTCAGTGAACAGATTTCACTTTCCAACATGACCCAAGATAACCCAAGAGCACGTAAAACGTCAGATTCGCGACGCAGCAGATGTTCTTGTGTGACGGTAGATGATCCTGGTTTGGGCACCAAAGTGGGCACCGATTGAATCTTCACGTGCCCAGGATGCACTCTTTGATACCAGTCGCCTAGTGTTAAGGGCGTGCAGGGTGCGCTGCCACTAATTCCGACTTTGCTGATTAGTTGGGACACACACTCACTGATTGACTCCGCTAACAAACTGGGGAGTTTTTTTGGGGGCAGATGACGTTAGGTGTGATCTAAGTTTGTGCCGCGGTCGATTTCTTGGGGTCGTAAAACGGTTTGGGAACGACTTTGCAGTTTCGCGATTTCACAAATGATTCGACGACCGCGCGCGTGCCGATCTCGGCATACTGGCGCGCTATCATCGCCAGCGCGATGTTTCTTTTCAGGCGTGGCGAATAAACAGCGGACGTAACTCGACCGACAAATTGCCCATCTTTGGTTATGGGCCAATGCTCATCGTTAGAACTGGCGAGCGGAGTGCCCTCAAGCTCCAAACCGACGAGTAGTTGAGTAACACCCTCTTCTTTGATGCGCGTCAGGGCCGATTTACTGACAAA
>JBPCXZ010000194.1:0-5032 GCA_051008055.1 Woeseiaceae bacterium
GACGAACAAAGACTGGTGGCCTGCGACGCTCAATCTCGAGCAACTTCGTGTGCACGATGCCAGGTCAAATCCATATGGTGACGACTTCGATTATGCCGAAGCGTTCGCTAGTGTCGACCTCGACACGCTTAAAGCAGATATCGAGACCGTGCTGACCACGTCACAAGACTGGTGGCCTGCCGATTGGGGGCACTACGGTGGCCTTATGATACGCATGGCGTGGCACAGCGCGGGAACCTATCGTGTTCACGATGGACGCGGCGGTGCAGACGGTGGCCAGCAGCGCTTCGAACCACTCAACAGCTGGCCCGACAACGCCAACCTCGACAAAGCACGCCGCATCATGTGGCCTGTCAAACAAAAGTACGGCCGCAACGTTTCCTGGGCTGATCTGATGATTCTGGCCGGCAACGTGGCACTCGAATCGATGGGTTTTGAGACGTTCGGCTTTGCCGGTGGACGTGTCGATGACTGGGAAGCCGATCATGTTTATTGGGGTGCCGAGACCGAGTGGCTCGAGAACAATGCCCGCTATGACGAAGATGGCAAACTCGAAAAACCGCTGGCCGCTGTACAGATGGGTTTGATTTACGTAAACCCGGAAGGACCTGGCGGTAACGGTGATCCGCTCTCCGCCGCCGCGGACATGCGTGAGTCGTTCGGCCGCATGGCGATGAATGACGAAGAGATCGTTGCCCTGGTCGCAGGTGGTCATACCTTGGGCAAGACGCACGGCGCCAGAACTGGTGACTGCGTCGGCCCGGAACCTGCCGCTGCCGACATTGAGGAACAGGGACTGGGGTGGAAGAACAAGTGTGGCAAGGGCAACGCCGAGGACACGATGACGAGTGGCCTCGAAGGTGCCTGGACCCAGACGCCAACCGCGTGGTCCATGCTGTTCTTTAGCAACCTGTTGAATTTCGAGTGGGAACAGGCTGAGACGCCAGCCGGTGCAACACTATGGGTACCGACTAACAAGGACATGCACAGTGCCGTTCCGGACGCGCATGTTGAGGGCAAACGTAACCCGCCGATCATGCTGACGACCGATATGGCGCTGAAGCAGGACCCGGGTTTCCGTGCTGTCTCTGAGCGTTTCCTCAAGAACCCGCGAGAATTCGATGAAGCCTTCGCCAAAGCTTGGTTCAAGTTGACGCATCGCGACCTCGGCCCGCGCTCCCGTTACGTCGGTAGTGAAGTGCCCGAAGAAGTGTTCATCTGGCAGGACCCGGTCCCGGCCGTGACTCATGAGCTCATCAGCGATGACGATGCGGAGAGTCTTAAGGCCGATATTCTGGATTCCGGTTTGACCGGCTCCGAGTTGGCCAGGACTGCCTGGGCATCGGCCTCAACGTATCGCGGCTCGGACATGCGCGGTGGCGCAAATGGCGCGCGCGTTCGGCTCGCCCCGCAAAAGGACTGGGCAGCAAATAGTCCCGAGGAGCTTGCGAAGGTACTAGGCCGCCTGGCTGAAATTCAGACTGACTTCAATGAGTCGCAGCGCGGTGACAAGCAAGTGTCTCTTGCTGACGTGATCGTGCTCGGTGGCATCGCTGCCGTAGAGCAGGCCGGCAGCAACGCTGACTATCTTGTAGAGATTCCGTTCACGCCTGGACGAACCGACGCATCGCAAGAGATGACCGACGTCGAGTCGTTCGCCGTTTTGGAGCCGACCGCGGATGCATTCCGTAACTACTACAGCGGCGCCAGCTATGGATCACCGGCGAAGATGATGGTCGAGAAAGCCGACATGCTGTCCTTGACGGTACCGGAGATGACGGCGCTGATTGGTGGCATGCGTGCGCTGAACGCGAACACCGGCGAATCGTCGCACGGTGTGCTGACCGCCGAACCGGGCACCTTGAACAATGCTTTCTTTATCAACTTGCTCGACATGTCCACGGTGTGGGTGAAGTCGGACAAGGAAGAAGGCATCTACGAAGGCAGAGACCGCGCGTCGGGCGACCTCAAGTGGACAGCAACGCCAGTGGACCTGGTGTTCGGCTCTAACTCAGAGCTGCGTGCGCTAGCACAGGCCTATGCTTCTGATGATAGCGAAGAGCAGTTTATCGAAGACTTCGTTGTCGCCTGGACCAAGGTTATGTCGCTGGATCGATTCGACCTGAACTGATCAGAAGTTTGCATGCGATATGAATAAAGCGCCTCCAGAAATGGGGGCGCTTTATTCTGTCGATGAATGCAAGGAACCCCTACTTGCTAGGCTTGCTGGGTTTCTTGTTCCGCGGCTTGGGCTTCGACTTGCCCTTCCGCTTGGGTTTTCCCTTACCTTTTCCTTTGGGCTTTCCTTTAGGGTTCGGCCTGCCTTTGCGTTTTCGCGGAGGTCTGGATTCACCGAACAAGGAAATATTCATCGCCTGGCCGCAGATCCGGGTTTTCTTCAGGTCCTGAAATACGTCCTTTGGCATCCCGGTAGGGAGATCAACCAGGCTGTACTCCGCCTCGATTTCGATGCTCCCGATATGCTCACCGTCCAGACCCGACTCGTTGGCGATAGCACCAACGATATTGCCCGGCTTGACGCCGTGCACATGACCGACCTCTATCCGGTAACGTTCCGCACCACTGGCCACATCTTTAAGCGGCTTCATCTTTGCCTTGCCGCTGTTCTTGTCGGGACCCAGTAGCATCGGCTTATCGCCAAGGGTCATCTTCGCCAGCGCGGCTGCAATCTCGACCGCAGGAATATCGTGCTCCTGGCGGTACTGCTCGACGAGGCCCTGCATGAAGCCAAGCTCACCCAGGCTAAGCGTGTCGGTAATTTTCTGCTTGAAATCGGCAATGCGTTTGTTGTTCACGACTTCCGTACTCGGCAGCACCATCTGCTCGATTTTCTGCCGCGTGGCTTTTTCGATCGCGGACAACATGCGTCGTTCACGTGGCGCGACAAATAGGATGGCATCACCACGCCGGCCCGCCCTTCCCGTACGGCCGATGCGATGAATGTACGCCTCGGTGTCGTAGGGAACATCGTAGTTAATGACATGGCTGATTCGGTCGACGTCGAGACCACGCGCTGCCACATCCGTTGCAACCAGAATATCCAGTGAGCCTTTCTTCAAGCGCTCCACGGTTTGTTCACGATGCTTCTGTGCCATGTCTCCGTTCATGGCTGCAGCGGCGTAGCCACGCGCTTCAAGTTTTTCGGCGAGTTCCGTGGTCGCGGTTTTAGTGCGAACGAATATCAGAATGCCGTCGAAGGTTTCGACTTCGAGTATGCGTGTCAGCGCGTCCAGTTTGTGCAGCCCACTCACCTGCCAATAACGTTGGCGAATGGTTTCTGCTGTGGCGGTGCGTGCCTTGATCGAAATCTCTGCCGGATCATTCAGGTAACGCCGCGCGATGCGTTCAACCTGCCTGGGCATCGTTGCAGAGAATAACGCCATCTGACGCTTGTCCGGTGTTTGATCGAGTATCCACTCCACTTCTTCAATGAATCCCATGCGCAGCATTTCATCTGCTTCGTCCAGGACCACGGCCTGCAGGTCGCCGAGTTTCAAAGTGCCCTTTCGCATGTGGTCCATCAAACGGCCGGGGGTGCCGACGACAACCTGTACACCGCGTTTGAGTTGCCGAATCTGGCCGCCGTATTCCTGGCCGCCGTAGATGGGCAGCACATGAAAGCCTTTGATGTGCGATGCATAAGCCTGAAACGCTTCCGCCACCTGAATGGCCAGCTCACGCGTCGGCGTGAGGGTTAGCACCTGCACGTTCTTGTTCTGCACGTCGATGTCGGACAGTAGCGGCAAGGCGAATGCGGCGGTCTTGCCAGTGCCCGTGGGTGCATGCCCCAAGAGGTCACGGCCGCTCATCAATGGCGGTATCGCCTGGCTCTGAATTGGGGTGGGTGTTTCATAGCCGATCTCATCCAGCACCCTTATTAAAGGGTCGGATAGCTTGAGATCGCGAAAACTGGTCGTGCCTTGCTTGGCATCGGACTTGGACATGGTGTCGCTCTGGCGTCGGAAAATACGGTGGAGGCCCCACCGGAAGGCGGAGCATGATAGCATCCGGCCGCTGATACACCCCTGCCCGAGCCAAACCCATGATTTCTGCAAACAACCTGTCGATTCAGTTCGGCGCTAAACCCCTGTTCGAAGATGTTTCCGCGACCTTCGGCAATGGCAATCGCTATGGCCTGATTGGCGCGAACGGTTGCGGCAAATCAACCTTGATGAAAATTCTGGCCGGAGAGCTGGAGCCCACGGCTGGCAACGTCTCCATCGAGCCGGACGCTCGTGTCGGGCAGCTGTCGCAGGACCAGTTCGCGTATGAGGAATACCGCGTACTGGACGTGGTGATGATGGGTTACGAGAAGTTCTGGGCCGTGATGCAGGAACGTGAGCGCATCTACTCGCTGCCCGAGATGAGTGACGAAGAAGGCGTCCTGGTCGCCAATCTCGAGAGTGAGTTTGCGGAAATGGACGGCTATTCGGCGGAATCGCGGGCCGGCGAACTCCTGGAGGGCATCGGTATCCCGGTCAGTCAGCACCAAGGGCCCATGAGCGCCGTCGCCCCGGGCTGGAAGCTGCGGGTGCTGCTCGCACAGGCGCTGTTTTCCGACCCGGACGTGTTGCTGCTCGACGAGCCCACCAACAACCTTGATATCAATACCATTCGCTGGCTGGAAGATTTTCTGGATTCGAGCAAGTCGACGATGGTCATCATTTCGCATGACCGGCATTTTCTGAACCGTGTCTGCACGCACATGGCCGATCTGGACTACGGCAAGCTGCAGCTCTTCCCAGGCAATTACGACGAGTACATGACAGCAGCAACGCAGCAGCGTGAGCGCATGTACGCAGACAACGCCAAGAAGAAAGCCAAGATGGGCGAGTTGCAGGCGTTTGTCAGCCGCTTCTCTGCCAACGCCTCAAAAGCGAAACAAGCCACGTCGCGTGCCCGGCAGCTTGAGAAAATTCAGCTCGAAGACATTAAGCCTTCGAGCCGCGTCAGCCCGTACATTCGTTTCGAGCAGGCAAAGCCGTTGCGTCGACTCGCTGTTGAAGCCACG
>JBPCXZ010000195.1:0-8451 GCA_051008055.1 Woeseiaceae bacterium
AATACCTGCGCAAGAAGTATGGCGTGCAGAGAACAGCCTATATCGATATCGACGCGCATCATGGAGATGGTGTGTTCTACGGCTTCGTCGACGACCCGGACCTGATCTTTGCCGATGTGCACGAGGACGGGCGATACCTATATCCCGGCACTGGTTCCGCCGAAGAAACAGGCACCGGCAAAGCGCGCGGTACCAAACTCAATATTCCAGTGGCACCGGGCGCGGACGATTCTGAGTTCCGGCGCGCCTGGGAGCGGGTCGAACAGTACCTGGAAGATGCGAAGCCCGAATTTATCCTGTTCCAGGGCGGCGCCGATAGCCTCGAAGGCGACCCGATAACACATCTTTGCTTTACCGAAGAAGCACATGCCAGTGCCGCCGCCGGGCTCTGCCGCCTGGCTGACAAGCATTGCGAGGGCCGCATCGTTGGTACGGGTGGTGGCGGGTACAATCGGAAGAATCTGGCGCGCGCCTGGACTAGGGTCGTACAGTCTTTCGTCGATGCTGACTAATCAGTAACATCGCGCTAATGCCTGTCCTAATTACCCGGAGTTCTACCCCATGTTCGATACCACCACGACACTTGAGTCTTACGATCCTGATTTAGCGAAAGCCATCGCGCAGGAATCGCGGCGTCAGGAAGAACACGTCGAACTGATTGCATCAGAAAACTACGCGAGTCCGCGCGTTATGGCGGTGCAGGGTTCTGTGCTAACCAACAAGTACGCGGAAGGCTATCCGGGTAAGCGCTATTACGGCGGCTGCGAATATGTCGATGACGCGGAAGTGCTGGCAATAGAGCGGGCGAAACAATTATTCGGCGCCGACTACGCGAATGTTCAGCCGCACTCGGGGTCTCAGGCAAACGCCGCCGTCTACATGGCATTGTGCGAGCCCGGCGATACCATTCTTGGCATGAGTCTGGCCGAGGGTGGGCACTTGACGCACGGCTCGAAAGTGAATTTTTCAGGCAAGTTGTATAACGCTTTTCAATACGGTCTTGTTCCTGAGACCGGCGAGATCGACTACGACCAGGTCGAGGCGCTGGCCAAAGAGCACCAGCCCAAGATGATCGTCGCCGGATTCTCAGCCTACTCGCGCGTTATCGACTGGCAGCGGTTTCGTGATATCGCCGACAGTGTTGGCGCTTACTTGATGGTAGATATGGCTCATGCGTCAGGTCTGATCGCTACCGGGCACTATCCGAGCCCGGTGCAGATCGCGGACGTCTGCACGAGCACAACACACAAGACTCTGCGGGGACCGCGCGGTGGCATTATCCTGGCCAAAGCCAACGACGCACTCACCAAGCGCTTCAACTCGCTGGTGTTTCCCGGTACCCAGGGAGGGCCGCTGGAACACGTTATCGCGGCCAAGGCAGTCGCGTTCAAAGAAGCGATGGATCCGTCCTTTAAGGAATATCAGGAACAGGTCTGTGTAAACGCTAAGGTCATGGCCGAGGTCCTGGCTGAGCGTGGCTTCCCGATAATCTCGGGTGGCACCGACAATCACCTGATGCTCGTCAGCCTTATCGACAAGGGCATCACTGGTAAGGATGCTGATGCAGCGCTCGGCCGCGCCAATATCACTGTAAACAAGAACGCAGTGCCGAATGACCCGCAGTCACCCTTTGTGACCAGCGGGCTGCGTCTGGGCACACCAGCGATCACGACACGCGGCTTTGGCGCCGACGAGACGCGAGAGCTTAGCGGTTGGATAGCGGATATACTGGATGATCTCGACAACGAGGAGACCAACGCACGTGTGCGTGAACAGGTGCTCGCTCTTTGCAAGCGCTTTCCGGTTTACGCCTAGCGACAAAACCCCATGCATTGTCCGTTCTGCAGCCATGAAGAGACGAAAGTCATCGATTCGCGCCTGGCCGCCGACGGTCGGCAAATTCGCCGCCGTCGTCAATGCCTCGATTGCAGCGAACGATTCACGACCTTTGAGTCTGCCGAACTCGTCATGCCGCGCCTGATCAAGAATGATAGCTCGCGCCAGCCATTCGATGAGTCCAAGCTGCGCAGCAGCATGACACGCGCACTTGAGAAAAGGCCTGTGCCAAGCGACGAACTTGAAGAGGCTGTCGAGCGCCTGATTCATCGCTTGCGAACAATGGGTGAGCGCGAAGTGCCATCGCGACTCGTCGGAGATCTGGTTATGGAGGAATTGCGTGCGCTGGACGAAATAGCCTACGTTCGATTCGCCTCGGTGTATCGGCGCTTCCAGGACGTCACAGAATTCGAAGAGGAGATCAAACGCCTGCAACGAATATCCGAGACTGCCGCGAGTCGTGAGCAGATGTCTCTGCTGCCAGAGTTGCTCGGCAAGAAGAAGTAACGACCAATGTCAGAATTTTCCCTACGAGACCGTGAATTCATGCAACGCGCCTTGCAACTTGCGGCGAACGGCAGGTTTGGTGCGCACCCGAATCCGATGGTCGGTTGTGTGCTGGTCAAGGACGATACGATCGTCGGCGAAGGCTGGCACCAGCGGGCGGGCGAAGCACATGCGGAACCTAACGCACTCGAGGCAGCTGGCGACAATGCACAGGGAGCAACGGCTTTCGTGACACTGGAGCCGTGCTCACACCAGGGCAAGACCGCACCGTGTTGTGACGCGCTCATTGCCGCAGGAATTAGTGAAGTCGTTATTGCGCGTGAAGACCCTAATCCCAAGGTGAACGGGCAGGGTGTTGCCCAGCTTGAAGCCGCGGGCGTGCCTGTTCGCAGTGGACTCATGCGGCGCGAAGTCGACATGCTGACGGCGGGCTTCCTGAGTCGGGTACAACGTGGCCGACCGCGTGTGCGCCTGAAAATTGCCTGCAGCATAGACGGGCGCATTGCGATGGCCAGCGGTGAAAGTCAGTGGGTTACCGGACCGGATGCGCGAGCCGAAGTGCAGGAGTTGCGGGCCAGCGTCGGCGCAATCCTGACCGGTGTCGGCACGGTCATCGCAGACGACCCGTCGCTCACGGTCCGAGATAAGAATCTGAACCCGTACGACCGACAACCGTACCGGGTTGTGCTGGATAGCCAGCTGCGCATGTCGCCAACGGCCAGCATGTTGTCGCTGCCTGGCGAAACACTTATCTATTGTTGTGACGACGCCAACTCGCAATCGATCGACTACTCCGGTGCGACCATCGTCAAGCTGGCTGGTGAAAACGGGCGGGTTGATGTTAGGCGGGTACTTGCAGATCTCGCGCAGCGCGAAGTGAACGATGTTTTGGTCGAAGCTGGACCAATGGTTGCAGGTCGTCTTCTGGAACAACATCTGGTTGACGAAGTCATAATCTACCAGGCGCCAAGAATACTTGGCAGTGAGACAATGGGTATGGTGACGACACCGTCGTGGAAGAACCTCGCCGATGGAATGGAGCTGACTATTATTGATGTTGTACAGGTTGGTAGTGACATGCGCATAACGGCGATCCCGGTACGCGAGCGCTGATGTTCACGGGGATCATTCAGGCACAAGGCACGGTGACGGCAATGGATGAGGTCGGTGGCGACGTGCGCCTGGCAATTTCTTCGGCTGGTCTGCCGTTTAACGAATACGCGGTCGGCGACAGCATTTCGGTCAATGGTGTTTGCCTCACGGCAATCCGGTTGCGAGACGACGGATTCGACACGGATGTCTCTACGGAGACTCTGGCAGTGACTTCATTGGGCAGTCTGGAGGTTGGATCACAGGTAAACCTGGAACCGTCGTTAAGCTTGGGTGATCGCCTCGGAGGACATCTGGTCAGCGGTCATGTGGACTGCCTGGGTAAAGTGCTTGATCAGCAAAGTGATGCGCGGTCCATACGCCTGGTTATAGAAATTCCCGCTGACTTTGCGCGATATATTGCGAAAAAAGGGTCGGTCTGCGTCGATGGCGTCAGTCTTACCGTCAATGCGGTATCGGCAAATACGTTTGACTTGAATATCATCCCGCATACGGCCGAGACTACGACTATTGGCGGCTTCTCGGTTGGTACCGACGTCAATATCGAGGTTGATCTGCTCGCTCGTTACATCGAGCGCTTATTGGCTGGAAGTGGGGACGACAATGCTGACGGCTTTTCGCTAAATTTCTTGAAGGCAAATGGTTATGTCTGACAACACTACGCTGCACCCTAGTGCGGCTGGCAATTCATTCAGCGACATTGAAGACATTATTGCTGACATAAGTGCCGGCAAGATGGTCATCATGGTTGACGATGAAAATCGCGAGAATGAAGGCGACCTTTTGATGGCGGCAGAAAAAGTGCGGCCTGAAGACATCAATTACATGGCGACTCATGGGCGCGGCCTTATTTGTCTGACGTTGTCACGCGAACGATGTGCGCAGCTTCGCCTGCCGTTGATGGTCAGCGAAACTGATCAGCATCACGGAACAAATTTTACGATTTCAATCGAAGCCGTTGAAGGCATCACGACCGGTATTTCAGCGCACGATCGTGCGCGAACAGTGCAGGCGGCTGTTGCAGCTGATGCGCGGCCGGAAGACCTTAGTCAGCCGGGACATATTTTTCCGGTCATGGCGCAGCCGGGCGGGGTGTTAACCCGGGCCGGGCACACGGAGGCGGGCTGCGATCTGGCACGACTGGCAGGGCTGGAGTCAGCGGCAGTTATCGTGGAAATTCTTAACGAAGACGGCAGTATGGCGCGACGCCCCGATCTGGAAAAATTCGCGCGTGCCCACGATGTCCGTATTGGCACGATTGCCGATCTGATTCGTTACCGCCTGGAAAAGGAGCGCAATGTCGAACGTATCGCCGAGCGCCACATAGACAGCGAGCATGGCGAATTCAAGATGATCTGCTACGACGACCGCATTAATCAGGCGGTACACGTGGCGCTAATCGCGGGCGACCTCGAGAAGGTTGAGAATCCGCTGGTGCGTGTTCATTTGCAGGATACGCTCGGCGATGTGATTGGCGTCAAGAGTCGCGCGCTGGGCTGGCCACTGGATTCAGCGATCGCGCGGATTGCCAAAGAGGATGCGGGAGTTGTTGTGGTCCTTCGTGAACAGGAGACCTCTCGTGACTTTATGGATTCCGTAGAAGCCCTTGACCAGCGCGATGATGAGCTTGGGGCACGCCGCGACGGCGAGTCAGTATTCCGGACGTACGGGGTTGGTGCACAAATTCTGCGCGATCTCGGCCTGTCGAAAATCCGTGTATTATCAGCCCCCAAGCAAATGCATGCGATCTCCGGGTTTGATCTGGAAATTACGGAGTACGTTGAGGACTAATGGAAAAAATAAAGACAACTGAAGGGGACCTCGTGTTCCGCGATGCGCACATCGGTATCGTGGCGGCCCGCTTCAATGACTTTATTGTGGACTCTTTGCTGCGAGCGTCTATTCGTTGTTTGCATCAACATGGCGCGGCCGATGCCGATATAGAGATCATTCGCGTTCCGGGTGCATTTGAGATGCCGTTGGCCGTCGACAAACTGGCAGCGAGCCGTCGCTGCGATGGAATTATCGCCCTCGGCGCCGTCATTCGTGGTGGCACACCCCATTTCGATTATGTGGCGGGCGAATGCGTGAATGGCATTGCGTCAGTTGCTACGAAGCACTCTGTTCCAATAGGGATGGGTATCCTGACTGTAAATACGATCGAACAAGCCATCGAGCGTGCCGGTACCAAAGCCGGCAATAAAGGTGAGGAAGCGACCCTGGCTGTCATCGAGATGGTCAACCTGTTACGGCGCATCGACTAGAGACCTGCTCGGAATTCAATAATGGCAAAAGCTTCTTCAACCGGGGCCCGAACACGGGCACGCGAACTCCTGCTGCAAGCGTTGTATCAGCAACAGATCGCGGGCCACGATAGCGGCGAGCTCTTGCGCCAGTTCAAAGAACAGACGGCCTATGATCGTGTTGACCAGGAATTCTTCGATGCTGCGTTGCCCGAGATCTGTGCAACGCAGTCCGAGCTCGAGATCCCGATTGATGCAGTTGTAGACCGACCTTTGGATCAACTCGACCCCGTCGAAAAAGGCATTTTGTTGATCGGAGTCTACGAGCTGCAAACACGGCCGGACGTACCATTTCGGGTCATCATCAACGAGGGTGTCAATCTCGCGAAACGATTTGGCGCGCTAGATGGGCACAAGTACATCAACGCCTGTCTTGATCTGGCGGCGCAAAACCTAAGAAGCGCCGAAGTGAACGCACAAGGCAGTGGATGAGTTTGATCTGATTCAGACCTACTTCGTTCGTGAGGGCGAAGCATCCGGAGTTGAAACCGGAATCGGTGACGACGGCGCCGTCCTGCAACCGGACCCTGGCCGGGAAATCATCGCCGTGATGGATACGCTCGTACAGGGCGTGCACTTTCCTGACGAGACCGACCCCTTCGATGTCGCCTACCGTGCCGTTGCGGTAAATCTCTCCGATGTTGCGGCAATGGGCGGTCGACCGCGGTGGATGACCCTGGCGCTGACCTTGCCGGCGGCCGACAAGGAGTGGCTACACCGTTTTGCCGAGGGTCTGCATGCAGCGGCAGGGGAGTACGATGTCACGCTGGTCGGCGGTGATACGACGATGGGTAAATCACTGGTTGTCACCATTCAAATTGTCGCGGATGTTGAAATTGGCAGGGCGGTTAAGCGCTCGAACGCGCAGGTTGGTGACAACATTTATGTGACCGGCACGCTTGGCGATGCAGCGGCCGGGCTGGAGCTTATTTCTGCCGGTAGCCCGAATCCCTATCTGTCAGCCCGCTTCCTGCGACCGGAGGCACGGGTCGATTACGGACAATTGCTCGCAGGGTCGGCTTCAGCCGCGATTGATATTTCAGACGGTTTGTTTGCCGACCTTGCCAAGTTACTGACTGCCAGCAACGTCGGCGGGATTCTGGAGCTGGAGTCACTGCCTGTTTCGGAAGCCTTGCAACAGCATTACGATATCGAGGCGCAGCGGCGCTTCGCGCTGTCGGGCGGGGACGACTACGAGTTATGCTTTACGGCGAATCCGGATACGGATTTACCGAACACCGATATTCGAGTTACGCGGATTGGCACCGTCGTCGCCGGTGGCGAGCTGCTTTGTCATCTTAACGGCGAGCTTGTGCCGTATTCGGACAGCGGTTACCGTCATTTCGAATGAGTGACGACACTAAAATTTCGCCAAAAGTGGTTCTGACCGACCCGGTACATCTGCTCGCATTTGGTTTTGGACTGGGGCTTTCACCGGTAGCGCCGGGTACCGTCGGCACACTGCTCGGCGTCTTATTTGCCTGGTTCGCACTGAATCTGGGCTTCTATGCGCAGATAGGGATTGCGGTTGGCTTAGTCGTTGCCGGAATCTGGATATGCGACAACAGCTCGCGTCGCATTGGTCAGCACGATCCGGGTGGCATTGTCTGGGACGAGATTGCGGCCATGTATATCGTGCTGTTATTCGCACCCGCCACGATAACCGCATGGATACTGGCTTTCGCGCTGTTTCGATTCTTCGATATTGTTAAACCGTGGCCGATTCGCGACCTGGATCACAGTATCCGCGGGGGTCTGGGAATTATGCTGGATGACCTGGTAGCTGCCCTGTATGCCGTGATTTTACTGGCTTTGCTAGTTCAATTGCATGGGTGGCTCATGACCTGAACTGTGAGGAAAAATGGCGAGTCCGGTAACAGAAATCGAAAGCTCGAATGAAGTGCCTGAGAAAATTGGTAAGTACGTCATTATCAACAAAATCGGGCGCGGCAGTACCGGCGATGTCTATCTCTCACACGATCCTTACTACCGTCGCGACGTCGCGATCAAGGTCTATAACATCGAAGAGGACTCGGACGCAGATCGCGCCAAAGTCTCTCGCAAGATGTTCTTCAACGAAGCGCACATGGTCGGCATGTTGCAGCACCCGAACATCATGCCAATTTATGACGCTGGTGAGGAAGACGGTAAATACTACGTAGTTACAGAACACATTCAGGGTGCCCGCACGCTCGCGGCCTACTGCAGACCTGACAATCTGTTACGTGTCGATGATGTCGTTGAGATCATCTACAAGTGTGCCAAGGCGCTTCATTACGCTCACGGTCGCGGAGTTATTCACCGCGACATCAAGCCGTCAAACGTCATGCTCACGATCGACAACGATGTTCGCATCATCGATTTCGGCATCGCCATCGTTAACGATTCGGAAGTATCACGAATCGAGGGCATCGCCGGGTCACCCAGCTACATGTCGCCGGAGCAGGTGCAGTCCGAAGAACTTTCAAATCGCTCAGACCTGTATTCACTGGGCGCGGTCATGTACGAGTTACTAACCGGTTTTCGACCTTTCCGCGCTGACAATCTTTCCAAGCTGTTGCACCAGATCGTTTATGCAACCCCGCCGCCGATTCACACCTATCGTGACGACCTGCCGGAAGAACTCGAGCACGTCGTGATGACGACGATGCAAAAAGAGCCGGGCAAGCGCCTCGTCACAGGCAATGCAATGGCC
>JBPCXZ010000196.1:0-5157 GCA_051008055.1 Woeseiaceae bacterium
CGCGTCGTGCTCGTAGCGAAGTAACAGGTTCACGCCACCTGGAATCTCATACCGAAAACCCAGGCCGGCCATCAGCGTTGATTCACGGTCGCCCAGCCCTGCCAACGCCGGGCTGTCATCTTCTTCGTAGGCGCCGACTCGATAGGAAGCAGACAACGCGAGGCGTGACTTGCCAACACCGAGAAGTCCGTACTGCACGGTCGGACCCAGCCACTGCAGGCGCTCACCGTTGTAAGTAATGGCCGGAATGGGCTGCAAGACCGTTGTGTCCGAGCCGAGATAGGGGCTGCTTTGTCCAATGACACCGGCACCAACGCCCAGGCGTCCTCGCTCACCGAGCACCTTGGACAGTTCGACGGCCATAGTTTGGCCATCGCCAGATTTCACCGAAAATGCAGCACGCTCGAAGCTTGGTGGGCCCTTCGGCCGGTAACCATTTGAGAGCCCGATCGGTTCTTTCGGAATACCGATAAAGTTTTTGTCAAGCACACCGTTTTCGTTTGGATCAAAGTAGACCAGCAAGGCCACCGTACCGGTTGGTACGCCATCGAGTATGTACTCCGCATCACCCACGGCTGCCAGTCGTTTTTCAACCGCAGGGTCACGGAAGTCACCAAAGGAATTGGCCGAATCGTAAACCTGGAAGACCAGCGTCCCCGACGGCGGGGCATTCGTAACCGACACGGTTAGCTCGGCCGCGGACGTAAAAGTCGCGAACAGCGACAACAAGAGTAGGACAGAAGAACGCATAAAGACCGGACCGGGTTACGGCATGTGACGGTATCAAAGCGGCAAGCCATTGCCTATGCGCTAGAGCATCATGAAACAACTTGTTACCAGTTGGCTTAGCTTCGCCAGCGACTCGTATTGAGTCGCTTACGGCGTTGGCACCGGGAAGACGCGGCCTTTAAAAATGGTTGCTTCGACCCCGATATCTTTAATCGCTTCAGGCGCAACGGTGTACGGGCTAGCATCCAGCACAGCGAAGTTTGCGTCTTTACCAACATCGATACTGCCGACGCGATCTTCCATTCTGCCAACGTAGGCTGCGTCGATGGTGATACCGCGCATGGCTTCATCAACGGTTACTCGTTCGCCCTCGCCCATAACTGTCTCACCGGACAAACCGATGCGGTTAACCGCCGCCCAGACCATCGCGAGTGGTTCCGCCGGCGCCATCAGGGCATCCGAGTGCAATGACAAAAGACCGCCAGCATCAATTATGGAACGGCCGCGCGACATGACTTCGGCCCGCGCGCTGCCCACACCATTTTCAACATAGTTCTCTGCCAGTATGTGCGTGTAGTAAGGATTAACGCTGAAGTTTGACCCTTGGGCGACGACTCGTGGAATATCGGCCGGATCAATAATCCCTAAGTGGTGGTAGCCAGTACGGTGGTCATCGCGCGGGTACTCAGCATTCATCGTTTCGACGATATCGATGGCCGCTGCGAGGCCTTCGTCGCCATTCACGTGAACAATGACCGTGTAATCGTCGTTCCAGTAAGGCCGCATGCTTTCTTCGAGTTCTTCAGGCGTCTGAATCCACTCCCCGTCATGGCCATCAATGTAGCCGTCCTTGAGTTGCATCAGCTGGCTGTACATCGCGCCGTCCGCGAAGAGCTTTATGAATTTCGGCAGCCACTGGATGTTGCCGACGCCGGCGTACTCAGCGACCTGGGCTTCAGCTATCGCCTTACCCTTCGCTGCGTCGTAACCACCAGCCGCGTAGGTAAAATTGCCACCGGGTATCAACCAGTACTCCATCGGCAGTTCGGTTGCCGTGAGAATGCCGACCATTTGCTCATACATCTCAGGTGAAATAATCACGCCGGGGTCGATGGCGGTCGTGATGCCGCCGGCGTGCACGTACTGGCGGGTTCTTTCCATTCCTCTGGCGAAGGTGCCCTGCTCGAGAAGGAAGGCGAGTACGTCGGGAAGTATGATTTTGCCACCTGCCTCGAAGGCGTGACCTTTTTCCCAAATCAATTGCTGGTGCGCAAGCGTATCGCCGTTCCAGAATTCTTCGGTCCAACCAAACATTTCCAGGGCCGCAGTATTGAAGTACAGCTCGTGGAAGCTTCTGTGCCAGACCACAATCGGCCGCTCGGGTGAAATCTCATCCAGAACGCTGCGGCTCATCTCCTGGCCGTGGAAATACTGGTGGTAACCCCAAGTCACGAGTGGCTCACCTTCCGGATGATTCGCTGCAACTTCTATCAGGCGTGACATGTAAGCTTCCTGTGACTGGATGCCCTGCACCAATCCGTCCGGGAAGTGCCAGTCGGCCGGAGTGATGAACTCGGTGCCCATCAGGATGCCGGCCAGCCAAAGGTGCAAATGCGGTTCGACAAAACCCGGCGCTATGACGTTGTTTCGATAGTCATCGTTGATCGCAAAGCCAGGCTGGGCGGAAAACTTCTTCTCCAGCGTTCCGCGGTCGCCCACTTCCAGGATCTTGCCATTCTGAACGGCGACTGCATTTGCGGGCTCTGCAATCGAATCACTCATCGTGATCAGCTCTGCAGCCACGAAGAGCGTTACCGGCGGTGCGTAATCGGCTGCCGGTCCCTCCTCGGTCGTATCGCGCGGCTCACAACCTATGAGTCCGGTAAGCATAAGAATCGCTAGTGGTAGCTTGAAATCAGTCATGGTTTTCAGGATCCGTGGCAATAGCTGGTCAGACGAGTTCGAAGTCGCACGCCTACTCCGTCACTCGCTGCATGAACGCATAATAGAAACGAATCGCCAGCAAGTAATCTTCAACAGCGATTCGCTCGTTAATCCCGTGGATGACAGCCAATGTCTCAGGTTTGGCGCGCACCATGATGAACCGGTAGATATTGGGCGACAGCGGGTGGAAAAAACGGGCATCGGTGCCACCCTGCACCAGGTACGGCGCAACCAGGATATTCTCGTCAAAGCCGCGGATCATGCTCGAAAGCAATTCATAGCCCATCGAATCGGTGGGAGAAATGGCGGTCGGTTCGAAGACGTATTCCATTGTGACCTCGACGCGCTCGTCGTCGATGAGCTCAATGACCCGATCTCGAACGGACTCTGTTGTTTCACCGGGCATGACTCGGAAATTGATGACGGCCTCCGCGCGGGTCGGCAGTATGTTCGACTTCGAGCTGCCGGTTGCCATGGTTGCCGCTGTGGTCGTGCGCAGTGTCGCCGCGGACGTTTTGTCCTTAATCAACAGCGACTTGAGCACCGGCCCAAGCAGCCAGGTATTGCCCATTGCCAGTCGATTGGTAAACGACGAGTACGTCGCAAGATGGTCAAAGGTAAGCTGCATGTACGTGAACTGTGCAGGGAATGGGTTGTCTTCAACCTTGACGACGGCGCGGCTCACAATACCCAGCGCCGTTTGAGGCGGGGGCTGTGACGAGTGACCACCGGGCGCGTTCACAGTCAGCCTTAGATTTACGTAGCCTTTTTCGCCGACACCGATAATCGCGACCGGCCGATCGACAAAGCCCAGCATTCCCTCTGTGACCAGCCCACCTTCGTCCAATACGAATTCAAACTCAATGTTCTGTTGCTGGAAGTGCTTTACGATTTGCTGCGCGCCATCTGCACCGCCGACTTCCTCGTCGTGACCAAAAGACAGGTACAAAGACCGCGACGGTTCATGACCATCTCTTAAGAGTGCCTCGGTGGCTTCGAGAAATGACATCACACTCAGCTTGTCATCCAGCGCGCCGCGTCCCCAGATAACTCCGTCTTCAACAACGCCGTCAAACGGTCCGTGCGTCCATTGCTCAAGCGTCACCGCGTCCACCGGCACCACATCCATATGCCCCATGAACAAAACGGGCTTCAGGCTCGGATCGGAACCGGCGATATGAAACACGAGACTGTAATCGCTGATGACAGTTCGCTGTGCCCGTTCATGCACCAACGGAAACGACTCGCGCAGGTATTCACCAAAAGCACTAAACGCTGCAGCGTCGAAGTTGCTGCGGTCATCATGCGAGATTGTGGGAAAGCGAATGGCAGCGGCGAATCGTTCAACGACGGCGGCTTGGTCAAGCGTTACTTCCGGTAGTTCGAGTGCAGGCTCTACCTGCATGTCTTCGAATGCTGTGCCGGCCCGAACCAGCATGATGATGATGAGTACGGCGACGAGCGCGGCGAATCGGAGCAGGAATTTTTTCATGCCAGCATCGTAGCCGGGCGTGGCCGGCAACGCCAGAGCGACCGGAAGTGGTTCTAGCCGCTGCCACGAAGTTCAGAGAATGCGTCCAGCGCACGTTGCCGGCTCTCGCGAAGATCGACGATCGGCTGCGGATAACTTGTCCCGAGCACTAAACCTGCCTCCTCAAGCACATCGGCTGGCGCCTCCCAGGGGTTGTGCAAATAACGGTTCGGCAGACCCTTTACTTCCGGCACGTATTCACGGACGTAGTTTCCGTCAGGATCAAACTTGTTGCCTTGCGTTACCGGATTGAAGATTCGGAAGTACGGCGCCGCATCGGTGCCGCAGCCGGCAACCCATTGCCAGCTCGCACTGTTGCTGGCGAGGTCGGCATCGACCAGCGTGTCACGAAACCATGCCTCACCGTGACGCCAGTGAAGCATCAGGTTTTTCACCAGAAATGATGCGGCGATCATGCGGACGCGATTGTGCATGTAGCCGGTACGCCAGAGTTCGCGCATTCCCGCATCGACAATAGGCACGCCGGTCAGTCCGCGCTGCCAGCGCGCCAGCGCATCGGCATCATCACGCCAGGGGAAGCGATTAAATTTTCGCTGCAGATTCTCAAATGGTAATTCCGGAAAGTGGTACAGCAGGTTGTAAGAAAATTCACGCCAGCCCAGTTCACTGTGAAAGTGTTCAAGATCCTTTGTATTGTCGCTGCCCTTCTGCGCAGCGGCGTACCACACCTGGTTCGGCGACAGCTCGCCAAAATGCAGATGCGGTGACAGGCGCGAGACATTTTCGAGATCGGGTCGGTTGCGACCCTCCTTGTAGTTATCCAACCCTGTTTCGAGGAAGCGGTTCAAGCGCAGCGCAGCGCCCACCTCACCCGGTTGCCATGCGGCGTCCATTGCCTCGTACCACGGCACGTCCGGCAGTAAACCCAAATCTGCGAGCGTCTCTCCAGCCGGCCCGGTGAGCAACTTCAGATCCTGTGGTGCTGGTAGCGG
>JBPCXZ010000197.1:0-8749 GCA_051008055.1 Woeseiaceae bacterium
GCGATGCTTTACACGCAGCTTGGGCGCCGCGAAAAAGCGGTCGAACTCTACCAGGCGGCGTCGGAGCTCGAGCCCAAGAAGGCTGTGCATTTCTATAACGTCGCTTGCATGCAGCGCTCGCTTGGCGAGCTGGAGGCTGCAGAGCAAAACTACGATCATGCGATTCGACTGAATCCTGCCGACTATGAGTCTTACAAGATTCGCTCCGATCTCAGGCGTCAATCGCCAGATCGAAATCACGTTACCGAGCTGGATGGGCTGTTGGAGAAGGGCATAGAAGATGAACGCGGAGCCATCCAGATCCGCTATGCGCTAGCCAAGGAACTCGAAGACCTCGGAGAATCGAAGCCTTCATTTCAGCACCTGAAAGCAGGCTCTGATCAGCGACGCGCGACCATTCAATACGACGTTGCGCGCGACCTCGAGACTATGGCGACAATTCAGGATGCATTTTCGGCAGAAGTGTTTGCGAACGCATCAAGCGGTAGTGACAATTCCGAGCCTGTCTTTATTCTCGGCATGCCACGCACCGGAACTACGCTGGTAGAGCGGATCCTGGGAAGCCATAGTGACGTTTTTGCGGCAGGAGAGCTGAACAACTTTGCAGCCCAGTTGATGGTTATGTTGCGAGCGGCAAACGAAGGCAAGCGAATTTCACGCGACGATATGGTGCGTTCGTCCGCGAGTCTCGAATTCAAGCGCCTCGGCGAAGCCTATATTCAAAGCACCCGGCCCATGACGGGGCATTCCCTGCGGTTTATCGACAAGATGCCGCTGAATTTCCTATACGTCGGCCTGATCCATCTGTCTTTGCCCAATGCAAAGATCATTAACCTGCATCGCGATCCGGTCGATACCTGCTACGCCATTTACAAACAGCTGTTTGTCGACGCCTATCCGTTTTCCTACGATCTTGAAGAGCTAGCACGCTACTACGTCGCCTATTCGAAGTTAATGGATCATTGGAACGCAGTTCTCCCTGGCGTCATCCATACGGTGCGCTATGAAGACGTGGTTGCCGACCTCGAAGGGCAGTCGCGTCGACTGGTCGACTATTGCGGTCTCGACTGGCAAGAGCAGTGCCTGAAGTTTCACGAAAACAAAGAGGCGTCGACGACGGCAAGCACAGCCCAAGTACGCAGACCTATTTACAAGAGCTCGATCGGTCGCTGGCGCGATTACGAATCTGAATTGCAACCCGCGGTGAAAGTCCTGCAAGCCGCAGGGATTGTTGATTGAGCGAAACTCCTTAAACGCATAGGCGACAAGAATGAGCAAAGCAAAGTTCCCGGTAGCGTCCCCGAACGGCGAAATAGCACGAGTTCTGTTGGCATTCCTGGCAACCGCCGGACTTTTCTACGTCAACATTATGCCTGCGCTGGTAGACGGCCTGATCGAAGGGCTGGGTTTTAGCAATCGCGAAGCCGGCATCGTTGGCTCCGCAAATATGTATGGTGCGGCAGTTGGCGCTTTTAGCGCCGTGTTTGTCGTGAAACACATTGCGTGGCGCAAGGCCGCCGTCATCCTGTTGCTAGGCTTGATCGCAATCGATTTCATCTCGATGCTGCTCACCAGTGCGTCAGTACTGACGGGAACAAGATTCATTCACGGTTGCGTCGGTGGTTTGCTGGTCGGCATTGGTTTCGCCGTGATGTCGCGGACCACCGAGGTTGATCGGACATTCGGCTACTTATTGACGATCCAGTTCGGTCTCGGTGGACTTGGACTGATACTCCTGCCGCCGTTGGTGCCGGTGTTCGGTACGCAGGCTTTGTTTCTCGCCCTGATCGCATTCAGCGTGACCACATTGCTGATGCTACCGTTTATCTCTGACTATCCGGCCCGTGAAGAACAGGCAAGTACTGGCAAGCGGCAGGGCAATCGACGTCTGATCATATTGGCGCTGCTGGCAACTTTCCTGTTTCAAGCGGCGAATATGGGCATTTTTGCGTACGTGATTGGCATAGGCAGAGATGCGATGCTGGACATGGCATTCATTAGCAACGCCATCGGTGTTGCCGCCTGGATTGCCATCCTGGGGTCCGTGCTCGTGATCCTTATCTCCACCCGGTTCGGGCGACTCTGGCCGGTTGGTGTGGCTATCGTACTGACCGCACTATCGATCTGGATACTGCACTACAGCGATGTAAAACCCGGTGGTTGGGCAACGTCGGTGTACTGGTGGTCCAATGTGTTGTGGGGCATCACCTGGGCATTCGTTATTTCGTACTTACTCGGAATGTGTTCCGAATTTGATAGCACAGGTCAGATGGCGGCGATGGGCGGTTTCGCATCGAAAATGGGGCTTGCCTCGGGCCCCGCTGTTGCCGCAATTCTGGTCGGCACCGACAACTATGGCCTGCTGATCAACATCTCGGTCATTGCCTTGATTGCTTGCCTCATCGTTATGGTTCTGCCGGCAGCCGCGCTCGATCGAAAATGACTCGTAGTGCGCTAGCGCTGCCGATTGTCGCCTGGTTGCTGATTGCATGCAGCCAATCGAATTCACCGCCACGTAAGCTTTCCTTCGATGCATTGATCGCCGGCGAACCAGTTACTACCCCGGTTGCGTACAGCGAATTCGCGCGCCCGGACTCTGCGGCCGGTGCGTCGAACCAGTTTCGCGGCAGGTTGCAGCTAGCTACCGAAAATCAGGAGAACTCCTTCGAACTGCAGCTCGATTCACTCGGCATTGCAACCGCTAATCGGCCGGACATTAATGAACTGCCAAACTTCGATTTCGAATTTGTGCAGGACGGCAACTATCTCGTACCAATCACCGTTGGCCCGGTCGTGAATGATCATGGCTGGTGGGAATTCGTGCTTAGCACAGGCGAAGCCTGGGACGAAGCCGATGACCAGGGATGGAGCAGGGCAGCGATTCCGTTCGCGCTTAAGGAGTTGCGCGAAGACTGTATGCATAACGGCGCGATGACTTTTCTGTTTCGTGATGACGGCAGCGTTTCCAGCGTTGCTTTCCAGCTAGTGAATCAGACTTGTAGCTATATGAAGTTTGAGATGAGTGGCTTGTTGGCGGCCCGGTATATTCCTGGACCGGTCGCAGGCGAAAAATCTCTTCTTGCAGCTGAAAGGAATTACCGGGCCAGCCGCATTCCGATACGCGCGATAGATCAAATCGGCAACTTCTATCCTGGCGCGGCTGCGGCATCCTTCGGATCGACCGAAGAAATCGACCCGACAAATATGTCCACCTATGGATTGCTGATCGACGGCGTGCACTACGCTTCTGACTGCCGGACACCTTACGGCGCCTATCCATACTGTAATGAAATGGCGGTGCCGTCTTATTCGACGGCCAAGTCTGTGGTTGGCGGCCTTGGTCTCATGCTCCTTGAGAATGACTATCCTGGAGCTGCCGGCGAATTCATAGCCGGTCTTGTGCCAGAGTGCGGCGAAGACTGGAAAGACGTAACCATTGAGCATGCGTTGGACATGACAACGGGTCACTTCGAGTCACCCGACATGCATGGCGATGAGAATGCCGCCATCCTGGGTCGCTTCTTCGCCGAGGATCACGCCGGCAAGATCGACGTGGCGTGCAACACGTTTCCCCGCAAGGCTGAGCCCGGCACCCACCTGAGCTACCACACTTGGGACACATACCTTGCTGGCACGGCCATGAATTATTTCCTGCGTAGCCAGCAGGGAGGCGATGCCGACTTTTTTGATGACCTTGTCGTTGCCAAGCTGTGGCAACCATTGAACCTCTCGAGAATGGCCGCGAACACACGCCGCAGTTATGATGAAATGCAGCAGCCTTACACAGGCTTTGGGCTGACGCTGCTGCGTGACGACGTCGTAAAACTGGCCCGTTTCATCGGTGTTCGGGATGGTCGAATTGACGATGAACCTTTGCTCGACCGAAATTTGTTTGATGCACTCAAACAGCGCAATCCGGAAGATCGCGGCATGGTCGCCGAACTCGAGACCATTCGCTACAACAACGGGTTTCGTAGTTTCGACGTCGCTTCATATCTCGAATGCGAAGAACCGGCCTGGGTGGTCGTATTGTCGGGCTTCGGCGGCATCATTGTCGCGATCATGCCGAACGATACTGTTTACTATTATTTCAGTGATGGCGGGATTCACCGTTATTTGAACGCCGTTCGTGAATCGCACCGAATACGACCCATGTGTGACTAGGTTACCGCGGAACAGCTGCCGGCCGGACGTTGCTATCGATTATCCGTACTGGCTTTTTCAGTAGTTGACCTGCCATATAGCCTTCGCCCGATTCAAACAGGTTGGGGTCCAGATTGTGAATCTTGCGAACGACATCCATACCATCGACGACCCGACCAAATGCTGCAAAACCTTGTTCGTCAGGATTTCGAGTTCCGCCAAAGTCGAGCGAGGGCTGATCACCGACGGTAATAAAGAAATACGCTGCTGATCCTGTGCCAACGTCTCCGCGCGCCAGCGAGATTGTGCCGTCAGTGTGTTTGATTCCAGAAGTGTCTGTTGTTTCATGAGCGACCGGGTCCAGGCCCATGCCTTCAGCGATGATACCGCCCTGGATAACATCGATCTTCGGAGTACCGTTGTCGTTGTCTGCGCTACGCACGACGCGATAGAACCCCTCATCGCTGTAGAGGTCTTGCTCGACATAGGTCAGAAAGTCACCGCCGGAAATCGGCGCTTTATCAATCATTACCTCGATAACAATGTCGCCGAGTTCTGTCGAAATAACAACCTGCGGATTTTCTGCCCAAGCGCTCTGAGCCATACATACTAGTATTGCTACTGCAGTTAATAGTCGATTCATGTCAGCACCTGCTTGATCAGTGAGTGATGGCGATCAATAAACTTCTCGAGGCCTGATCGCGCTTTTCCAAAGTGCGACTCGTCCATTGCAATTGAGGAGAACAGGTCTCCGCGCCCACAAACGTACAGCCCGTCAAGCAACAATTCCATATGCAAAAGCGGCCGCAGCGACCGGCAGCCGGCGGTGATGTCGCTGGGCCTTTGCGTAGGCGTGCTGGAGAAGTGCAGTGCAATCATCGATCCGAGTCCGTTGGCGTACATTGGAATGGACTTCGATGCGAACAGCTCATTAAGTGAATGCCGAAATGTCTCGGTGGATTGGAGAAACTTCGCAGCAACGTCAGCGGTATAAACTTTGCCCATTGCAACGCAGCCCGCCGCCATCGAACAAACGTTGTTATTAAAGGTACCGGCATGGGCGAGGCTGGTTGGCTGCCGCGGGTCGAACGTTGCCATGACCTTGGCGCTACCACCGAACGCGCCAGTCGGCAGGCCACCGCCGATAATTTTGCCCAGCGTAGTTAGATCTGGCGTGATGTCCAAAATGCCCTGCATTCCGGACGGGCCCAGCCTGGCAGTTTTGACCTCATCGAGTATCAGCAGTGCGCCAATTGCCTCGGTCTTCAGACGCAACATTTCCAGGAACTCACGACTGCCCTGGATATTCCCGCCCGCGCCCAGTATCGGTTCGACGATAACGCAGGCGAGTTGTTCACCGACCTCGTCGATCAATTGCGCTGTGGCGTCAACGTCATTGTAGTCGGCCAGCACGAAGTCATAAGGCACATTGATTTTGCTGGCTCCGCCCGGAAATTTGATGACGCCGCCATGATAGGCGTCATTGAATGCCAGAATCTTGTCGCGGCCGGTCAGTACACGGGCAGTATTCAGGGCCATTAGATTGGCCTCAGTGCCTGAATTGCAGAAGCGCAGCTGCTCAATGGCAGGAAACCGGTCGCAGATCAGAGCAGCGAGCTGCCGCTCATAATTTGTTGGCGCACCCATGACGATGCCGTTGTCGACTGCTTCTCGAATCGCCGCCTTAATGTCTTCATTCGAGTGACCGAACAGGCCGGCCGAAAACTCGCCTACGAAATCGGCGTAGCGGTGACCGTCTAGGTCAATAAGCTCCGCGCCTTCTCCTCTGGCCATTGTGAGCGGAAAGGGCTCGAAGTGCAGCACGCTACGGGTATTACCCCCGGGCAAGTACTGCGCAGCCTTTTTGTCGGCTGCTTCACTCAGCGGATTAGCCGAGCGGTAACGCGAACGTGCATCTTCTATGGCTGCTGCAAGTGCTGACATCTGCTCTATTCCGCCGCCAGAATCGCCGCGCCGGTCTTTTTCTCAACCTCAGCGAACGAGATACCCGGGGCGAGCTCAACCACCTGGAACCCGGCATCGGTAACGTCTACAACGGCAAGATCGGTGAAGATGCGGGATACAACGCCGGCGCCGGTTAATGGATAACTGCAACGATCGACCAACTTTGGTTCGCCCGACCGTGTGGTGTGTTTCGTGATGACGAAGATCTGTTTCACGCCTTGCACTAAGTCCATCGCACCACCCACAGCCGGAATAGCATCTGGCGCGCCTGTGGACCAGTTGGCGATATCGCCATTCGCACCGACCTGCATGGTTCCAAGCACGCAAACATCGAGGTGACCACCACGAATCATTGAGAAGCTGTCAGCATGATGAAAGTAACTTGAGCCGGGAATTGCGGTGACGTATTTTTTGCCTGCGTTCATCAGATCCAGATCGAGTTCGCCATCAGACGGCGGTGGTCCCATGCCAAGTAGTCCGTTCTCGGTGTGGTAGATGAACTCGCGGCCTTCCGGGACAAACTGTGCGACCAATTCGGGAATGCCGATACCGAGATTGACGTATGCCCCATCGGGAATATCCTGCGCAGCGCGTGCCGCCATATCCTCCCTTGTCCAGCCTGCACTCATGGGTAGCACCTCTCTTGAGCGATCAGGGTGTCTTCATGCACGGGATCAGCTACTTCGACGATTCGATCGACGAAGATGCCAGGTGTCACGACGATCTCCGGATCGATCTCACCACGGTCAACGAGTGTTTTCGCTTGAACAATTGTTGTTCGCGCCGCCATGCACATCATCGGGCTGAAGTTGCGTGCTGTCTTGTTATACGTCAGGTTGCCAAGCGGGTCGGCTACCTTGCATTTGACCAATGCGTAGTCTGCCTGCAGCCAGGGCTCCAGCACGTAGCGACGACCGTTAAACTCACGCGTCTCTTTGCCCTCCGCGAGCACCGTATCGACGGTCGTCGGTGTGTAGAAAGCCGGAATCCCGGCACCGGCCGACCGAATCCGCTCTGCCAGCGTACCTTGCGGCACAATCTCGAGTTCAATTCGACCTTCACGATAAAGTTGCGGAAATACTTTTGACTGGCTCGATCTCGGGAACGAGCAAATCATCTTGCGAACCTGGCCGTTGCCGATCAGCGCCGCCAGGCCGACCTCACCATTCCCGGTATTGTTATTGATAACCGTCAGGTCCTTCGCACCGTGATCGATAAGCGCATGCAGTAACTCAATCGGGCTTCCTGACGCTCCGAACCCGCCGACCATCACAACTGCACCGTCGGGAATATCCGCAATGGCATCCGCGACGGATGAAATCTGTTTATCTATCACTTGCTACTTCCCTCGACTAACCAAGGCTAAACAAATGCCTCGGTTTCATTCCAAAGTGTTTCAATGCGATCGATACGGTTTTTAGTATCGTCGTAGGTCCTGCGTGCGACTTCTGCTACAAACAATTCGCTAAAAGCCACAACCGGTACTGAGCTATCAAACGGCCCTATGGCGGGTACTTCGATTTGACACCAGGTATCTGCAAGTTCGACGAGCGGCGACAATGGACTGTCCGTAATAGCGACAACCGTAACTCCGGCGTTCGCCAGCACCCGGGCCGCGACCGCGACCTGCTTGCGGTAACGGAGAAAATCAAAGACGACCGCCGCGTCGTTACAATCGGCATCACTAAGGTCCGTTCCGTAGGAATGTTCCTCTAGCAAGCCCACCCCAGGCCGCACCATGGAAAGGCCGCTGTATAGCGCTTTCGCTCCTGCCTGTGATGTTTCGCCCGAGAGGATCCACACTCGCTCCGCACGCACGACCGGCGCCACGAGCTCTGCAAGTCGCTCACCTCGAATCGCATCGAAAACCGAAGAAATCGCATCATTCATAGCCCGCTGTGCGGGGACCGTTTGCTCGGCATCGCTGCGGATGCGTTCGCTTGGCCGAAGCAATTGTTGACTGAGATCGCTGCGTACATGCAATTGCAGTTCCGTATAGCCCTCAAACCCGAGCTTATTTGCGAAACGGACGATACTTGGCCGGCTGGTGCCGACATGGCTCGCCAGATCGGAAACCGTACCGAATGCCAGCAATGTCGGTTCGTCCAGCACTGCCTGGGCGATGCGGCGTTCTGTCGGGGTCAGCGCACTACCCGCGGCGGCTACCAGGTCCAATGTGCTTGATTCAGAAGAACTAATGTTCATTTTGTTACATTAACACATCCGATAAGTGCATAATGTTACAATACTGACTAATCGATTGAACAGCGACGAGGTGAGACGTGGGCAGCGCGAGTAAATATGAGCCAACCGAGCGTGAGAAAGCGTTCCAGGCAACCATTGAGAATCCAAAGTACGAACGAGACATCATTAACGGCCTGGCGCCATTCCTAAAGGACAAGGCGCCAACCGATATCAAGAATTTTTACTCGCGCGACGAGCTGGCAGCGCTAGCGGCGGTTAAGGACTCGGACCGCGATGTTGAATCGCGAATGCCGGCCAAACTGACACGCCACTTTTTCGAAATGGCGAAAAACAGCGAGCCACTGCGACGCATCGTTAAAGCCAACCCGGATGAAACCCTCAATCTGCAGGGCTCCGAAGATCCCGGCTACCAAATGGACTTTGCACCGGTCGAAGG
>JBPCXZ010000198.1:0-21871 GCA_051008055.1 Woeseiaceae bacterium
CTTCGGCAATTTCCAGCAATCGGAAGCGCGCTTCGATCGACTCCGACAAAGGATTTGGATAGCGCGCGATAATATCCTCGAGCACACGTTGCTCACTCGTAATCGTACCGCTGCTTTCATACAATTCGGCCGCCTGCCAAAGCGCTTCCCGGCGAATTTCATCGCTGCTTTCAGGTGCGGCTGCAATACGTTCAAACTCTGCCGCAGCGTCTGCTGAGCGCCCGGCACTGGTATACGTGACAGCTAGTTTCTGTGAAATATCGTCTGCAAATTCGCTATCCGGATAATCTACCCGGAATTTTTCCAACGCACCGGATGCCCTGTCCCACGCGCCCATATTGATCAATACCACAGCGGCATCGTATTCCGCTGTCGCTCGAATGTCAGAATTGGGGACCACAGCACCAAGTCTGGAAAAATGACCTACCGCTTCTTCATCAAAGCCCATGTCGCGGGCCATCTCACCTTGCTTATAGATTGATGATGCGATGCGGTCGTCAATATCCTGATTCGCCTCAACATCATCGACAGGAATGAAAGGCCGCAACTGATAGTAGCCTTGCTCTGCCTCGGCAAAGTTTTCGAGATCAAACTGCGAATGCGCGGTTACAGTCCATGCGGTACGCGCCAGCTGTGTATTAACTGGCGGTTGCTTGGCTACGACAGCCTGCGCAACCGAAATCGCAAGATCAAACTCACGTTGCTCAAAGAGGTCTTCGGCGATAACGGTTAAGACAGCACCAGACTCCGGATGATCCGGGTAGGTGTCGGCAAACATTAAGCCGCTATCGAGATAGCGCGCATGCCATTGTGCAATCTGCTCAGCATCTCGCGAACTGTCCAACGTTGCTTCGTGTTCGCGAAACGCGACGATCGCAGCATAGCCAGCTTCAGCGGATTTCTCGTGCAGCGGGTAGCTATAGGCAGTGCGCTCGTACTCCACAGCAGCCTGGTCGAATGCTTTGCTCTCGAACAAAATTTCGGCGAGCAGGAAATTAGTATTCGCGCTGCCTTCTTCGTTCGGGAAATAGTCCAGGTATTTACGATAGTAATGTGCGGCCTGCTGATAGTCTTCGATATTGCCATTCTCTTGTGCCTGGGCATGCGAGTATTGGGCAAGATCATTAAGATTTTCTTTCAGGTGCTCGTCGACCGCAGCATTCTCGCCGCGCTCGTTCTGCGCCCAATAACCGCTCTCAAGTCCATAGCGATTGACGTAGTCTTGCTTGGCTTCAAGCACAAGCGTCGGAAAGCCACCTTGCTTGTATGCCTCGATGACCTCTACCTGCAATAGTGGCGACTTCGAATGATTCGGGTCCTGGTCGACAGACGACTCATACGCTTCCGCTGCGTCAACGAATCGTTCCTTGGTGAGGTATAAATCGCCCAAATTGCGATAAATGACGTAGCTATACTCAGGGCGATCGCGGTGACTGAGATACTCATCGATACTCTCAGCACCTTCCATGTACGAAAATCCAATGCTCAAAACTCGGAACGTATCTTCGACCAACTCCTGGTCGGCGCGAGTTAGCTCTTCAAGTCGATATTCGCCGTGCTCCCATTCTATATCGCTGATCTTGCGGTCAAGCAGTTCGAAAAATGGGTCCAGGCTTTGTTCGTACCATGCCATTTTGAATTGCGACCAGCCAAGTTTGTACAACGACTGTTCGTAGAATCGAGACCGCGGTCCGTACGCGACGACATATGCGTAAGCGATTTCAGATTCGTTGTATTGCTTGCGGAGGAATAACATCTCGCCGCGACGAAACTGAATTTCGTCAATAAGCGGTGTATTTGGATACTGATTTACAAGCTTATTCAGCGTGTCCAACGCTTCATCAGTCCGTCCGACCACTTCGTAGGCGCGAGCCAGCTGATACATAATTGTGTCATTGCGTCGGTAATCGGGATACTCGCGAAGAACTTGCTCGTACATCTCGACGGCACTGTTGTAGCCTTCTAGATCCAGTGACTCCAGGTTTGCGGTAAGCTGTGCTTCTTCGGTTGCATCCAGCTCAAGATCGCCGAGCCTGCGCATTGCCTCCGCGCGTTGATCCGGATCCTCTGTAGACATCTCAAGAAATGCTTTGTAGTTATCTCGAGCCAGATCCGTGCTGTGAATGATCACGTTGCCTGGACGAACTTCGACTGTCTTGTCTTCGAGACTCTCGATGGTTTGGCTTTTCTTGTCATCAGCTAGCACTACGGGTGAAGCCATCAGACTCGCACCGACCAACATGAACAAACCTGCGATTCGGCTGGTCATGGCGTTGCTCCCGCGGCTTCCGAAGACGCTTGGTCATAAATCGCGGCCAAGGCGAATCGCGCTTGCAGTGTATAGGTATCGAGCCGTTGTTTTTGTGTGTGCAGCGCCGTCACCGCGATCGACTGCAGATACTCACGTTGCGCAGCCATTGTCGCGTCGACATTGGTTTTCATCGCTTCGATCCGCGGTCCTAACCCGTAGACTCGGTCGCTGAAGCCCGCAAACTTGATGGGCTCGTTGCGCATCGTTTCATCAATCTGGCGTCTCGCGCGCTGGGTTTCTACGAGACTCTCGCCTGTCTCGCGCAGATTTCGTCGAACCTGCCACAGGCGGTCGCCGAAATCGCGTTCCAGCTGCCATTGAAGAACACCTTTTAGCAGATCAATCTTGTCGCGGACTTCTTGCGCTTCCGGAATATTGGCGGACAGCGCGGAAGAATTTTCCAGAGTCGTAATTTCACCCCACATTTCAAATTCTTCTTCGGTTGCCAGTGCCAGCCAGTCATTACTGCGCTCGATGTTATTCAGTAGTACATCGTATTCCAGCTTGCGAGCGATCATGTCGTCAATGTCGGCTTGCCCCAAGGTAGCTTCAACACGAGGCAATCGATTCTCGTAGGCCTCCAGGCGAGTCTCGAGCATCGCCGAATAAACATCGATACTCTGCTCCCATTCCACGAGATTCTCATGCAGGTAATTCATGTCGCGATAGTTCTTGAGCCCTTCCTGGAACGTGTGCGTCGCCAACAAGTGATACAGGTAACGCGTCTCTGGCCCCTCCGGCAAATCATCGATCTGGTAGTACCAGCCAGAACTGTCGGTTGGACCTTCATCCAGGAACTTCGCAAACATGTCGCCGGACTCAACGAATTCGATAGTACGATCGATGCGATTGGCTTCTTCGTAAAACGCCTCAACTGCATTCAGATAATGATCCGCAGCCTGGCTTATTGATTCGAGCTGCGACAAGCCATACGGGATCGCCAGCATGGCCTCCTGCACAGCGGAGTCGAGTAAATCACGGCCACGCAGTTCCATCCACGGCACCAAGGCGCGCTCGAAATTATTGAGTTCCGCGTCGGCCCAGCCTACGCCCAGCAGTGCCTTGTTTGAAAACGGCCCTTCCAGGCGCACACGTTGCAATGGTGCTTTAGCTGCATCCGGTCGGCCGTCCTGTAGCAATGAGTAGCCAAGCGCCAGGTTCGCCTTGTCTCTTAAGGCCGCGGTTTCATCGTTGTAGGGACTCATACTACCGAGGTCGTTCAGAATCCCTGATGCTGTTTCCACATCACCGTTTCGAACTAACGCAACGCCCAAGTTGAACTGCGCATAACGAGCCCATTCCGATCTGCCACGCCAGCGTGCAAGCTGCGCGACCGCCTCACCATACCGACCGCTGTCTATAAGAATCTGCGCCTGCAGCATGCGTGCTTCACGCAGCATGTCATCAGGTAGCTCGCCGCTCAGTTGCGCCAGGGCCATTTCGGCTTTATCCAGGTAGCCGCGCTGTTTCCATATCTTTGCCAGGAAAAACCAGGTTCGGTCGCGAACTTCAGGTCGCGTATTGTCCTGCAATAAGCGCTCGAAAATACCAGCCGCTTCGAGGTGGTGACCGTAAGACAGGAACATGCCACCTAGCAACAAGTCAGCTTGCTCAATGTGGTCCGTCAACTGCACTTGTTGCTTCGCAGACAACAGGCGCACTATCGCGGGAAAGTAATCATCCTGATAGAAATAGAACAAGACCTCGCCATACTGCGGGTCATTGACGACTATCGGATCCGAGTCACCCTTGGCGGCGAAGCTCGGAAGCGCTGGAAGCAAACAAATCAGTAACAGCGCAAGAATTGAGGAGCGGTATTGCGGCAACGATCACTCCCATTCTTTGATGACGAATTCTGGCTGCTGCTTTTTCACTCGATCAGTGATCTCAAGCTCCAGATACTTCGCACCAATGCCCTTGCCGAAAGTCATTGTTGCTGCTCGCCGATAGGCCCGCGTCTGTGGGCCTTTGCCGGTAAACACAGCGATGAGTTCGTGATCTCCAGTCTTGAGATTTGCCATGTGTACGCGGTGCACACCACCGCGTGCGAGTGCTCCGATCTCGCGATCCGTGTACAGATAGTTGGCTACTTCCTTGCCATCAATCTTAAGGTTCACGGAGTCCAGTTCGAAATATTCACCAACATCCAGGGACACAAAAAACGCTACTTGCGAATTTGCCGGAAATAACAGTTCTTCCTCGAGAAGGAACAGATCACGATTCAGATCCAATACTTCCTTTTTAAGTGACTGAACATCCTCGTCCAGAACACGGAATTTGTCTGGCGAAGATGCCTCTTCTTCCTGAGCCGTCGTTGGGCTAAAAACCAACATCATGCTAAGACCCAGGCTGATTAGTATTCGTCTTGTCACGTCGTCTATCTCCTGCAAACCCTGCTGTTAAGATCCTATTCGCGTAGCAGCGAACGAATCTCGTCCAGATACTTGTCTTCATACCCCGGCTTGTAACCCTGGTGAACGTGTCGAACAGTGCCATCACGATCTATGATCACCGTAACCGGCATCGCGTCCACCTGGTAAAGCTTGCTGACTTCTTTGCTGCTGTCGAAAAGAACCGGGAAGTTCACGCCCAGCTCTGAAATCATGTTCATCGCCTTGCGCGAGTCGTCGTCGATGTTCACGCCGAGCAAGCTGAAGCCAACCCGCTCATAACGCTGGTAGAGCTCATCCAACAACGGCATTTCCTGGCGGCATGGTCCGCACCAGGTTGCCCAAAAGTTAACCATAACGACATTACCGCGATGTTCGGACAAGCGCAGATTCTCGCCGGTAGAGCTTTTCAAGGCGAAATCCGGTGCGGCCTGACCCGTCAGCCCGGAAGAAGCCAGGCTCGTCGCTGCAAAAACGCTAAATATAAGACCCAATAAACCGTTCTTGATCTTCATTTTTCCATTCCTTGTCATGTTTCCTGATATCCATCCATGGGAGGCCCACCGCCCAAATGGGGACGCCAGCCTCAAAGCCAGTCATAGACCATGCATGGTGACAGCCCGGGCCGTATCAGGGCCGTGATGATCGTCACAATTGACCGGTCTTGTCTGAACATAACAACGCGCCACTTCTCTCCTGTAGGACGCGCCGTCAGTACTACAGATTACGTTAAATAGCTCTTTTTTCCAGATTTTTTTGGTCTATTTCAACAAACAGCCAAATCGGTCTGCATAGCCAATCCCGGCATTTAGACAGTGACTATATAATAAGCCTATCAGTATGAATTTAAAGCGAAAATTCGTCTGTTTTCTGCGACAAATCAGGTTGCTCGCAGCTTCGAAGTTCAGGGTTGCATGAGACCATCTGAATAGAAAATTTGCCCCTGATCGTTGATCACGATGCTTTCATAGTCGGGCAATGTGCCTATGAGTCTTAGTCCCTGGTCCACACCCATCACGAAAACCGACGTCGACAGGGCATCTGTCATGACCGCGTCAGGTCCAAATACGGTCGCGCTGTGCACCCCGCTCGCCGGATTGCCGGTACTTGGACTAATAATGTGGTGGTAACGCACGCCATCCTCGTCAAAGTAGCGCTCGTAGTCGCCTGATGTCGATATCGCCTCATCCTGCAAAGGCACGGTCATGGCAAGTTCGCCGTCCACGCGTGGGTCTCGTATACCCACCATCCATGGTTGGCCGCGACGGTCGCCCAACAATCTCGAGTCACCACCCGCTGTCACAACCGCGTGTTGCACGCCGGCTACTCGCAACAAGTCTACGCCCCGCTCCACCAGATAACCCTTAGCGATCCCACCAAGATTAATACGGACTCCCTGGGCTCCGAACTGCACGGTGCCGTGACCCTGATCCAGGTGTACCAATCGATAGTCGATCAGATCCAGATTCGCAGCGACAGTTGCCTCATCTGGTCGTTGCCGTTCTCGAAAATCGAAATGCTGCCCGACACTCTCATAAGTGATGTCGAATGCCCCGCGGGTCAGCACCGAAATATCGAGCGACCGCCGAATTATGCGAAACAACTCATCACCGGCGACAACTGGCCGGTCTGCAGCTTCGCGATTGATCAAAGAAATCTCACTGTCCTCGATGTAAGTACTCATCAAGAGGTCGATTCGTTTCGCTTCAATGAATATCTGCTCGACCAATGCACGACCCTTCTCCGGATCGTCGTGCCACAACCGCACGCTGACCTCAGTACCCAGCATCGGCCTTGAATCGGCGTACCAGTCAGCCATTGCCGGCATTGAAAACGCAAACAATGCCCCCACTGCTAGAACTACCCGTGCGCGGGCGTTATGCTTCCGTAATCGATACTTCGACAAGGAGTGGCACAATGAATTCATTCTTGATCTTCCTCGTAATTATTGCTGCGGTCGTGTTCTGGGGCATCGGCATCTACAACCGACTGGTTAATGAGCGAAATCGCGTCAAGAACGCATTTGCCCAGATAGATGTACAGCTTACACGCCGCTACGATCTAATTCCCAACTTGGTCGAGATGGTCAAGGGTTATATGAAGCACGAGCGGGAAACACTGGAAGCTGTCATAAGCGCCCGAAATTCCGCATCGTCCAGCCTGGATGCCGCCAAATCTGACCCGGCTAATGCCCAGGCCATTAAGGAACTAGGGGCATCCGAAGGCGCACTGACCAGCGCGTTGGGCCGACTGTTCGCCCTTTCGGAATCCTATCCTGACCTGAAGGCCAATCAAAACATGATGCAACTTCAGGAAGAACTCGCAAGCACGGAGAACAAGGTCGCGTTCTCTCGTCAGGCATTTAATGACACGGTATTGCAGTTCAACAACTCTGTGCAGAATTTCCCGAACAACGTGATCGCCGGATTCTTCAGTTTTGATCCTGCGAGCTTTCTTGAAATCGACTCGCCCGAAAAACGCGAGGCACCGGAAATCGATTTCACATCTTAAGTTCATTGAGCTGGCAACAGCGGAAAGAACATGAACTTCTTTGATATACAAGACAAGGCCCGTCGTACCAGTCGGCGCCTTGTCCTTTTGTATGTCCTGTCGACTGCCATGATCGTCGCGGGAGTCTCGCTAATTGTCGGCTATGCCTTGTACGGAGTTTCGGATCCGCATCAGCCTTTCTCGATGTCGGCGTTTTTCCAACAGCAGGCGCCGATTCTGATCGGGACAGCCGTTGTGACCGCGCTCTTCATTGGCGTCTCTACCCTGGTCAAGACGATTCAGCTCTCATCAGGCGGCGGGCGGGTTGCCCAGCAGATGGGCGGAACACTGGTTTCTCCAGATACGCGTGATCCATTACGAAGTCGTTTGCGCAATGTCGTCGAAGAAATGGCTATTGCCTCCGGCGTGCCTGTTCCTGAAATATATGTGCTTGAGCAGGAAATGGGCATCAATGCCTTCGCGGCGGGGTTCGCGCCGGGTGACGCAGCAATCGCGGTGACGCGCGGAACACTTGAATTGTTGGACCGTGATGAGCTGCAGGGCGTCATCGGCCATGAATTCAGCCACATCCTCAATGGCGACATGCGCCTGAATATTCGCTTGATGGGTGTGTTGTTCGGCATCATGGCACTGGGACTAATGGGCCGCATGGTGTTTCGTGGAGTCCGCTACAGCGGCTTTAGCTCCAAGCGCGGCAAAGGCTCCGGCATCATCGTGATTATTGGCCTGGGGCTAATAATCCTTGGCGCAATTGGCGTCTTCTGCGCCCGAATGATCAAGTCCGGAGTATCCCGCCAACGCGAATACCTTGCCGACGCGAGTGCGGTTCAGTTCACTCGGCAAACCGACGGCCTCGCCGGTGCCCTCAAAAAAATCGGCGGCTATAAAGAGAGTTCGCTGATCAAGGCTACCGATCCGGAAGAAGTCAGTCATATGCTATTCGGCACCGGTTCCAAACTAAGCGGTATGTTTGCTACACACCCACCGCTGACTGAACGAATCCGTGCCCTGGAACCGAATTTCAATGAAGGTGACTACCCTCATGTTTCATTACGGGAAAGAGATGTCGCCGGTGATCGAGGAGCCGACCAGCGTGGCGCCGGAATCGCAGCTGCTACCAGCGCGCTGGCCGGTGGTTTGGCGCCAGCTGCGATCAGCGCGTCGGTGGGACAGCCGTCCGAGGAACATATCGCATTCGCAACTCGCGTGCGGCAGTCATTCCCGGAGCCTCTGTACGACGCCGCGCATTCGTCTGAACTGTCATATCTTCTGGTCATCGCGCTAATTCTCGACGGTCGAGGAGCAACCAGCGATCAGCAACTTTCACTGCTTAGCGAAAAGCTGGGAGAACAACGGACGCGCCTGATCAAACAGTTCCACGCCGAAATACAAGAAGCCGGACCTGAGTATCGATTGCCGTTGCTCGAAATCTCTTTCCCGGCCCTCAGACAACGCCCGGCACCGCAGTTGAGTTTCCTGCTTAAACTGACGGCACGGCTGATCGAAATTGACGGTGAAGTCGAATTGCACGAATTCTGTTTCTATCGCGTGTTGGCTACCAACCTCAGGCAAGTTTTGAATCCTTCGAAAAGCCAGAAACGCAAGCGCGCCAGCCGCAAACCTGTGCGTGATGCCGCAGTCGATTTACTGCGTATTGTCGCGCGCCATGGGCACGCAGATGCCGCGGAAGCGGAGGCAGCGTTTCGGGCCGGACTGAATGAGTTTGGTGACTGGGGTGACGCGTATGCGTATTCCAGCGACAAGACTCTTACAATCCGGGATCTGGAGAAGAGCATCGATCAACTGGTCGCTCTAAATGCCGAAGGAAGACAAATGCTGCTCGATTCGGTCACGCAGGTGGTATTGCATGACGATGAATTAACGGTGGCAGAAGCCGAGTTAGTCCGAACCGTCTGTGCCAGCCTGGAGATTCCGCTGCCGCCGCAAATTGGCGTATCATTGAACTCTATACGCGACTTCGGTTCTTAGAAATCATGCTCAACTCCTATCTGCGGGTCTTTCTCGCTTCTCTCATTCTTGTTTTTTCGCTGCCGGCTGTAGCCGCCACCAAAGAGGAAGAACGCGTAGCAGACGCGTCTGATGTCCTCGATCAGTTGCTCCGAATTCCGGAAAAATCGATCCCGCCATCACTGCTCGCACGCGCCTATGCGGTTGCTGTGATACCGAACGTTATCAAGGCCGGATTTGTATTCGGCGCGCGGCGTGGCAAAGGCGTCATCGTGGTGCGACAGGACAACGATACCTGGAGCAATCCGGCTTTCGTCACGATTACAGGTGGCAGCGTAGGTTGGCAGGCCGGGGTCGAGTCGACGGACGTCATTCTCGTATTCAAAACTCGCAAAGGCGTGACCAATATTTCGAACGGTAAGCTGACGTTGGGCGCTGATGCTTCTATCGCGGCGGGCCCGGTTGGTCGCCATGCCGCTATCGCGACTGATATTCAATTCCAGGCCGAAGTAATGTCGTATTCACGCAGTCGCGGACTATTCGCAGGTATCGCGCTGGATGGCTCTGGCGTCACGATGGATCGCAAAGCAAATGCTGCGTTTTATGGTTCCGCTGAGATGACGCCGGACGATATCTTTGCCAGTTCGCCGAACATCGCGCCGGACGTCGCCAATTCATTCGTGCAACTGTTGAGCGCTCAAACACGACGCTTGCCAACCGCCCCGGCTATGGAGGGGGGGACAACAGTTCCAGCCACGACCGAAGCTTCGTCCGAAGCGGACACCTCGAGTGAAGTTCGTACATATGGGATGCCCGACCCGGAAGACTAGTCGCGCAGGCGCCGCTCGCTTAGTTCGTCGACTCTTCCTGGCGGCGTTTGAGCTCATCTCGAATTGAGTCCAGGTCAGTCTCCGGTTCGCTAGTCATCACCGGTGCATTACCACCATCTGATGCCGGAACCGAATCATCATAGGACCGTACCGGTTCATCAAAAACCACGTCTGGTTCATCTGCCGTTGGCTGGACATACCGTTCATTTGATTCCACCGGAGCAGGGATCAACGCACCCGGCGTATTTGCTTCCAGTTGCGGTTCGGCCGAATCTTCAACCGGCGGCGGGACCACGCCAAACTGAGCAAGATACTCAGCCTCTTCTTGACGACGTGCTCGTTCTGCAGCTTCCCGACGTGCCGCGGCGGCCGCACGTTGTGTGCGTCGCAACGCATTTCGCTTCATTTCAGATTCTGCTTCCAGTCGATCGCGTCTAGCTCGTTCTTCTCGCGCTTCGATTAAAGAAACTGCCTGACGGGCGTTAACGCATTCCGCATCGTAGCGGCTCTCAGCTCGGTTAACCGAGCAACGCACGACGGCAGCCTCGAGAAACTGCGGGTTGTCCAGGAACTCCTGTACCGACCGAACCGGTCGCTCGTCGCTGCAGGCAACCACGAGCAAGCAGCCGCAAAGCAGCATAGGAGTTAATTTCTTGTTCATGGCGTACACAAGCTCAACAATTGAATAAATGGACTATTTTTCAGCACATTGCGTTAAAAGATCATAGCACCGCGTGCAATATGCAAAATGGAGCGAGTTCGCATTTTTTGCCGTCAGAACGGCGACTTTCACGCTATAGTGACGGCGAAATCCGCTTAGGTATCGTCATTAGTGTCAGATTCGAGCCAGTATTCGCTTTTGGGCCAGCGTCGCTTTGCGCCATTTTTTGTGACGCAATTTATGGGCGCCTTGAATGACAATGTCTTCCGCAATGGCCTGTTATTTCTGATCGTATTCCAGGGAGTAATGATCGCCGGAATGGATCATTCTCAGCTTGCCAACGTTGCAGGCGCACTTTTCATTCTACCTTTTTTTCTATTCTCGGCTCCGGCCGGGCAGCTGGCTGACAAATTCGAAAAATCGCTGCTGATTCGTCGTATCAAGTTACTTGAGATTGCTTTGATGGGTCTGGCGACGGTAGCTCTGCTCGAAGGTAGCTACGTCGCCCTGCTCTGCCTCCTGTTCTTGATGGGTACCCAGTCGACATTGTTCGGCCCGGTGAAATACGCCTACCTGCCACAGAATCTGTCCAGTGCAGAGTTGGTCGGCGGCAATGGGCTCCTTGAGGCTGGAACTTTTGTCGCGATCATTCTGGGGATGATTATCGGCGGCCTGGTGGTCGCGCTGGACCCACTATTTCTCGGTGCCTGTCTGGTTGGGTTTGCTGCGCTGGGGTATCTCGTCAGTCGCCAGATCCCAACGTCACCCGCGGCCGATCCAGATTTGCAGTTTAACTGGAATCTATGGACAGAGACGTGGCGAATCATTGGCTACGCGCGTGAGAAACGCAGCGTATTTCTTTCCATTCTCGGCATTTCCTGGTTCTGGTTTTTTGGTTCGGCACTGACTCTGCAACTACCGGCTTATACTTTGACTATCCTGCAAGGTAATGAAGCGGTGTCGACAACCCTGCTCGTGTCTTTTATCGTCGGAGCAGGTGCTGGTTCATTGCTTTGCGAGCGACTCTCCGGACACCGTGTGGAACTTGGTCTCGTCCCGTTTGGCGCAATTGGCCTGAGTCTGTTCGCCGTAGACTTGTACTTCACTCAACCGGCCGCGATCGGCGACCCCATAACTTCTGTTGCCGAGTTTTTCTCACGAGATAACAGCTGGCACATCATGTTCGATCTCACAATGCTCGGCGCTTTCGGCGGCTTCTACAGCGTACCGCTGTATGCATTGGTTCAGCAAAGGTCGAAGCGGCAGCATCTGTCTCGAATTATTGCCGCCAACAATATTATCAACTCGATTTTCATGATTGCGGCGGCGGGCGTTTCGATCGCAGCCCTGCAAATGGGTTTTTCAATTCCCGAGTTGTTTCTTGGCCTCGCCGCCCTGAACGTCATTGTCGCGATTTACATTTTCACCTTACTACCCGAGTTCCTGCTGCGCTTTTTTGCATGGATTTTAATCAGTGTGTTTTACCGCACTCGCCCAACCGGAATGGAGAATATTCCAGATAGAGGACCGGCCGTCGTAGTCTGCAACCATGTAAGTTTTGTTGATCCGATCATCCTGAGTGGCTGCATCCGTCGTCCCATGCGCTTTGTGATGTACTACAAGATATTCGAGATGCCGTTTCTCAAATTCTTCTTCAAAAACATGAAGGCCATTCCAATTGCGGGCGCTCGTGAGGACGAAGACGTAATGAACGCGGCTTTCGACGCGGTAGACGAGGAATTGGCCGCAGGCAACATTGTCTGCATATTTCCAGAAGGAGCGATCACCCGGGACGGCGATATCCAGCGGTTTCGACCCGGCATTGAAAAGATTATTGCGCGTCGGGCGGTGCCAGTTATTCCTGTGGCACTGGGGCGACTATGGGGCTCGTGGTTCAGTCGTAGTAGGGACGGCCAAATTCGCAAGCTGCCTGGACGGATGTTTGCACGCATCCCGATCAGGATAGGATCCGCTGTGCCGCCTGCTGAAGTTTCAGCGGCCGGTCTGGAGCTGCTTGTGCGCACTTTGCGCGGCGACGACCGCTAGTCCGAGTCGAATCCCAGGCGATTGCGCCATTCGTCTAACAACTCATCCTTGTTGCCGAACAGAGCTACCCCCGGTCTGCCATCAAAACCAACCTCGACGACCTTTACGTGACCATCAGATGTCACTGGCAAAAATATCCGGTTGCCAAGCGGTGCCGCGATATTGCTGGATGCATCGCCGAATACCATTCGGGACCCGGCGACAGCACGCGGCACAAATACCGCGTCCTGCCAACGCAAACCCGACTCCGCGGAGCTGGCACGGTGAATCCAGCGCGCTGTTCGGAACAGAACTCTTGAGCCATTTGGCGAGAATGATACTTCTTCGACATCACCTGGCAGCTCCAGAGTCAGCTCGCCTAACCTGCCCTCACCAAGTATGAATTGTTGCGCCACATTATCCTGATTAACGAACACCAGGTAACGCGAGTGCGGCGACGCCTCAAGCCAACGAATAGCCGAATCGCCCTGCCACAAGGTCTGCAAATTCCAATTGCCGGTCGGCTCTCGATTGATGACGCTCAGCGTCCCGTTTTCACTACCGATGAATAGCCGATGGTTTTCGGCAAACGCCAGGCTTCGGTGTTGATCCGCGAGGTCGAAACGAGCCAGTTCGGCGCCGTCATCGGCGCTCATGACCCGCACCTGGTTGCCGCTGAGGATTCCCAGCCTGGATCCGTCTGTCGAGAAGACGATACGTTCGATCAAGCTGCCCGTGGCAGCCCCGAAGAACGATTGCGGCAGCCCGGATTCGGTATCCCAGACACGAATTGAATTGTCGCTTGCCACGCTGACCGCCCTACTTCCATCAGCGCTGATGGCCAACAATCTAACCTTGCCGCTATGTCCGAGAAAGCTAACAACTTCTTCTGTCGCCTGAAATGACTCGGGTCCGCCGTTAGCCGGTAATACGTGGACGTTGCCGGCGTAGTCACCGACCACAAGCTTGGTAGCACCGGGCGTCAGCGAGGCTATAGCATCGCCGGCTGGCGGCCAGATACTGCCGCTGCTAATGGGACGACTGCTGTCCGATGCCGGCGTTGCTGGTACTCGCCAGAATCGGGCTATACTGGCCGGACCGCCGGTAACAACGGTGAGTTCATCGTTGCTGAAACCGAGCAGATTCTCGTACGTCGAGCTGCTGCCTGACCCGATTACCGGCCCAACCATGTTGCCGTCACTAGTGTCATAAATCTGGAATCCATGCGCTGGTCTACCAACAAGCACCTTGCTGCCCGACGCCGAGAAAGCCATTTGCCACTTCCCTCGCCCTGCATCGTCCAGAATCTGCAGAACGGATTCATCAATACGCCAGACCGAGGCGCCGTCTTCGCCATAAACAATACCGAGGATCTCGCCGCCGGCCGCTAGTTCGAGCTTGCTCGGCTGAGCCGCAACATCAATCTGAGTAATCAGCTCGCCGCTAGGCACATCCCAGACTCGCACCGCTCGATCAAAATCCGCTACTGCAATGCGACGTCCGGTTGAGTCCAGCGATACCAAGGCAGGGGTTCCTGCAATTGTTAGCGATGCGGCGATCTCGGCGTCACCCAGCGACCATAGTTCAAATTCTGTCTGCTCATCGGTTCTGCGCTGCACCAGAAGTTGAGTGCCATCCGCGGTCAGCTTCGATGTACTACTGGCGGCCCCGATTTCCAAAGTCGAAACGCGCTGTCCGGTCGCCGTATCCCAGAGATTGACAGAATCCTGCGTCGCCGTAACCAATTGCCTGGCACCTGCGCTCAAACCGATAAATTGTTCAAGTTCGTTTACAGCTATTGCGCGTACCGGTTTTGCAAATGCAAGATCCCAGATTCTGGCGCTGTCGCTCTGCATCGCCCTTGCGACTGCAAAACGGCCATCGTCACTGAACCAGACATTTTCTGTTTCTCGCTCAACAGGATCGGAGATATTAAGACCGCGTTGAAAATCCTCGACCAGGCCTTGGGAATTCAAATTCAGGTTCCAGCCAACCAACTGGCCCGCGACACCGAGTTCTTCGTCTCGAATACTCAGACTCCAGGTTCCGGAAATCGGTTCGCCAATCAAGTCGGCGAGCTGCCCGCGCTCGATATGCAAGTCTTCGTTCGCGAAGGCCCGTTCAACTTTCGTATCCACCTCGACCGTTCGACCGGACGGCGCTATCACCTTTATGCGCAAGTCGCCGACCCGGACATGACTTAAATTGAGGGTCAAACCAACCCGCTGCAACGTTTCATCACGATCAACGATCACGCGCCGGACCAAGGGCGCTACTTCCAGTGCCGTGATTTTCCAATCGTCTCTTTGCTGCAGCTCCTGATTTCCCAGCGACCACTGCGATACACCCGAGGACAGTGCCTCGGTCAGCAACATGCTGCCCGGGTTGAAAACGAGAGTACCGCGATCACCGCTCTCCGGCAGACTCGCAAGCAAAAGTGGGTAGTCGTCGGCAACCAACGAAGCCGCGCGACCACGACGCTGGCTCGTCGATAACGACAATGATTTGATGCTTGCGAATAATGCTTCATCGCGGCGCTCGTCGCGCCTTGCTGCGCGCGCTTGCCGGTCCCAAAACCCGGATCGTATTTCATTCGCCAGGACTCGCGAGTCCGGGATTTGTTCAGCGAGCGCCGCGATCTGCTCAATAACTGCATCGTCAGTCGCATTAGCTGCACGATTTCTGAGGACGCTCTGATAAAGATTGTCGGCGACCTCAACATGTCCAGGGAATGTACGAAAACTTTCGTAAGCGTTGTGCACGGCCGTCAGCTCGGCAGAGTCTGATGTCATTGTATCCACGTAAGACTGCGGCAGCAGTTGGGTGTACCAAAACGGAATCGCAAGCACAATCAGAATTGCCGCAGCTGCGATTGCTGGCGGTCGCCAATGAATTGGCAGGTTCTCGTTCGCCCAGCGAGCGGTGAAGACCGACTGATAAAGACGATTGCGAATTTTAAGTCGCCCTTCGTCATCAATAACGAGCAATCCCAAGGCGATCAGGCGACGTTGGGTAGTAGACCCTAAGTCCGTTGCGACCGGAACTTTCTTGCAAATTCGCCCATAAAGATTGAGTAGTGCTTCGCTTTGTTTCGGATCCTTAACCACCTCTCGATGAATGTGGCTCATGTGCGGTTCGTTGTGCAAAGCCGATCGACCACTTAGCTGGTGCAGCGCGATGCTGTCTACAATAGCGACGATGTCGCCGTCGCGTTTTTCCCGCGATATTGCACGAGCCAGTTTCTGCGCCAGGTACGGCTGGCCTGATGTCCAATAATAGATACGGTCGAGTGCCATCGCCGCGTCCTTCGGTGGCAGATTCAACTCGGTGATGAATAGGTTTAGCTCCTCCCGTGAAAAATCGTCAAGCGTTACCGCCTGTGTAATGTTGAACGGCGATAGCTCTGGTTCATCGATTAGATTTAGCGGGTCGCATTCACCGAGTAAAACAAAAGTCAGACGCGAAAAATCAGGATCCGTCGCACGTGCATTGTGTGCTGCACGAAAACTCGCCAGTAGTTGGTCGGCAAATGGCAGATCACCGATACATTGAATTTCATCGACAAAAATGACGATTCGCTCTGGCACATTTTGCAGGATAATTTCAGAGTAAAACTCAAGCAGCCGTTGCCGATTCTGCAAAATCGACTTGTCCTGCCACCAAGTCTGCAGGTCTGCGCGAATGCGTAGCTGACGCAACATTCGGTAGGCGACGCTGTAGTTCCAGCGGCCGGCGTCGTCACCTGCGTCGCGGGCACCAATCTGTTCAAAATCGAGTACCGCAACCTTGTAACCATTATTTTCCAGGCGGGCTGCCGTCGCCGCAATCAGACTTGATTTGCCGCTTCGATCCGGGGCGATAACGTGCGCATATCGTCCGGAACGAATCGTTTCAAACAGCACGTCGTCTGCAACCCGACGCACGTAGCCGGCACGAACCGCATGCAAAGGCGTGCCGACGCTAAAAAACTCGCCGGTTGCGTCGAGCCTGGCGCGATCGTTGCCAGGTGGCTGTTCGTCTGACTTGCCTGTCATTGCTGATTCCGAATTCGAATGCTCATGTATTCTATGGCAATACCATGTCTGATTCGACGATACTCAAGAAGGACCTGTTTGGCGAAATTCGATCGTCACAACGCGATGGACAGGACGTTGTGGTCCGCGATTGCCGGTCAGCTGCGCCTGGACTGCGCTGGCTCGCGCGGCGCCTGATGCGCCGCGAAGCCGCTGCCCTGGCGGCGCTGAGCGACCTAGACGGCATTGCCACGCTTATCAGCGTGAATCATGACCGGCTTGTGCGCAGCTACCTGGCCGGTGAGCCAATGCAGCGCTGCAAACCGACAGATCCCGCCTATTTTGTAGCAGCCGCAAAATTACTGCGGCGCATGCATCGTCACGGTGTGGTGCATAACGATCTCGCCAAGGAACCAAATATGCTGGTTCGCGAAGACGGTACACCAGCAATTATAGATTTTCAGCTCGCCTGGTATTCCGGCAGTCGCGGCAAGATGTTTCGACTAGCTGCCCGCGAGGACCTGCGTCACTTGCTAAAACACAAGCGCAGCTACTGCCCACAAAGATTGACCGAGCGCGAGACGCGCCTTCTATCAAATCCGAGCGTGCCATCGAAGATATGGGCCAGGACTGTAAAACCTGTGTATTTTTTTGTCACTCGCCGACTTCTTGGTTGGGCGGATCGAGAAGGTGCAGCCGATCGTGGCGAAATACGTTAGCGATTCGTTATAATTCCGTCCCGCATTCACAGAACTCACTGACATGGATTACTGCCACCAACACAACCTGGTTGACCCCAGCATTGCAAATGCCGAAAGACGCTACGGCATTCGCGTGACACTTCCCGCCGATGACACCATGCGCAAGGTGCTCGGTGATGATTATGAGCGGCTCCACTGGTACAGCAGCGAGAGTGAGAGAGATATTGCGTATGACAAAATGGCGATCCGCCACGGTTACTATCGCAACACAGATACTCCGACCCAGGTGCTCGAAAAAATTATTCGTTAGGAACTGTTCGTTAGGCCGATTAGCGAGGCCTGGAGCCAATCGACAAATAGAAAGCCCGCTCGCCCCCCTCGGCAAATCCCGCTGCGACGTAGATAGCGCCGACAAAGGTATCAATCGCAGCGAATAAACTGCCGTTGAGCAACATATTGTCAAAGCTCATATCCGACTGATCCTGCCAGACATTGCCGTATTCGGCGGACGTTCCAATATAGAGCGGCACTTCCAGCAAGCCATTCGATGACTCACCGATGCGCCGGTAATACACAAGCCGACCAAGCGCGGCATGCGGTCCACTGATCTGTCCTACGTCGAATCCGGACAAACGCAAGAAACCGCCCATCGGCGTAAAGTCCTGCGGCTGATCGTTGGTTCCATACATGGTCGCGTAACTAATCCCGGCATTAAATGTATTCTTGCCCAGACTCCACGAAGACACGATATCGAACTCAAGCTTGTCGTAGTCGGCGTTGCCGCCAAGCGACGTTAGTGATGCATCCCAGCGGAGTCTCGCGCCGAGCCCACTTCGCGGAAATCGCGCCTGATCGAAAGTATCAACCTGCACCTGCGCGAACAGTCCGCCGATATCGTATCGATTGTCCGGAATCAGTGGATCACCGATCTTTATTCGAGCCTTGCCTTTGCCGGTATAGACCCCAAACCGGGCCTCACCGAATGACCCAAGCTCGGCACCTATATCAATGCCAAGCTCCGATTCCGCGATCCGCATTTGCGCGAGACTTTGATCGTCGACAAATACGTTCCGATTGTTCTGCTGCAGATCAATCCTGGGTGCAACGAAATACCTCAGGCCCTTTCCATAGGGTTGGTAAAATTCGGACTGGAGCAGAATATCTGTACCGAGCTGCACGTCCGTACGCCATTCGGCGCCGTGATGATTAAGCCCGGTCTTCGTCAAGCGTGCCGCGAGGTTAAATGCTGTCGATCCGGCGAAGTCGTCCTGCAGAGATACACCAACATTCAGAAAGTCTGGCCCCCAGCTCTTTGGCTCAGCCGAGTAAACGACACCGACCTGATCTGCTTCTTCGACAACTCGGTAACTGACCTTCTCGAACATATCAAGGCCATAAACTCGGTTCGCACCGCTGGCCAGATGGTCAGGCATGAGTGCGTCGCCAACCTCAACTCCGGATCGTGCTGCGAGAAATTCAGTCGACAATCTGCCGTCGTGCTCGAAGCGCACGAACTCGACATGATCCGCATCACTTTCGGTAATCTCGCGCGCAGCAACGTGGTCTGCGTACTCCGATTCGCTCAATGACAGGTCTGCCAATTGATTTTCGACTGCATCGATTGCTTCCAGGCCTTTCTCAACTGCAAACGCGGAATTGCCAAAATCGCTCGACGAAAAAGTGCCCAGTGCCGGTTGAATCAGGACATCACTCTCGGCCAATGTCGATATCTGCGCCTGAGTGTCCTTGCGCATCAAGATTGTAAGAATCTGTTCGGTGATGGCCGGCGCCGATTTGAGTTCATCCGGTCCATAAAGCGGAAAATCGACTTCGACAGCAATAATAATATCGACGTCCATAGTACGCATAACCGAAATGGGAAGATTCGCAGCGATGCCACCATCAACTAACGACTTACCGTTCAGTTGAGCGGGTGCCAGCAAGCCGGGAACCGACATACTCGCCCGAATCGACAACGCCAGATCACCACTCGACATGACGTGCATGTCGCCCGTTGCAATATCGGTTGCAACCGCTCGAAATGGAATCGGCAATTCATCAAAGTCGTCAATATGATCAGCGTGAGCCGTCAGCTTACGCAAAAACAGGTCGATATTTTGCCCCTGCACCAGGCCTTTCGGCAGTACCACCTCACCGCCGCGCAGTCCCAACTCAAGACCGACCGGGTAGCGGTTGTCGTCCTGCTTGCGCCGAAAGCTCAAATTGCGGTGACGCGGCGAATCCGAAAGCGCCTCGCCCCAATCCAGTGAGCTTACGATCTGATCAAGGTCGTACACCGTAGTGCCAGATGCATACAAACCACCGACAATGGCTCCCATGCTTGTCCCGGCGATCGCATCTATCGGAACCCTTAGCCGCTCAAGTTCTTGCAGAACGCCGATGTGTGCCGCGCCACGCGCGCCACCTCCGCCCAGGACGAGACCGATACGCGGTCGATCGCCCTCTGCATCGCCAGCTGCCGCAAATGGTGCCGACAACAAGGCGAGGAGCAGAAGTCCAATTGCGATTATCCGATTGAAGACCATTGCAGTCAGATTCTAAATGATTTGCTGTACAAGTTGAGCGCTTCCAGCTGCGTCGCCGCTTCCTCGTCGTCCCAATCGCAGGCATCGGCCGCCAGCGCCGCGACTTCGGTGTACATTGCCCTGCCCTGATCAGCGCTTAAGCCAATCATTGTTCGTCGATAAACGATGTCAATCAACGTGCGTGCCATTTCTGTCGCAACGACGAATGACACTTCCGCCGCCAGTACCGATGACTCGCTATCGATACAGTTGAGCTTCTGACCATTCGACCTGGCGTGCGCAATCAATTCCGCAGCTCGGCCACCGTATACGCCCAACAATCGCTCGACTCCGGCTGGCGACAGGCCATCGACCGACGCAAGCGCCGCACGTGCTTCAGCCAGGCGATAGGCGCCCGGTAGCAAATTTTCGCGAGTGCGGCAGTTTGGCAGTTTGCGTCCGAGGACTTTACCGAGACAATCGACTGCCTGCTCTGCGAGGTTTCTGTAGGTCGTCAATTTGCCACCGATTATGGATATCAGCCCGCGCGCAATTCGTGTGTTCTTGAGAATGATGTGACGACGGGTAATCGATGACTCTGGCCCTTTGTCGCGTTTCGGCAAAGGGCGCACCCCGGCATACGCGTAGTGAATGTTTTGCATCGTCAACTGTGCCGATGGAAATACCCGATTGGTTTCCTCCAACAGATAATCGACTTCCTGACGACTCGCACGAATCTCCGCAAGGTCGTCCTCAAATCGAATGTCGGTCGTCCCGATCAGGTACTGGTCGTTCCAAGGAATGATGAAAATCGGCCGGCCGTCGTGCTTAGCTTCAACGTAAAACGCGTCCGCCGGTGCGCCGGCAAATTTGCCAACGACGATATGGCTGCCCTTGGTGCCACCGACCAATCGCTTCGGGTCGCTCGCTGCAGTGTCAAGAACAGCGTCTACCCAGGGGCCGGCTGCGTTGATGACCGCTTGCGACTCAATATCCAGGGTTGTTCCGGAGATCGTGTCGACGCAGGCAATTGTCGCCAGGTCGTCCGTAAACTGGATTGACTCGACGCTGGTATAGGTCATCACATCTGCGCTCGCCGCCCGGGCCGCCAGCAAGTTTTCGAGAACCAGTCTTTCCGCGAACGTTATCTGGGCGTCGAAGTAGCGAGCCGCACCCTTGAGACCGTTCTCCGCCAGGCCAGGCTCTGTCTTCAGCATTTCTTCCCGACCCAGCATGTCGTGGCGCGGTACAGTCTTGCCGGCCGACAGAAGGTCGTAGGCAATCATGCCAAGACGAATGAGTAATGGGCCGCGCTTCGCGCCTGCGTAGATCGGAATCGAAATACGCAATGGATCAATCAGGTGTGGTGCGATCTTCCGCAATGTAATGCGTTCACGCAGTGACTCGAAGACCAGCGGTATTTCGCCGTATTCGAGGTAACGCAGCCCGCCGTGAATCAGTCGACTGGAGGCAGCAGACGTGCCGCTGCACAAATCATTCTGCTCTAAGACAACCACTTTGAGCCCGCGCATCGCTGCGTCTCTGGCGATACCAGCACCATTGATTCCGGCACCTATAACCGCGACATCATAGCGCTCAGTCGTCATCAGCTTCGTACCTGACCGTTTCCTCTGACCACGTACTTGTAACTTGTCAGCTCGTTTGCACCAACCGGACCACGCGCGTGAATGCGGCCAGTCGCAATTCCTATTTCTGCACCCATCCCGAATTCACCGCCGTCTGCAAACTGAGTCGAAGCGTTGTGCAAAAGAATAGCGCTGTCGACTTCTATGAAGAATTGTTCTGCCGCCGAATGGTCACTCGTAACAATAGCCTCTGTGTGGCCAGAGCCGAACTCAGCTATGTGGCTTATCGCTTCATCAATATCCGCAACGACACGCACTGAGATGATCGCATCAAGATACTCGGTCGACCA
>JBPCXZ010000199.1:0-3823 GCA_051008055.1 Woeseiaceae bacterium
CGTAATGTTGTGCGGGTCGCATTCGCGTACATCGTGGTTGCGTGGTTGTTGTTACAGGTGTCCGACACCCTGGTGCCAGCGCTGCACCTGCCGGAGTGGTTCCATTCGGGTATCGCATTATTGCTAATTCTCGGCTTTCCTATCGCAATTTTGTTTGCATGGGCCTTTGAAATGACGCCGGAAGGCCTTAAGAAAGAAAAGGAAGTCGATCGCAGCGCTTCGATCACTCACGCAACGGGCCGCAAGCTGGACTTCATCATCATTGCCGTACTTGCCTGCGCGGCAGCGTTTTTCGCTTTTGATAAATTTGCGACGAAATCGGCGGAGCCCGAGCCGCAGGCTGAACAGATCGAAATGGCGGCTACGGCGACGTCAATAGCCGTACTGCCGTTCGTCAACATGAGTGACGATGCGAGCAATGAGTATTTTTCCGACGGCCTGTCGGAAGAGTTGTTGAACCTGCTGGCGAAAATCCCGGAGATGCATGTTGCGGCCCGAACATCGTCGTTTGCGTTCAAAGATCAGACGGACGCAGGTGTCGCCGAAATTGCGCGCGAGCTGAACGTCGCGCACGTTCTGGAAGGTTCAGTTCGAAAGGCGGGTAACCAGGTCCGGATCACAGCACAACTCATCGATGCGGCGACTGGCTATCACCTGTGGTCGGAAACTTATGATCGCGAGCTCGAGAATATTTTCGCGGTTCAGGATGAAATCGCCGCGAACGTAACAGGTGCTCTCAAAGTAACGCTGTTGGGCGAGGCACCTGTCGTGCCAACAACGAATCCGGAGGCTTACGAGCTGTTCCTGCAGGCGCAGTACGTTTCGCACCAGGACGATATGGACGCATACCAGCGGGCTATAGAGTTATACGAGCAAGCGGTAGTACTTGATCCCGGTTACGCGCCTGCCTGGGCCGAATTGGGCTTCAATGTATTCTGGTATGCGTCGTACGGTGGAATGCCAATTGCGCAGGCTCGCGTCGAAGTTGACGCGGCTGTTACCAGGGCCTTGCAATTAGATCCAGGGAACGCGAGAGCTTACTACGTTCGCGGCCTGAAACTGATGGCATTCGAATTCAAAGTCACGCGTGGCATGCGAGACATAGAATATGCCTACGAACTCGAACCCGGTAATGTCGACTTGATTCTTGCCGTCGGTCGGAGCCACGGTTTGTTTGGTCGATACGAAAAGGCGCTGAAACTCATCCGCACGGCGAACGCGCTTGATCCATTGCGACCGCGATTCTACAACTTTATCGGGCTCAACCTGTGGGTACAGGGGCGTTACGACGAGGCACTGGAGGCATTCGAGCAGTTGCTGACGCTGGCACCAGAGTACCCCGGCGCCTATCGTCGAGTATCAGGCGTACTTATTGCGAAGGGCGACTACGAGCGTGCGCTTGAGGTTATGAGCAATGAGGTGGACGAGGGCTATCGGCTAACCGGCCAGGCGTCGGCGCATGCGGTGTTGGGTAACACGGCGGAAGCGGATGCGACATTGAACGAACTGATCGAGAAGCATGCGAACCAGATGGCGGCGCAAATTGCGGAGGTGTACGGGTATCGAGGTGATGTTGATGCGACCTTTGAATGGCTGGAGCGTGCCTACGACGCGAATGACCCCGGCATTATCGCGTTACTAAACATTAGACCGTTTCGAATCCTGCACGACGATCCGCGCTGGCTGGTGTTTCTTGAGAAGATGGAGATGCTAGACGCGTGGCGAGCGATGCCGCCGGAGAGAGGCGGTCCTCAGTAACGGATTCGGCCGTCCGGGTGAAAAACCAGGCCCGGTTCATCGAAATCCTCAATACTCAAACCGCGGATCAGGTTCAGGGCACGCTGTTCTGCATCGATGCTGGGTCCGTCCGGCCGTAGTTGCACAGTCGAAACGATTTCACCTTCTACGAACTCGCCTTTCTCGTTAAGTGTTGCGACAAGAATCGGTGCGATTCCTTTCGCGCCTTCGACGCTAATGCCGTAATAGGTCGCGAAGTTGCCGAGGCTGTAAGCGATCAACCGGTCCTTGTAGCGTTCCATGCCGCGCACCACATGCGGGCCGTGACCAAGCACGAGGTCGGCTCCTGCATCGACCATGCTGCGCGAGAAACGCGTAACGTCACCCCGCGGCTCACCGTAGTACTCTTCCTCGGCGAATGGCACATGCATCATTGATGCGCCCTCTGCGCCGCCGTGAAAAGTGACGATGACTATGTCGTGTGTAGCGGCAAAGCCCGCAACGGTCTCTTCAGCAAGCTCGTAGTCATGCAGCAAATTGGATTTCTGGGTTACAGCGAAGGCAAGAAAAGCAATCGACAGCCCCTTGGTCTCGAAACTCGCAAACTCGCCCGCACGACCGGAGTGATGGATGCCAACGGCATCGAGTGCCTGCATCGTTGCGGTACGGCCGTCCTCACCGAAATCTCGAGCATGGTTATTGGCCACACTAAGTGCGTCGAAACCCGCGTCTCGGTAATGCTGTGCGTAGCGCGTCGGTGAACGGAACAGGTAACAGGCATTCAGGTTTTTGCATTGCTTGGCCGGTTCGCCGCCGTCAAGTAGCGTGCCTTCCAGGTTGCCGACCGCAATATCAGCCGCCGACAAGAATGGTGTAACGGCTGAAAAAAAACTGACGCCGTCATCGTCCGGCAGGTGGTTCCTCGGAAAATCGGTGCCGATCATCATGTCGCCGACGGCAGCGATGCTGATGAGCGTTTCCGGGGGCGTTGTCTTGATGGTTCGCTTTGGGCCGATCTTTGTTTCGATCGTCCCGGGTATTTCCGCCGCGGGCGCAGGCTCGGGCTCGGGTGCAGTGTGCGGTGGTGGTGTTGTAGTGCACGCGCTCAGCGCGATAAACATCAGGCAGGCTAGTAGCTGGCGGTAACTAGTCACTGAGCCGGATACGCAATACGTCGATTTTGGCTGCACGCAGTCTGCTGCGCAGCAGGTTGAGCTCGTCCAGGTCGTCGGTCGGACCAATGACAACGCGGTGGTACTCGCGGTCGTTCACGGTGACGCGCTGTATGTTCGACTCGATACCTTGCAGCGCAAGCTCAGCGCGGCGACGGTCGGCGTCTTCGTTGGTCGAAAACGATCCTGCCTGCAGCACGTAAGTTCCCGGCTCGACGACCGCAGCGGGCTGTTCGGCCGACTCCTCAGTGGCAGTCGGCGCCTTCTCCGGAACAACAAACTCGGCGTTCGGCAGCAGATCGTAGAACGTAAATCGACTCTCTTTTTCTTCAACAGGCTCCGGGTCCGGTGTTGCTTCGGCCGGCATAGCCACTTCGCCGTTATTGTCGACAGGGCTGGGCAAGGCTGCTGGCTCTGGTCGCGTTGGTTCCTTGTCCTTAACGTAGATGGCAAAGGCAACCGACAGGCCGATCGCCAGGCCAAACAGCATCCACACCCAGCCCGGGTAGTTCTGCTTCTTCTTCGTCTTGCGACGGCTCTGCGTGCGACGTTTCTTGCGCTTCGCCACTACATCTTCTCCGGCGCAGTAACACCGAGAACGCCAAGACCGTTCACAAGTACGACTCGTGTCGCCGCGATCAATGACAAGCGTGCGTCGCGCAATTCGGTATCGTCGACGATGAATGCGTGCGCGTTGTAATAGCTATGAAAATCATTGGCGAGGTCGCGCAGGTAATGAACAAGGTGCTGCGGCGCACGATTGTTTGCTGCCAGTTCAATAACCTCGGGATAACGACTCAATGTCGTCATCAGTGCCTTCTCCTGCGGCTCTGTCAAAGTGCGCAGATTCGCGCGGCCATTGTTCGCATCATGCTCCAGAGATTTCTCGCCGAGCTGGCGGAACACACTCTGGA
>JBPCXZ010000200.1:0-9655 GCA_051008055.1 Woeseiaceae bacterium
GAAGATGAGCATAATGAACACGACGTCCAACATCGGCGTCAGGTCAATGCTGCTCTCTTCTTCTTCACCACCCAGATTGAAATCATGTTTACGTGACATGTTCTATTCCTTAGTGGTCCATCGTGAGTGAGTCCTGCAGGAACTCGACTTCACGCGCCGCGCGGCGGGTAAGTATTGTGACAAGCAAAACGCCGGAAAGTGCACCGACCATGCCTGCCATCGTCGGTACTGTCGCCTGCGACACGCCGGCTGCCATTGCCCGAACATTGCCGGATCCCGAAACAGCCATTACGCCAAATACCTTGATCATGCCCGTTACCGTGCCCATCAGCCCCAGTAATGGACATAGAGCAACCAGGGTTTGAATGACGTTAATGCCCTTATTGGTAGCCATTTCAAACTGAGAAATCATCATTTCCCGAATTTGATGTGCATTCCAGGATCGACGTTCGCTGCGATTTTCCCAATTGTCGCGAATCTCCGTAGCCATAGTTTTCATCGAAGAGCGGAAAAACATAACCCGCTCCGTGATGAGAACCCACATAAAGAAGATCGTGACGGCTATCCAGCGCAGTATCGGCCCGCCGAGTTCCATAAAATCTCGGATGGCTTCAAAACTATCAGTTAGCCAAAGCATGGTCTCTCCTCAATGGTTAGCCATTCTTCTCTGAGTGTTGAGCAACCAGTCCGGCGCTCTGAGACTGCAGAATGTTAATGACCTTGCGGCTTTGGCCACTGACGACCGTGTGCAGCAATACCATCGGGATAGCAACGACCAGTCCGAGTACCGTTGTCATGAGTGCTTGCGAAATACCGCCAGCCATCATCTTCGGATCGCCCGCACCGTACAGGGTGATTACCTGGAACGTCCTGATCATACCGGTCACCGTTCCGAGCAGTCCCATCAGCGGTGCTACCACCGAAATCACCTTGATAAACAAGAGGCCCTTGGTGAGTCCCGGCATTTCCTTCAATGCCGCCTCACTTAGCTTGAGCTCAATGGTTTCGGTATCGGCCCCCTTGTTACTCTCGTAGGCCGCCAATACACGTCCCAGTGGGTTATCAGTGCTTGCGGTATCACGCTTGAGCTGCGCCGAAACTTTACGGCTGTCAGACGACAGACCCATGAATCGCCACAATGCGATCAGCAGGCCGATAGCGCCGAGACCAAGGATGCAGTAACCAACGATGCCACCTTGATGGATTCGATCCATAACAGTTGGCGACTCAACCAGCAGAGCAAGAATGCTGCCGCGGGTAACGTCGATGCCGAACGTTACGAGACCGTCGTTGGCTGCCAGCATGTCACCGGCAGAGTCGGTGTAACGCCCCTGTTCAGGTTGACGCTGAAGTTCGCTGACCGCTTTCGTGGTCGCATCATACGAAAGGTAGCCGTCGTCAAATACGATGTTGAATGAACCTACACGAACGATCTCCAGGTTCTCTTGATCGCCATTGGCCATTGAAACATTCGTATTGAAGCGAACAACTTTGCCCGACTCAGTGATCTCACGCTGCAACTCGTACCACAGCCGCTCGATGTCCTCGATCGACGCCAGTGTATTTGCACCGGCCATCTTGTTACCAAGCTCAACCAGGAATTCGCTGCGATCCGGATAGTGAATGTTTGTCAGTGAAGCGTTGAAGCGACCCTGTGCATCACCAGATACTGTCTGCAATACGCCGAACAATTCCTTCAGTGCGCCGAGGCGCTCATCCAGGGCTGCTCTGGCAGAAACGATTTCCGCCTGATTATCTTCAAACAGTTGCTCGAGTCTCGCGCTTTCGTTCTCTTGACGAGTACGTTCGGCACGCGCTTGATTGAGCAGCTGCTGCTGCTGATTGCGCTGCTGATTGAAGCGAGCTTCACGCTCCCTGGCGTCCTGGTTGTCCCGGGCCTGGCCCTGTTCAATAAGGTTCAGCAATTCATCGAGACTAACGGCGTCGTCCTGTGCAGAAGCGACGTTCATTCCCAGAGCGAGCACTGCGCTGGCTGCAATAATTTGAATTATACGTTTCATTATTGTGCCTCCGAAGTAGCTGCAGATACTGGAACGAGGATCAGCTCCGGCGCAATGAGTTGCTTGGCCATACGCAGGCCCTTGCGGACCTCGTTTCTGGCGCTATCGTCCACAACCCAGTCTTCCGCGTCTTTGTCCCAACGGCCGGTAATCGCAGTGTCTTCGGACTGGAAATACAATCCGATACGGCCAATACGCAGCATGTTGTAGTCACGGGTAGAGCCGTCGCCAAGCGTAATTGTCTGCTTGTATTCATCCACGGACGTGGCGTAGTCATTTTCAATCTGATACGCCTCCATTACCTTGCGAAATTTCTCGGCAACGCTGACATCCGAGCGCTCCATGATGTCCTTCAGAGCGTTAACGCGATCCGTGCGCTCATCTTTCAGGAATGGAATGTCCAGTTGGACGGTCTGATCCAGGCCGTCAATCATGCGCTCCATCAATGGAAAGATCTGACGATTGATGACGTCGACCTGATCCATAGATAATGAAATATCCTCGAGAACGGCGTTCTGCCCGCCAGTCTGGGCAACCATCAAGCGGTTGTAGACCTTCAGGCCGTCTATCTCTTTATTAATAGACCGGTATTGGTCTTCTAGCGAACGCGTACCCTCAACGACTGTGTTGATTCGTTCTTGTGATTGTTGCGCCAGGTCGAGACGTCGGTCCTGCGCTTGCAGTACCTGATCCACATTTTGGGCGAATACGCTGCCGGATGCCGCGATTAAGCTTGCTGCTAGAAATGCAGAGCTAATGCGCCGACTGCTGCTGTTGCACCGTTTCATGAACGCTCCTTTACGAGGTCAAATTAAATAGTGATCAAATTTTCATGCGGAGAGGGATGCAACGTATCCGTTGAATACATGCATATAAGGTAGCGAAGCTGCTGGTTAGCAACTGCACTTTTGCACGCGACCCTCTCCACAGTCGCCGCGGCGATATAATTTTGTTTTAGGCTGTATCGGTAACTTTGGTTGCTAGCTCTCTCTAGTGTTTGGCTTTCCGTAATCAGTCGATTTCGGCATCCCCGCCATTTTTTCAATTAACTTTTTTTAGGTCCCGATTACCTGCGGCACAGAATAACACATGCTTCGCATTTGACTAGCCCGACAGCGACATAAGATTTGATCTGTTTATGCATGTCAATGACTTGCTTTTCAGGCCCTCCGATTAGACAAATTGGTATCACAAGTAACTGATATTTAGGCAGTTGACATCGTGACGAGGTTGCCAGATGATGCAAAGCTATGACCGCATTAGCACAAAACCTTGCGCTTGAACTTCTTCTTCTTCTTCGGAGGAAGAGCGGGTAGCGCGTATTCATACCAAGAAATTCGCAAACCCCGCTTCCCATATGGACAGTGGGGTTTTTTTTGTTCATCTATTCGAAAATGGCATAAGGCCATAAGGAAACAACAGCATGCAGATGTATTCAGAAGCAGACGTCGATACTTCAACTCTGATCGATCAACAGATCACCATCCTCGGTTACGGCAGTCAAGGACGCGCTCACGCCCTGAATCTGAAGGATAGCGGCTTCAATGTCGTCGTCGGGCTGCGCCGCGATGGTGCAAGTTGGGCTAAGGCTGAAGCGGACGGGCTGAACGTGCAGGAGCCTCTCGACGCCGTTAAGGGCGCTGCAATTGTCGCGTTCCTGACCCCGGATATGGTTCAAAAGTCACTATACGGAAGTGTCATTGATGCGATCGACAATGGCGCTGCCCTGCTCTTCGCCCACGGCTTCGCAGTTCACTTCAAGCAGATCGAGGCACGTGCTGACCTGGATGTCGTTCTGATCGCGCCAAAAGGACCTGGAGGCCTGGTCCGCCGCCAGTATGAAGAAGGTCATGGTGTGCCTTGCCTGGTGGCCGTACATCAGGACGCGACCGGTAATGCGCTGCAACTGGCTCTCGCCTATTCAGCCGGCATTGGCGGCGCCCGTGCCGGCGTCATTAAAACCACGTTCGCCGAGGAAACGGAGACCGACCTGTTTGGTGAGCAAGCCGTGCTCTGCGGCGGTGCAACCGAATTGATCGTCGCCGGTTTCGAGACGCTGGTTGAGGCGGGCTACCAGCCCGAAGTCGCCTACTACGAGGTTATGCACGAGCTCAAGCTCATTGTTGACCTGCTGCATGAGGGCGGCCTCCGCAAGATGCACAAGTTCATCAGTGATACTGCCGCCTGGGGTGACATGGTCAGCGGGCCGCGCGTAGTCGACGACAATTCCCGCGCTGCGATGAAGACTGTACTGACTGAAATTCAAGACGGCACTTTCGCCCGCAACTGGATTGCCGAAAACGAAGCCGGCATGCCGGAATTTAAGAGCAAAATGAATGCTGATCTCGAGCACCCGATTGAAAAGGTGGGCGCAGATCTGCGCAGCCGTATGGACTGGTTGGAGGAATAGACCATGAGCGACCAGGTTCGAATATTCGACACAACTCTGCGAGATGGTGAGCAGGCTCCAGGCTGCAGCATGACGCTACGCGAAAAACTGCGAGTCGCGAAGCTACTTGCAGAATTGAATGTCGACATCATTGAGGCGGGCTTTCCTGCTGCCTCACCCGGTGATTTCGAATCTGTCAAAGCCATCGCGGACGAAGACTTTGGTCCAATTATTTGCGGGCTTGCGCGTTGCAATGTGAATGACATTGAAAAAGTTCACGCGGCGGTTCGCGGTGCGGAGCGACATCGAATACATGTTTTTGTCGCTACCAGCGCGATTCATCGCGAACACAAGCTACGCATGGCTAAAGAAGAGATCATTAAGAGTGCGGTTGGTGCTATCAAGCTCGCGCGTGAGCTTTGTGATGACGTCGAGTTTTCACCAGAGGATGCGTCTCGAACGGAACTGGGCTATCTGGCAGAAGTAGTATCTGCTGCCATTGAAGCGGGTGCGACGACGGTCAACATTCCAGACACTGTTGGTTATACCGTGCCGGCCGAATTCGATGAATTGTTCCGTTACCTAAAGACGAACGTTGCAGGCATCGATGACATCACGTTGAGCGTGCATTGCCACGACGATCTGGGGATGGCGGTCGCCAACAGCCTGTCCGCCGTACGCGCCGGCGCGCGACAGGTCGAATGTACTATCAACGGTATTGGTGAGCGTGCTGGTAATTGCAGCCTTGAAGAAATCGTCATGGCGCTGAAGACCCGTGCAGAGTTTTTCGACCTGCAAACCGGTATCGACTCAACCCGTCTTTACCCAGCGTCGCGGCTGGTTTCAAGCATCACAGGCATGCAGGTGCCGCGGAACAAGGCAATAGTTGGCGAAAATGCTTTCGCTCACGAGGCGGGTATTCATCAGCACGGGATGCTGCAACACAGCTCGACGTACGAAATTATGCGGCCAGAGGATGTAGGGCTGGCTCGCTCGAGTCTCGTGCTTGGGAAGCATAGCGGGCGGCATGCATTCCGCGACCGTGTTGCGGAACTTGGTTTTGAACTCGACGAATTTGAAACCAACCGGGCCTTCCAGGAATTTAAGAAACTTGCAGACAAGAAAAAAGACGTCTACGACGGTGATATTGAAGCGATCATCATGAATGTCGACGGCACGTCTACCGGCCCATGGTCACTACAGACGCTCGAGGTTCAGACGACTACCGATGCACCCGCCAACGCGACGGTTACGCTAATCGGCAATAATGCAGATTCGGTTTCCGCCACCGCCAGTGGTGACGGACCGGTAGCGGCTGCATTTGCGGCTCTGGCCGAGCTTACTGGAATCAATGTGACGTTGAAAAACTTTGATTTGCACAGTGCTTCAATGGGTGAGGACGCCCAAGGTGAAGTCACCGTGACCGTTGAGTTTAATGAGCAGTCATATCGCGGTAACGGTACCAGCGTCGATATTGTCGAGGCTGCCGCACTAGCATGCCTCGAAGTGACCAATCGGATTCTGCGTCGCCGGCTTCGCGAAGGTGAAGATGACGATAGCTCTAACGCCAGTATCTCCAGAGCAACAATTTGATGCCAAAAACTCTGTTTGAAAAAGTTTGGAGCCAGCATCTAGTGGCTCCCGAATCGCGGCAAACTCCGGCTGTTCTGTACATCGATCTTCACCTTATCCATGAGGTCACCACGCCGCAGGCTTTTGCGACGCTGAAGGAGCTAGGGATTCCTGTGCGACGCCCAGATCTGACACTGGCGACAATGGATCACTCCACCCCCACCCTGCCTGGCGCGAGTTTCAAGGATGTCTCGGTGATCGGCGCAAGTGCCGTGAATCAAATTTCGGCGATGCAGAAAAACTGCGCAGAGTTTGGCATTGAGCTGCTGGACTATGACAGTGACGACCGGGGTATTGTGCATATCATTGGGCCACAACTGGGCGCGACACAACCTGGCAAAACCATCGTTTGTGGTGACAGTCATACCAGTACGCATGGCGCATTCGGAGCCCTCGCTTTCGGTATTGGCACAACCGAGGTTGGTCATGTGCTGGCGACGCAGTGTCTGTTGCAGCGCAAACCAAAAACACTATCGATCGAAATCGACGGCCAGCTACCACATGGCGTCAGCGCAAAAGATGTCATTTTGAAAATCATTGGCCAGATTGGTGTCGGCGGTGGTACCGGGCATGTCATAGAGTATCGCGGCAGTACGATTGACTCATTGTCGATGGATGCGCGTATGACGATTTGCAATATGTCGATCGAAGCTGGCGCTCGCGCCGGCATGATTGCCCCGGACGCAACCACCTTTGAATACCTGCATGGTAAGCCAATGGCACCGCAAGGCGCGGCATGGGACGCTGCGCTGGCAAGGTGGTCGCAACTGCACAGCGACGCGGGAGCAAAGTTTGATCAATCTGTCAGTCTCAATGCTGCGGAGCTGCAGCCGATGGTAACTTTCGGTACCAATCCAGGAATGGTGGTTGGTATCGACGAGCCAGTTCCTGAGAGTAACGGTGACAGTAGTTTCCGCAAGGCGCTCGACTACATGCAGATCGCGTCCGGCAAACCATTGACCGAAACAGCTGTGGATGTTGTCTTTATTGGAAGCTGTACAAACGCGCGCCTGACTGATTTGCAGCAGGCGGCAGAAATTGTCGACGGCCGAAGCGTTGCCGACGGCGTCACGATGCTCGTTGTGCCTGGCTCCCAGCAGATTAAGAAGCAAGCCGAGGCACTTGGCCTCGACAAGGTATTTCGGCAGGCCGGTGCGGAGTGGCGCGAGTCCGGGTGTTCGATGTGCATAGGAATGAATGGCGATACGGTGCCAAACGGTAAGCTTAGTGTCAGCACCAGTAATAGAAACTTTGAAGGCAGGCAGGGAATCGGCGCGAGAACGGTCCTTGCAAGTCCGATGACAGCTGCTGCTTCAGCAGTTAGTGGCAGGATCGCTGATCCACGCGAATTGCTCACCCGGAATTAAGCAGAATAATCAGATGCAAGCTATACACGAAGTAAAATCACGTACGGTCGTATTGCCGACGCGCGACATTGATACTGATCAGATAATTCCGGCGCGTTTCCTGACCGCTACGTCACGCGAAGGCTTTGGTCAAAACGCATTTCACGATCTTCGCTTTCTGAGCGATGGAAGTCAGAATCCGGACTTCGCACTGAACCAGGATGCCGCCCGCGGCTGCGAAATTCTCGTCGCAGGCAATAATTTTGGCTGTGGGTCATCTCGCGAACACGCTCCCTGGGCGTTGCTCGACTACGGCATCAAGGCAGTCATCAGCTCTGAGATTGCCGACATCTTTCGAAATAACTCGCTCAAGAACGGGTTGCTGCCCATTGTTGTCGATGCTGAAACTCACGAATGGCTGCTGGCAAACCCTGGCGTGGAGCTTGAGATATCCGTGAGCGATGCGACCTTGCAGTTGCCGGATGCGAAAGTAGTTACTTTCCCGATCGACGATTTCGCCCGCTACTGTCTGCTGGAAGGCGTCGATCAGCTTGGCTTTTTACAGCAGCACGAAAACAAGATTAAACAGTTTGAAGAGGATCGCTCATGGAAGCCCTGATCGTCACACTACCCGGCGATGGCATCGGCCCAGAAGTGATGTCCGCGGGTCGGCGAGCATTACAGGCGGTAGCAGCGCGCTTTGGCCATGCATTTACCTTCGACGAACAACTTGTTGGCGGTGCAGCGATCGACGCGACAGGATCGCCTTTGCCGGATGCTACTACAGCGGTTCTCGCCGAATGTGATGCTGTTCTGCTCGGCGCTGTCGGCGGACCAAAATGGTCGGACCCAAATGCGAAAGTCAGGCCTGAGCAAGGTCTGCTGCAACTTCGATCCACGCTGGGCGTGTATGCCAACATTCGGCCGGTCAAGGTAATACCTGCGCTGGTTGATGCTTCGCCGCTCAAAGCCGAGGTTCTCGCCGGAGTGGACATGCTGGTCATCAGAGAGTTGACCGGGGGCATCTACTTCGGTGACAAGACTCGCAGCGCGGATAGCGCCAGTGACTTGTGCATTTATTCGAGATCAGAAGTTGAACGGATCGTCCGGGTCGCTGCGAAGCTGGCCAGCGCACGCCGTGGCAAGCTCTGCTCGGTGGATAAGGCAAATGTATTAGAGACCTCCCGCTTATGGCGTGCCGTTACCGACGATTTGATTGCAGATGAGTATCCCGAGCTGGATCTCGAGACCTTGCTGGTTGATGCTGCGGCGATGCATTTACTCAGCCGCCCTGCCGACTTTGACGTGATTGTGACCGAGAATATGTTTGGCGACATTCTCACGGATGAGGCGTCCATGCTGGCTGGCTCAATGGGCATGCTGCCGTCTGCGTCGCTGGGCGACGATCGACGCGGGCTCTATGAGCCAATTCATGGATCTGCGCCCGATATTGCTGGCAAAGGGATCGCAAACCCTTGCGGTATGATCGCAAGTTGCGCACTGCTCTTGCGGCATAGTCTTGATCTGCCGGACGAGGCATCCGCACTTGAATCGGCCATCGGTTCGGCGATTGACGCCGGTGCCAGAACGGCAGACCTCGTCCGCGGTGATGCGGTTGTGCTGTCCACAGAAGAAATGACCGACGCGATCCTGAGAAACCTCTAAGAAACTTGACCTAAGTGGTTGCATCGCTTGTATCAATGTATTAGCGTATTAATACAATGATACAGTTATTTTGGCTATGCAATTATGAAACCAAACAGGCAAGCGACCGAACGTCAGCAGGTAGAGGCAGAGAAAGCGCTTTGTAGTGCCCTCGTCTCCCTCAGCACCACAGCGGAATGCAGAGACTTTCTACGCGACCTTTGCACTCCTGCAGAGTTGCAGGCCCTGATTGACCGCTGGCAGGTCGTTGAGTTGCTCGAGAACGGCCTGACCTACCGCCAGATCAATGATCTCACCGGTATCAGTGTCACCACAATCGGTCGGGTCGCCCGCTTTCTGGCGGACGGTCACGGTGGCTATCGAACCGCGATTGACCGCACAGCAATCAAACAAACTTCTACCTCTCATTAAGGAACACGCATGGACACTTCCGAGCAGCGCATAAAAATTGCGGTGCAAAAAACCGGGCGTCTGACCGAGCACTCACAGGATCTACTTGAGCGCTGCGGCCTGAAGCTGACAAAAAGCAAAGACCGGCTGTTTTGCTATGGCGAGAATATGCCAATCGATCTACTCCTGGTCCGCGACGACGATATTCCGGG
>JBPCXZ010000201.1:0-9740 GCA_051008055.1 Woeseiaceae bacterium
GTTTGGATAGTGCTGCAACGCGGGTGGGTTGTCCGGCGTTAGTGGTTGGTCGCTCTTTAGCGCCACGTAAATGAGGGCGATGTCTGTGTCGTCAGAATCAGCATCGGCGTTCAGCGTAGCTGTCTCCATATCATCGGTTGCGCCCTGCCACTCAGCGGCGGACAAGACGACGCGCTGCACTAAGGCATGTTCGTTCTCAAAGATGACGCCTTCGTCTTCTGCCAGGGTCGAGTGAGGTGGTGGCGCAAAGATGAATTGCGCGGAGGCTTTGGGGCCGGTATTTATCAAGGAGTCGATTCTACAAATTGGGATTGGGAAGCTGATGTTCTACCATTGAACGATACCCGCGTTCCAGAAAGTTCTGGCCGAATATCGCGTTATACTCCGGTGCATTCAAATTGCCTGGAAATGAAATGACCCGAATCGCCAGCCTTGTATTGCTCCTGTTCGCGGCACCGCTCGCGGCAGAAACGACTGAATATCGCGCACTGATGGCTGGAGAAGACATCGGTCATCTCATCGTCAACCAGTCAGAGAATCGCATCGCGATTGAATTCGACTACAAACAAAACGGTCGCGGACCAACAATCGCCGAAGAGCTAACACTCGATGAGCGTGGCTACCCAATTGAATGGTCGATCAAAGGCGCGACGACGTTCGGCACCGCGGTCGATGAATTCTTGCGCGTCGAAAACGGCTCGGCGAGCTGGCAGGACTTAACCGGCACGGGCGAAGCGGATGTCGGCGCCGCCACGGCCTTCTACGTTCCCCAAAACGGCAGTCCGTACCCAGCCGGTCTGCTCGCAAGCGCACTTTTGGCAGATGATGACGGTCGATTCGAAGTGCTGCCCGGCGGGGAAGCCAGCATCGTGACGGGCACGACGGAAACGATCGACGGTGCGGACGGCGAACTTGAGGTAACTGCTTACGAGATTCTCGGGCTTTCCTATAACCCGGCGCTGGTTTTTCTTGATGAGAATCAACGTTTCTTTGCAGTCGCCAGCCCGCGCTTTGCCATTGTTCGAAAAGGTTACGAGTCGGCGGACGCGCAGCTGCGCAAGTGGGCAGAGGCACTGTCCACAGAACGCTTCGTTGAAATCCAGGCCGAGGTCGCACATGACTATGACGCGCCGGTTCGCATTCAAAATGTTCGCGTGTTCGACCCAATGGGACTGGCCCTGACGGAGCCGAAGGACGTTGTTGTCTACCGCGATCGCGTTGCCAGTGTGCAACCGGCCGGTAGCCAGTCGCCTGCCGGCGAAGTGCTTATCGACGGCGCGGGCGGAACCCTCGTTGCGGGCCTGTATGAGATGCACGGCCACATGGGACAGGACAGTGCACTGCTGAATGTCGCAGCCGGCGTTACATCAGTTCGCGACACCGGCAACGAGAACGCGGTACTTGAAGACCTCATAGACCGTATTGACGACGGCATCATCGCCGGACCTCGAATCACACGTTCCTGCTTCATTGAGGGCGAGAGCGAGTTCTCGTCGGCAACCGGAGAAACAGTTTCCAGCCTCGAGGAAGGTCTGGCCATGGTTCGCTGGTGTGCATCGCGCGACTTCCACCAGGTGAAATTCTACAACTCGATGAAACCGGAGTGGATGGAGACACTTGTGGCGGAAGCGCATCGTCTTGGTCTGCGAGTTGCCGGACATGTACCGGCCTTCTCAACCGCGAACGAGATGATCGAAGCAGGATTCGATGAGATTACCCACGCGAACCAGCTGATGCTCGGCTGGGTGCTTGAAGACGGCGAAGACACACGTACGTTGTTCCGTTTTACGTCGATGAAGCGATTCCCGAGTCTCGACCTCGGCGGAGAGCAGGTGATGTTTACCGTTAGTCGAATGCTCGAGCGCAACGTGGCGCATGATCCGACGATTTCGATTCATGAGCGCGCCATGACGGCCGTCAACGGCGAACCGATACCGACGGTGCGAGCGATTATCGATCACTTGCCGACCAACGTGCAGCGCCAATCCAAGACCGAAATGCTTGGCAAGTCGTCGCTTGAGGAACACGAAGCCTACGTTGCCGCATATAACGTGATTCTTGAGATGATGGCGAAACTTAACGATGCGGGCGTGTTGCTGCTGCCAGGCACGGATCTTGGTGGTTCGTTCGCGTACCACCGTGAACTCGAGTTGTTCGAGCAGATTGGCTTGTCGCGTGCAGAAGTACTGAAACGCGGCTCGTACGACATGGCGAAGTACCTGGGCCAGGACCAGGATCTTGGTTCCATTGAGAAAGGCAAGTACGCCGACTTCTTCTTAGTGCCGGGTGATCCAACCGCAGACCTTGGCGAGCTGCACAGGATTCAGATGGTGGTGTCGAATGGCGTCGTTTACTTCCCGAGCGAGATATACCCGCACTTTGGCATTCGCCCGTTTTCGGAAGCACCGAAGGTTACGCTGGTCGAGTGACTATTTCGTCAGTTCCACCTGAGCGCACCACGCACATAGTAGTACGAGCCCTGCCAGTCCATCGTAGTTGGACGATGCACCGGAATACCGCAACAATTTTGGAATGACGGCGCAGGGCCCGGCCTCGCGTCAAATACATTGTTGCCGCCAAATGTGACGCTGAGCGTGTCGTTGATATCCCAGGTAATATCGAAGTCCCAGAAAGTCTCGCCCTTCATCGTTTCAGTTTGAGTCACCGAATTGTTGCTGACCTTGTAGTCACCAAACCAACTACCACGTAGAGAAAAGGCAACGCCGTTGGCCCAACTGTGTCCCGCGGTCAAGTAAGCACGGAATTCCGGGTCACCATTTTCAATACGGTACACATCGCGGTCACGAACAAAGTACACCGGCGTCGGATCCGTGGGATCCGTCTGCCGGTCGGTCCTGCGCGTCACTTTCGTGTCGTTAACATTCGCGGCAAGCGAAAACAGCGTAGTTCCGCCGCTCCAATCAAGGTTGTAGGTTGTAACCAGGTCGAAGCCGCTGGTTTCCGTGTCCATGTCATTGACGAAGAATCTAATTCTTTCGATGTTCTCAGCGCCAGGCACTCCTGCGTCCTGCGCAGCAGCTGCATCGAAGTCGGAAGACATCCAGATCCGGTCATCCAGAGCGATGAAGTAATAGTCGAGCGTGATCATCAATGCATCGGTTGGCTGCGCGACGATACCAAAGGTGAACTGCGTTGAGGTTTCGTCATGCAGCGGCCTTGCTCCGTAGAACTCCGACACCGGGTGCGCCGCAGGGAATATGCCCCTTGCAACAGGTGCACCGTCGGTGATACCGGTTTGTATGCTTATGCTTGAGATCTGTCCCGGTGTCGGTGCGCGGAATCCTGTACCAGCGGAAGAACGCAGCGACAAAGCGTCGCTGACCTGCAGACGGCCCGCAAGCCGGAAACTGAAATTGCCACCGAAGTCCGAGAAATCTTCGTAGCGGCCTGCAATTGACGCCATGAACCTGTCGGTTACTTCCGCTTCCAAGTCGAGGTAGGTGGCCCAGCTGTTCCTGTCGTAGGTCGACGCTGTGGCCGGTCCATAACCAGGAAACCCATTTGAGCCAACGGCAACGACGTTGCGAATTGGATCGCCCGGATGACAGAGGTTTGCCGGATCAAACTGCGGGCCAGGAATAAAACAGCCGACACTGCCGCCGTTCTGCCCAGCTGCGGCTTCGTCGGCATCGATCTCGAAGTTCCACGGGTCCGGGCTTGCGTAAGGACCAATCTCATAGGATGGAAGATCACCCTTAAAAAGCTCGTACCCTTCGTTACGATACTCAATGCCGAACGCAATATTCAGGTCACTGGCCCAGCCCACCTCGACTGGCTTTGCGAAGTCCGCGTTGAATGCGTACTCGGTCGATGCAAGATCTCCGGGGCGAAATGAGGTCGGCGTCGACGGCCCGAGTGACGGGTTGAGCGTATTGAAGATTGTGTACTTGATCGTGCTCTCGCCCCAGCGGCCGCTGAAGTCGTACGCCAAACCATTGTCGAACTCGCCCAGGACGCCGCCCGTGATACTCAAGTCGATGACGTTGCCCGCAAAGCGTGGCGTAAAGCTCGCCGGATACAGGGTGCGAGGATCATAAATCTCCCCTGCCTCCGTACGCAGCGGCGCAAGCACCGAGCTGTCCGGGTGTCGATGAAAAAAATCGACGTTTGAATTGCTGTCTGAGTAGTTCGCCCAGCCGTAGAGCTCTGCGCCACTGGCGAGCTCAAAACCCGCATTAACGAATGTGCGAATGGCGTCGCGGTCGGGCTCACCCCAGATCATCACGAGGTCGCTATCGCTGATTTCGGCAAATCTAAGGTTGTCCGCGTAGCGTGTATCAATATCGTCGGGGATACCGTCGCCGCCGCGAGTGATGGTCACAAGTTCTCCGGACAGCGGATCGTAAACTTCCGTTAAGGCGTCTGGGCCAAATCGCTCCTGATCCGGCGTCGCTGGGTTCCCGTCATGGTCAAAGAACCCGGATACCTCAGCGACCTCTGAAGGGATAAATCCACCGCGAGAATAGAACGTGCCGCGACTGGTCGGTTCGTTGTCTGAAAATTCGGCACTGACGTTGATGAAGCCGTTTCCGGCAAGACTGAAGCCGCCATTGAACGCAATCAGATAGCCCTGTTCATTCGCTTCTGTATATGCACCCGTCTGCGCTCGCAGCTCGCCCCCTTCTGCCGCACTCCTGAGGTTGAAATTGATTACACCTGCGATGGCGTCCGATCCGTACATTGCCGATGCGCCATCACGAAGGACCTCGATGGAACTCACGGCAATACTAGGGATCGTCGCGAGATCCGGACCGTGGGCACCGTCTGCACTCAGCTTTACCAGCGAGGAACGATGGCGGCGTTTGCCATTAATAAGGACCAAAGCCTTATCGCCACCGAGACCACGAAGCTGTGGCAGGCGGACAAAACTTGCGCCATCGGGTCCATCGACCGGAACAATGAATGAAGGCAAAAGTTTTTCGATCGTATCGAGCATGTCGTCGGAGGAAATGCTGTCCAGGTCTTCCCGGTCAAAGACATCGATCGGCACAGCCGTTTCAAAAGCCGCTCGATCCTTGCGCCGCGTACCTACAATAACTATTTCGTCGATAGACTCATCGACTTCTTGCTGCGCGATCGAATTACAAGGCGTGAGTGCGGCAACGAAAAACAGGCTCGATGTAAGCGTAAACCACGCTATTGGTGGGTTCTTGTTGCTTGTTTCACGTGCAGCTGAAATCTTCATCACCCTGTGCCCGGCAAGCATCAGCCCAACCATAGGCGCGCCAATACTCGACCAGATTCAAATCACGCACGAGTTCTTTGAATTCCGGCAGCTGTCTGACTTCAGACATCACCGGATACCAGAGCGCGGCCAAACGTACTGTGCTGGCACGAATCTCCTGGCCTTTGACTGTTAGTGCGAATTGATGATCGCCGAAATACGCTGCCACCATTGCAATGTCGTGGAGCTTTCTTGGCCATTGCAGGTTTTCGTCCCGGTAGACTTCACGCAGCATGGCCAGGACTTGCTCGGGCGAATCAAGTTCGGCGAGTACCTGTGCATAAAGCGAACTGTAAGCAACGCTCGTTTTCGGCAGCGCCTGAATCGCCGCAACAAGCACTGCCGGATCGCTCTCGTTCAACGCGATATCCAGGTAGTTTTCGATGGGGTTGGCTGCGCCTGGCCAGTCGGATATCTCTCTGGCTTCTGCAAACCGTGCCTGCGCCAGGCTCGCGTGCCAGGACATACGGACCGGCTGCCCGCCCAAAGGCTCGAGCGCTTCGGCAAGATCGTAATGTTTTTGCGCTTCAGTTGTACGACCGACCCGTAGCAGCACGCTGGCATAGGTGGACACGATTTGACGGTCCGCGAGCAGCTCCATGGCCCGCAGAAACCCCTGCTCCCCGCCAATCCAGTCGAGCTTGGCGCCACGTACCACCGCCAGGGAGCGTTGCGCGGCCGCCGAATCAGGGTTTAGTTCCACCCCGCGAACGACGAGCGAATACGCGCGATCAACAATTTCTGATGCCTGATCCGGGTCGGTATCCCACACCGTCGAGAGCGTGCGGTGTCCCAACCACGACCATGCAACGGCATAGTTGGGATCCAGCTCGACAGCTCGTTCTAACAGTCGAATCTTCTCCTGTTTGGTCCGGTCTTGGCTTTGGCTCTGCAGATAGGCCTCATACGCCTCTACGTTGCGCGTGCCTGCACCCCGAAAAGCATTAATTTCACCGACCCCAAGTCTTACTCCCAGGGCCCCGGCTACGGACGTCGCAATCTCCTCCTGCATCTCAAAAATATTCGCCAGCTCGCGATCATAAGATTCTGCCCAGATCGTTAATCCGTCAGCTACGTTCGTGAGATGAACAGTGATTCGAACATTGTTTCCCTCTTTGCGGATGCTTCCCTCTAGAAGCGAGTCAACATTCAGAGTTCCACTGATTGTCTTGCCAGCATCTTGTGCATACGCTATCGAGGACGTTCGACCTGCGACTCGGAGGCCGTCCAGCTGCTGCAGCTCAAGGCGCAACTCGTCCGCGATACCATTACTGAAGTACGCCTGATCACCGCTCGAGCTGACATCCTCAAACGGCAATACCGCAATTGATCTGTCGATGTTTGTGGGTGTCTCGTCAGGCCCTGGCTGCTGCGAGAAGAAGTTAAAGGCGACGTAGGCAAGTACGAGCGCGGTGACGATTATGAATGGCACCTTGCGCGTGGCGCGAGCGGTGCTCGGCTCATCTTGATGCGGCTCAGACGCAGCCAGTGGGATCACGTCGGCAATCAGGCAGTAGCCGCGTTTCGATACTGTCTTCAGGTAGCGCGGGTTTTTCTGGTCTTCGCCCAGTTGCTTTCGCAGCAGGGAGATCGCGCGCGACACCACCTCGTCTCCCACCACAACATCTGCCCAGACAGAGTCCAGGATCTGCTGTCGCGTAACGACTTCGCCCTCGCTGCTCGCTAGTAGGACGAGTACATCCATCACCTTCGGTTCGAGGTCAGACTCGCCGTCGGGTCCCTTTACGCGATTTTCCTGCGGAAAGACTTCCCAGTCCCCGATACGAAAACCTGTGCGCGCTAAGCCTTTGATAGTAATAGGCCTAAACCTTTCCTAAAGAAACCTTAAAGATTCTATCAGGATCGCTTGTTCGCGTGGCCGTAGCTTGTTTTCAAAGTTCGAGTTTCAAGCAAACAGGAGAGGCCAATATGAGTTATTCGAAACGGATCCATCAAGCGTTGTCTTTTTTTGGCATATTAGCGTCCGTTCAATTAATGGGGTGCGCTGCAAACCTCAGCGAAGATGAAGCCTTCGAGCGGGAATACCAGGCCGTTGAACGCAAACAGCTGATTCGCGAATTCATCGACGGTTGCGAAGCTGGCGGCAACGTCGTGGTTTATACCGGTGTGTCTACGCACAGGTTGCGCGACCCGATCAAACGAATTCCAAATCACGCCAACCGCTCGGACTACCAGTGCACAACGACCAGCGAGGTCGAACGCATGCAGGCACAGATGGGTATCCGATAGCTGGAACTACGGCGAGATGAATCCGAGCGGTGACTTTTAGGGCGCCGCATTCAATTCAATATCATGACTATTCTTGTCAATGCGCCGGTACTCCAGCCGGACTGGCCGGCTCTTTTGTTGTGCACACGCCTGAGATCAAAAGCCAGGTAAAGTGATGGTCGCAACCACCAATTTGCGCCAATCGAATAAAAGAACAGAATGGCAATTAGAATTTTATTTGTCATGACATCAAATCTGGAGGCAGCACGTATTCTAGCCTAATTCTTGCGAAGGGCCGATTTGATTGTGGTCTGTGGTGCTTGAGCGGCTTAAGGCGGTGCTTGAAGGCAGCGGTTAACTGGTGCCGATCAGAAAGAAAACCCGTCACTAGGACGGGTTTTCTCAAACCAGACTGCAGAGGTGATTACGGCGTATACCAGATCGGAGATGTGTAAGCCCTTTCGACCGTAGTCATCGGGGTGCCTTCATCAACCTCTGTGTTAAATCGATGAACCTCGTAGGCTGTCCAGCGCGGTGTCGGTATCTCGAGGACACGAGCATAGTAGGCCGCACTCACCTGAGGGTCGAAGTCGGGGTCAGTCCATACGGTTATGAGTTCCGGTGAACCAATGGTGTTTGTCCACGTGGCCTCGGCAACATTAACAGTGTTACCCACACCTGGAAGTGTGCCATCACGTTTTAGTTTGCGGTCTCCCGACCATGCAACGTTATATACCTTCTCTTGATGACTACCGGTTTCATCGGCCCAGACTTTGACAACCTGAATACGATCGAGGTTGCCCGAGTAAGAGTCACGCGCAGCCGCGATCAGAAAACTGGGTGCTTTACCGTCTGGCGCGTTCGCAAGGTCGCCGCCCATTGGAACACCCTTATCGTAGCCAACGTTGGCCGGATGTCTTTGCAGAGAGTCCGCCGCGGTGAATTCCCAACCACCGAAGAAGCGCACCGTAATGCGCGGACCGGTAGTCGCATAGGTTTCCTTTCGCATTAATGCATCGAACAGTGACTCGCGCGTATTCTCATGCGCCCAAACCGCAGCAAGGCCTGAACTTGCCATTATTGATGATGGATAAACCTCATCGCCGACAGTGAAGGCCGGATGTTGCAGGCGTTCCGGAGAGGGCTCTGCGGCTGAATGCTTGCCGAAGAAGTTATCCTCCTGGGCAGTCGCGAGACCGGTATGGCTGTCGGTCGACCCAACGAAACCGAATTTATATGGATTCGTTCCAAGTTTGTTCTCAAGCTGAAATCCTAGGCCCAAGGCATTGCGGGCGTATTCGAACGGATACATCTCGTCCTTCTTGGGAACACCAATGAGGTTGCTGACATCCCACGGCTCATAACCGGCGAATTCGTCGTTAGGAGACAGGAGCGGATGTGTTTCGCCATCACCCTTAATCTGAGTAATCTCGTATAGCGGCTCCCACTTAATGCGATCGCGAACATACGCTTCGTCAATGGGTTTACCGTTGAACGATTCGACCAGTGGAAACATCTGGCCATTACTGAGGTTGCCGTTGTGTGCGAGTGCCAATACACGCCCACCGGACTGCTCTTCGTAGCTTGCCATCCAGCTCCAAAGGTCGCGCGGGTCTTCGCTGCCAAGGGGTGGCACCACGGTGTAAGGCATTATCGCCCCCGCTTTATCGCCGCCATCTCGGTAAATGATTACACGGTGGAGGTTGTCTCCGCCCGGCATGGACGTCCACTCATAACCATGCAATGCCGTGTAGTGGCCCGGCTGATTGAATTTCTCAGCCGCCTCGACTGTTTTTCCCCACGCGCTTTGGAAACGATCACTCGTTGGCAGAACCTGCAGCTCCTCATCCATCTCGCCTGCGGCCGCCGAGAAAACGATCTCAAGTCCGGCTGTTACACCGGCTTGGCCGCCCTCCTGAATCATGTCATACCACTTCTTTCCCTGCGGATTATTGAGCATGTCCTCATCGCCGGCCAATAAAGCGGGAAAGAAGCCGAGATTGTCAGAGTGATCCGCAACTACGAGGAAATCGAGCGGCCGCGACAACTTAACCTTTACACCGACTGAAGAAACCACTTCTTCACCACGTGCGAAGCGATGAGCATCTTCGGGCGTGAGTCGAACACCGAAAGAACCCGCATCCATCGACTGACTGGTGTGCAAGTGGGTGTCGCCCCAGAAAACTTCGGTCGGAAAATTGCGCCCGGCATAAGGCGAAAAACCCGGTTCTTTTGCAACACCGTTTTCTTGAGCAATAACACTCAC
>JBPCXZ010000202.1:0-3640 GCA_051008055.1 Woeseiaceae bacterium
ACGGCCGGCTTGTTACCCTCGATATCGAGTTTGGTAAGCGTGTACTTGGGCCCGCGCTTTTTCTCCTCGAGCAATGCTGCACGACCGCTGAAATGCGGCTTCTTGAAATCAACCAGCCAACCAAGGTCTAGCTCGAACGGGGTCTGGTCGTGTTCAAAGTGGACGGTGCGCAAAGCTTCGTTGAATTCCATCGCCGGCATGATGAACGCGGCTTCCAGGCGAGCCATATTGGTCGCTGCCTCACCGAAAGGTTGAATGCCGTAGTTGTCGCCAGCTGCGTACAGGTCATCCCACAGTTGCAGGCCAAGCGCTGCCGGAATCCACAATTCGTAGCCCAGGTCGCCGGTAAACCCGGTCCTCGATACAGTTAGCGTGTCGCCGTGGAACGGGAAGCGCATGATGCCGAACGGTTTTAGCGTCTCGATACCAGTAAGACCCATGCTCTTGAGTACGGCACAGGTGGTTGGGCCTTGGAAAGCCAGGGCAGCGATATCATCGGTCACATCAGTAACGGTGACGTCGGCAAAGCCGAAGGAGCTTTTTTCGAGCCAAGCTGTGCAGGGACTGCCGCAGGTGAGCATGAAATGATCGTCTGCATACTTGAAGATAGTTCCGTCATCGATCATGCGGCCTTCGTCCGTGCACCAGACGCAATAGGCGACGCGATCGGCGCCGATTTTCTTCACGTCTCGAGTCACCATGCGATTCAGCATCGCTTCAGCGTCGCGACCTCGGATCGAATACTTTTGCATTGGACAGATGTCGTAGGTCGCGCAGGTATTTCGAACACAGAAATACTCATATTCCGCGTCATAGTAGTACTCGGCGAATTTGTAACCGTTCCACGCGGCCCAGGAGTCGCGAATATTTAACTCTTTCGCCCGCGGATAAAACGCTGACAATTTTAGCCGTTCGCCGGCGTACGGATCGTTTGCGTTCATGTCACTCATCGTAGAAGTCGTCTTCAGGTACGGTATTCGTGCGGCGCAGGTCCATCAAAATTTCGCGCGCCGCATTCGCACCGCAGGTTGCTGATACACCGCCGCCCGGATGGGTCGACGAGCCACACATGTACAAGTTTTTCACGGGCATCCGGTATTGCGCAAAACCAGGGAATGGCCGGTTGAAAAACAATTGATCAATTGTCAGCTCGCCCTGGAAGATATTACCTTCCGTCAGGCCGACCTCGTTCTCGATTTCATGCGGAGTACGTACCTCCATGTGCACGATCAGGTCCTTGAAGCCGGGGCTGTACCGCTCGATCTTGTCGACTACTGATTTGCCAAACAGGTCGCGCTTCTCAGGCGTCCACGGGCCGTCGGCAAGAGTTGGCGGGCAGTACTGAATAAAGTTGGACATCCAGTGCTGTCCGGGTGGTGCAACCGTTGGATCCCAGGCGGATGGAATGACGGACTCGATAAACGGATCATCTGACCAGGTGCCGCGCTTCCAACAGTCATAAGCACGTTCCATGGTTTCCAGGGACCCGGTAAACGCCTGGCCGCCACGATTAATGTAGCGATTGTCAGGAACGCCTGTGAATTTTGGCAAGCCGGAGAGTGCAATATTGACCTTGCCGGACGAGCCGCGAATTTTGAAGTTTTTCGCCTTGTCGTAGATACCGTCCGGTAGATCGTTCTTATCCATGATCTTGGTGAACGTTCGCTTCGCATCGAGGTTGGAAACAACGATGCGCGCAGTCAGTTCGTCACCATTTTCAAGGATCACGCCAGCCGCCTTGCCGTTTTTCACCAGAACCTGCTGCACGCCGGCGTTGGTACGAATCTCGCCGCCATGTTCCTGCAGAGCACTGGCAATCGACTGCGAAATTGCACCCATGCCGCCACGCGCGAGTCCCCAGGCGCCAATGCTGCCGTCGACGTCGCCCATGACATGGTGCAGGAGAATATAAGCCGAACCCGGCGAATAAACGCCCAGCGCCGTGCCGATAATTCCAGGACTTGCCATGGTCGCTTTGATCAGGTCGTTCTCGAAGTAGTCTTCGAGATACTCAGCCGCACTCATTGTGAAGAAACGCACGTACTCGTAGATTTCTTTCTCGCCCATGGCCCACATCTGCTTGCCGAGATACAGAAATTCCATGATGTCGCGCGGCTTGAACGATGTTGGGTCGGGCGGCGTCCGCAATAGAGTCTTGCGAATGAATTGCGAATAGCGGGTCAGGTCGGCTTGAAAACGATGCATCGCATCGGCGTCGTGCGGCGAATGCCGCATTAGCTCGTGATGTTCTGACTGTTCATTCTGGTAGGAAAACAGCCGCTCGTCGCCATCGCCAAAACTCACGCCGCCAAGGTAAGGAACCAGCAGCAGACCGTGGCGACCGAGATCAAGGTCGCGATGGATCGCCTGCCGCATCATGCTGCAGACGTACGAGCAATTTGAGTAGGTCCAACCTTCGTGCAGTTCCCGAGAGACTGCCGCGCCACCGATGTACTCGTTTTTCTCTACGACGACGACGTTCAGACCGGCCTTCGCGAGATAGGCCGCATTGGTTAGCCCATTGTGGCCGGCACCAATAATAATGGCGTCATACTGGCTCATCGGAGGATTTCCCGAGCGGCGTTGTGGCCGGCCGCACCAGACAGGCCGCCGCCTGGATGGCAACCCGCGCTGCACAAATACAAGCCAGGAATTGGCGTGCTGTACTGCGCGGCCTCGTAGGTTGGTCGCATCATCAGCATTTGGTCCATCGCCATTTCGGTGTGGTGCCAGTGCCCGCCGGTGACACGATATTGTTCCTCCAGATCAGCGGGCGTCAGCAATTCCTGATGAACAATCTGATCGCGAATTCCTGGTGCGTACTGTGCAATCGTATCGATTGCACGTTTACAGACTTGTTGCCGTGCGTCGTCGGTCCAACCGCCTTTCAGTTTGTAAGGCACGTACATGACGTGGGCCGACAACACATGCTGGCCGTCGGGCGCTAGTGACGCATTTCGCAGGCTGGGAACCGTTGCTTCCAGAACCGGTGTTTCTGGCAGCTCGCCGTACTTAGCGTTGTCATAGGAGAATTCGAGAGTATCCAGCTCGGGCGCCATGATCAGGCGCCCTGCGGGCGACGGCAGACCCGGGAATTCGGGAAGACCGTTGAGCGCGAGATGCAGCTTGGCAACGTAGCCATCACACCGCAGTCGGCGAATACGATTGGTGAAGCCAATATCGAGATTCTCAACGCCGACCAGGTCGAGAAACGTTCGCTTCGGATCGGTTGCCGAGATAATACGCTTGGCTTCAATTTTCGTACCGTCTTCCAGCCGAACGCCACTTGCGGTTAGTCCGTCTTCACTGGCATCGATCAGTATTCGACTCACAGCCGCGTTGTTTCTTATTTCTACGCCGTTTTCTGTCGCGGCTGTCTTTAAAGACTCGATCAGGCTGCCAACTTCGCCGGAATTGCCGGACATGCGGTACAAGGAGGTCAGAACAGCACTGTTTGGCGACCGTGGCGCTAGTTTGGCGCCGACCAGACCATCCCAACTCAAAGTCGCCTTCAAGAGTTCACTGTCGAATGTCTCGTCCATTAAGTCGCGCATCGGCAACGTCGCTATTCTCAGCAGCTCTTCCATGTCCTTCTTGCCGAGCATGCGAATCTTCAGACCGAGCTTGCCGAATGTCAGCA
>JBPCXZ010000203.1:0-10802 GCA_051008055.1 Woeseiaceae bacterium
CAGGAGGCAGCTCGCAGCGTAGCTCGATTGCTTCCTCTTAGTTTGGCCGCCGAAGGTAGCTGTCAGATCGGAGGAAATTTGTCGACGGATGCAGGTGGCATCAATGTAATTCGTTACGGAACTGCCCGGCAGCAGGTTCTGGGATTGGAGGTCGTGCTTGCCGATGGGAGCGTTTGGGATGGACTACGATCGCTGCGCAAGAATACGGCAGGTTACGACATGAAGCAGTTATTCATTGGCAGTGAGGGAACGCTGGGGATCATCACGGCAGCAACGCTGCGTCTTTATCCCGATCATGCCGAAAAAGGAACTGCATTGGTTGCCGTTAAGTCGGCAACTGATGCGATACAACTGCTCGGAAGAATGCGAGAAAGTTGCGCCGACCAGTTGGTTGCTTTCGAGCTGATGTCGGACCGGGCATTTCGGATTGGTCGGGAGCAAAATGGGGCATCGCCGGACGGCTTTGACGAGAGTCATTCCTGGTACGTATTGATTGAGTCGGCGGGCCCGCAGACCGAATTGACCTTACAAAGGGTCCTCGAGGCTGAGCTTGAAGCGGGGCATTTAATGGATGCTGTCATTGCGAAGAGCGTTGCGGAAAGTGATCAGCTCTGGCGGATTCGACACGCTATTTCCGAAGGGCAGAAAGCCTGGGGGGTCAGCATTAAACACGACATCGCTGTGCCAATCGCGCAAATCGATGAGTTTATGAAACGGGCGGAACCCACTGTCATGCGACTTTTACCCGGCGCTCGCATTGTCGCCTTCGGCCATGTTGGCGATGGCAACCTGCACTACAACATTTCACAGCCCGTGGATGCGAATCCTGAATCCTTTCGAGCGGAGGCAGTTTCGGCTTCGCAAGCGATTTATGAGCTTGCCGCCGAGATGGGCGGGACGTTCAGTGCAGAACATGGAGTTGGGGTGGTGAAGAAAGCATATTTGGAGCAGTTCCGCGGGGGGATAGAACTGGATATGATGCGCACGCTTAAGGGCGCCATGGACCCCAAAAACACCTTGAATCCAGGCAAGGTATTTTGACGACCAGTTCCGCGTCCAGACTTGATCAAACCGCTAAACTAAGGTTTGGAATTGGTCTATTTGTGGCTTAGGTAAGGGAATCCGCACGAAAACCCCATGAACGCTGAATCGAAAAAAATCAGAGAATCACTGGTTGACCAGCTATCGAGCTTTGAGGAGCGGTTGGACGACAAGCTCGATGACGTTCGATTGCTGGCTGATATTCAGGACGGCATCGGTAATCTCATTGGCGCCAGTGGCGGTAATGAGGCTGAGATCAGACGCGTCTTGCAGGAACGCTATGAAAGCGGGAATCTGCGAAAAGAGACCTTTCAACTCGTAAAATCAATGCTGGATCGGTTTGTCACGGAACATGTTCCAACCGCGGGCACAGCTCCCAAAAAACCGCCCGTCCGGCCCGAACCAACGATCCAGCCGGCCTATGCCGATAGTCATGTACAGACCATCGCTGAAGCCGCGCAGGAGCTGAGTAATACGGACATACCAAAGCAGCCGCAGACTCCTGCTGCACAGGCTGCCACAGCGGACAGTCGAGTACAGATTGGCACCGTATTGCGTGATCGCTTCATGCTGCAGACCGAAATTGCGGGCGGCAGCATGGGCGTCGTCTACAAAGCGCTGGATCGTCGCCTTGCCGAAGCGGATGCGGATGACCCATTCGTTGCAGTGAAAGTATTGTCGCCGCAGCTCGCAAGTAATGCCCAGGCGTTACGCGCGCTGCAGCAAGAGGCCGCCAAGGGTCGCTGCCTTAGCCACCAGAACATTGTTCGTTTCATCGATATCGATCGTGATGAAGACTTGTATTTCATCGTCATGGAGTGGCTGGAAGGGCGCACGCTCGCGGACATTCTTGATGCTCCGGAAACCGGCAAGATGGATCAGCAACGGGCATTCGAGATCATCGAGCAACTGGGCAATGCGCTTTCTTATGCGCATCGCTGTGGCATCGTCCACGCTGATGTGAAACCTGGCAACGTCATGATCATGCCGAACGGTGCCGTTAAATTACTCGACTTTGGCGTTGCAAGAGTTCGGCAGAAACAGCTGGAAGCACAAAAGAATTTTGATCCCGGTGTTCTCGGCTTGCTTACGCCCGCGTACGCGAGCATGCAAGTGTTAACCGGGGAAGACCCGACCCCGACTGACGACGTATTCTCGCTTGCCTGTCTATTGTATCGACTGCTTGCGGGTTACCGTGTGTTTGGCCCTCGCAACGCTGCCGAAGCGGCTGAAGAAGGCATGAAGCCGCAATGCCCGCAAGGTCTTAGTGAGGCTCGCTGGAAAGTCCTGAAGAAAGCCTTGTCGTACTCAAGAATTGCACGCTATGAGTCTGTGCAGGAATTTATCGATGCATTGAATGTCGGCAGCGCAGGACCGATTGATCTGGTCGTCCCGCCGCGAGACGACTTTGATGATCACGACGAAGCACACGGACCAGGTCGTTTTATCGCCGGTCTGATAGTGCTATTGGGCTTATTGGGCGGTGCCGCCTATCAGTTTGGTTACCTCGATGATCTGATGCAGCAATTCTTGCCCGATGAATCGGGAATCATAGAGTTGCCGGCAAACGAGGAACCGGTCATTACAACGGTCGAAGAACTACCGCCTGCGGTCGAGGCTCAACCGGATCCACAGTCCGTAGCAGACGACGAGGTATTGGTTGAAGAGCCGACTGCAGCGCCAGTGAGTGTTGCAGAAAGTGTAGAGCAAGACTTGACCGATGCGGCTACAGAAGTCGGTGAAATCGACATAGCGGCGCGCTCATACGAAGGCAGCACTGTGGTTGAGACGGCCGACCCCGAAATTCTCTCTTCGGTACCGGCGGCCACAGCAGAGTTACGTATTGATCTTAATCGCTCAAACGCAGATGCGGCGACAATCACTTTGCGCGAAGATGGTCCCCGCGCAACGGTAGACGTTATTCGTGTCGATACATCTATGGCACTGACTCTGCGAGTTGAAGAAGCTGGCTTCAGTGGTAATCGTTCACCATGGGTCAGTGGTCAATTCACGATGACCGGAGATGGCTACCTCGAATTCGCTGCAGGTGAAGATCGAGTGAGGTTCGAGATAGCGATGACGTCGGACCCACTGCGCGAGGCAGATCAGCAGTCGACACTGCGGCTGCGCGAGGCCGATACCGCGACCTCTGAGTTGGCTACGATTACGCTGAATCTGGAAGATGATGATCAGCGTGCGTTTGAGGCAACTATGCCAGCAAATACCGTTGCTTTCGCATCGACACAGATTACAGTTCGCGAGCGTGACCCGGCCGTACAGGTCGACATATTAAGGTTCAATCCGGACAACACGCGTCTGGATATCCACTATCGTTTGCGCGATATCACCGCGACGAAAGGGGAGGACTATTTCGAGCCTGGCAATGACACGATCGAGTTCGGGCCCGGACAAAGGACAGCGAGGTTACTGATCCCGCTGGTACAAGATGTCGCGTTTGAGGACAACGAGGCGTTTAAGGTCGAATTGATGCGCGTGAATGATGAAGGCATCGCAGAGGTTTACGCCGAGACTGCCGTCATCATCCGGGACGACGACTCCTGACTACATTCCTTTTCGTTGCTAGACTGCCGCAAATAGTAGATGTGATCTGAGGCAACAGGAATGGACGAGAAAGAACTGCGACGCTATTCGCGCGTCGTTGTCGACGGCGACGCACAGGCACCGAGCAGGGCCATGCTCCGCGCTGTTGGCTTCCAGGAAGACGATTTCAACCGTCCACAGGTTGGCATTGCATCGACCTGGAGCATGACAACTCCCTGCAATATGCATATACGCGAGCTTGCCGACGAGGCGGCGACCAGCGCCGACGACGCGGGCGGCAAGGGCGTCGTTTTCAACACCATCAGTATTTCTGACGGCATTTCTATGGGTACCGCGGGAATGCGCTATTCGCTCGTATCGCGCGAGATTATCGCCGACTCTATCGAAGCGGTTACCGCGGCTGAAGGATTTGATGGGCTGGTTGCTATTGGTGGCTGCGATAAAAACATGCCGGCTTGTGTAATGGCGATGGCACGACTAAACCGGCCCTCGGTTTTCGTCTACGGGGGCACAATCCGTCCAGGCAAAAACCGGCGCGACATCGTTTCAGTCTTTGAAGCTGTTGGTGCAAAATCCAGCGGCAAAATAAGCGACGCTGAGCTGTTGGAAGTTGAACAGACAGCGATCCCGGGTCCGGGTGCCTGTGGCGGCATGTACACCGCAAATACCATGGCATCCGCGATCGAAGCACTGGGTATGAGTCTGGCAAACAGCTCCGCCCAGGAAGCAGTTTCCGATGAAAAAGTTGCTGATTGTCGACGCGCTGCAGCTGCGGTTGTCGATTTGATCAGAAATGACATCAAACCGTTGGACATCATGACGCGCGAGGCATTTGAAAACGCAATTACCGTTGTGATTGCGCTCGGCGGGTCGACTAACGCTGTGTTACATCTGTTAGCAATGGCCCGTGAATGCAATGTTTCGCTGTCACTGGATGATTTCAGTGCAATCGGTGCCAAGGTACCGGTGCTGGCGGATCTGAGGCCGAGCGGCAAATACCTCATGTCCGAGTTGATTGAGATTGGTGGGATTCAGCCGCTAATGAAGCGCTTGTTGGATAAAGGGCTGTTGCACGGTGACTGCCTGACCGTCACCGGACAAACTTTGGCCGAGAATCTGGCGGATGTTGAAGATTACCCGACGGGCCAGGATATCGTGCACGATTTCGCTGATCCTATTAAAGCAGACAGTCATCTAGCGATCTTGTACGGCAATCTTGCGCCAGAGGGCTCGGTCGCCAAAATCACCGGCAAGGAAGGGTTGAAGTTCACCGGCAAGGCCCGGGTATTTGAGTCGGAGGAACAAGCCCTGCAGGCAATATTGGCCGACCAGGTCGTTGCTGGCGATGTCGTTGTGATTCGTTTCGAGGGGCCGAAAGGGGCGCCGGGCATGCGCGAAATGCTTAGCCCAACCGGGGCGATCATGGGTAAAGGTCTCGGTTCGGATGTTGCGCTGATTACTGACGGTCGGTTCTCCGGCGGCAGCCACGGATTCGTTGTGGGGCACGTGTCTCCTGAGGCGGCTATGGGTGGGCCGATTGCGCTTATCCAGGATGGAGACGTGCTCGAAATCGACGCGGAGAACAAGCAAATCAACGTGTCGGTGAGTGAGGGAGAGATGGCAGAACGGCGCAGGAATTGGCGCAGGCCACCATCGATAGTGACCGGCGGAGCGTTGGCCAAATACCGTGCGGAGGTATCTTCAGCCTCGGAAGGCGCGGTCACCATTCCGCCGGCCTGGGACGCGTAGTCGCGTGTTTTTAGTCGTCAAGACTTGACGAATCGCGACAGGTTCGCTCTACTTTGGAAATGCGATTTATTGCCACCTACGTAATGTGCCAACGTACCGACATGCTCGGTATGAAAAAACACATAGAATATATGGCGCGCCAGAGGTGCGTGGGTGCGAGTGGCAAGAGTACCGACTAGCTAATAAAGTCCGGACATTGTCATCGAACCCGCAAGGAAATTCCTGGCGGGTTTTTTTTTGCGCTAATGAAAAAGGTCTCCAACGCAGTAATGAATAGCAGGGTCGAGGAAGCAGATTTTGAGGCAGGAGCAGGCGCCAATGACCCAGAATCACCCTGGGTCGTGCTCAAATTTGGTGGCACTAGCGTTTCATCGGCCGAAAATTGGCAGACCATAGCCGGACTCATTGCAAACCGCCTGGAAGCAGGTCTGCGGCCCGTCATTGTTCATTCTGCCTTGCAAGGCGTATCAAACAGGCTCGAACGACTACTTGAACGCGCAGTTGACGGGGATGCTGCGGAACATCTGGCTGCGATACGGACCCAGCATCTTGAATTAGCGGGAGACCTCGGTGTGGACGGTCCAGCAATTCTTGAGGAGGCTTTGCAGGAGCTAGAGCAGGGTATCGCCGGAATTCGTCTGGTCCGGGAAGTCAGTGTGAGGGTCCGAGCCCGACTAATGGCGCTGGGTGAGATCATGGCGACCCGGCTTGGCGCGGAATATCTCAAAGGGCAAGGCTTACCTGTACGCTGGGTCGACGCTCGCGAGTATATGAACAGCAATAGTCGTCCGGGGGAGCAGCGTTCGAGAGACTATCTTGGGGCGACCTGCGATTTTAGGGCAGATGGTGCTATGCAGGACGCGTTTGCCGAGGGTGGCAAAGTCGTTCTGACGCAGGGGTTCATCGCCAGAAACTGTCACGGTGACACTGTTTTACTTGGGCGGGGCGGATCCGATACCTCGGCGGCTTACTTCGCTGCTCGACTGGACGCGAGACGTCTTGAGATGTGGACCGACGTGCCCGGGATGTTCACGGCGGATCCAAGAAAAGTGCCTTCGGCGCGCCTGCTGGTGGCCCTGCATTATGACGAGGCGCAGGAGCTAGCCTCGGCTGGGAGCTCTGTCCTGCACCCGCGTTGCTTATCGCCGCTGCGGCGTAGTGCTATTCCATTACATGTTCGATGCACAACGGCCCCACATATTGGTGGCACCGTCATCTCGCCGGTTACGGAGGAAATCGAACCGCAGGTAAAAGGCATCTGCAGTCGCAGCGGCCTGACTTTAGTGTCCATGGAAACAGTCGGCATGTGGAACGAGCCAGGATTCTTGGCGAAGGCCTTCGCTGTTTTCGAGGCGCATGGGCTCTCCATAGACCTGGTTTCTACGTCCGAAACCAATGTGACCGTATCGATCGATCATTTGAGCAACGATCTGGCTGACGAAACGATCAATGAACTCGTCAGTGAGCTGGAAAACCTGTGCCGGGTACGGCTAATACCGGACTGCTCTGCAATCAGTCTGGTCGGGCGCAAAATTCGCACGATCCTGCCGCGCATGGCGCCGGCGCTCGAAGTCTTTGAAGAAGAGAAGATTCATTTAATGTCGCAGGCTGCGAACGACCTGAACTTGAGTTTTGTGGTCGATCGCAGTCAGGGCGAGCGGCTGGTGAGAAAGCTGCATTCGTCGATTATTCGCGAGACCGGCGGTAGCCCGGCTTTCGGCAAAAGCTGGGAGCAATTGTTTGCGACCGGAGAATCGGTTCCTGCGCGCGTACCGCCCTGGTGGCTAGACAAGCGTGAGCAGCTCATCGAGTTAGCAGGTCAGGCGATGAACTCGTATGTGTATGACCTTGAGAGCGTCGAGAGTGCGGCGCAGGACCTATTGGGACTTAAGAACGTTGGTCGAATCCTGTATGCAATGAAGGCGAACGACAACGCTGAAATTTTGCGTGCCCTTGCGGAAACCGGGGTGGACTTCGAGTGCGTTTCTCCAGGTGAGGTTGAACGTCTCGAAGAAGCTGTACCTGATCTGGACCTCAATCGAATTCTTTTCACGCCAAATTTTGCGCCGAAGTCCGAGCTTGAATGGGGCCTGCAAAAGGGTTTGCAATTAACACTGGACAACCTGTATCCACTCGAGGCTTGGCCAGAATTGTTCGGGGGTCAAGAACTGTTCATACGCTTTGATCCGGGGCAGGGCCGCGGCCATCACGAGCACGTGAAAACCGCGGGCGTACATTCAAAATTTGGCGTGCCGTTGTTTGAGCTGGACGAGCTGGCACGGCTTGTCGACGCGGCTGGAGCGACCGTCATTGGTGTGCATGCGCACAGTGGCAGCGGCGTACAGGACCCTGATAGCTGGCGTCAGGTCGCCGGTACACTGGCGGATGTTGCGCAGCGTTTTCCGGAGGTAAGGACCATCGATCTTGGGGGCGGACTGGGGATTCCGGAAAAACCTGGTGACAAACAGTTTGATCTCGACCAACTTGACGCAGCGCTAGCAGAGATTCGCGAGGCCTTTCCGCAATACGAATTATGGTTGGAGCCCGGCCGATATCTTGTCGCCCGAGCCGGTGTCCTTTTGACGCGCGTGACCCAGATTAAAGGCAAGGGTGATATGCGCTACATCGGTGTCGGCACCGGTATGAATTCTTTAATTAGACCTGCTTTGTATGGGTCGTATCACGAAATAGTCAATCTCAGTCGGGTCGGCGAGGCTGCAACAGACACAGTTACAGTCGTCGGGCCCATCTGTGAAACGGGCGATCGGCTTGGCAGCGATCGGCTGTTACCGCGCAGCTACGAGAATGATGTGATTTTGATCGCAAATACCGGCGCCTATGGATATGTCATGCGCTTGCATTACAATCGCCGTGCTGACGTTGTTGAAGTCGTAATCTAATTGCAGGTGATCTAATTGATGAAACTTTTCTGGGCGCCGCAAACGCGCTCGTCTCGCGCTGTCTGGATGCTGGAAGAAGCAGGCGTCGATTACGAACTGGAACGCATCGATCTGCGCGACAGTGGTCGTGAAGACGATGTGGATTTTCGAGCTGCCAGCCCAATGCGGAAGGTACCAGCGCTCAAAGATCACGACGTGCAAATGGCAGAATCAGCCGCCATTTGCCTGTACGTTGCCGATCGCTACGCATCCGGAACACTGGCGCCGCCGCTGGACCATCCGGATCGTGGCCGATTCCTGTACTGGCTGATGTACACGCCAGCGGTCATAGAGCCGGCTATGTCTGAGAAGCTCAACAAGATTGATCCGAACCGACGCCAAAATAGTTGGGGCGATTTCAAAACGATGATTAGTACCTTAACCAGCGGCCTCGGGGCGAATCCATGGATATTGGGTGAACAGTTTTCAGCTGCAGATGTCATGCTCGGATCCAGTGTGCATTTCATGCAACTGTTCAATCTACTTGGGGACGCGCCGGTCTTGGTCGAGTATGTCGAACGATGCCGGGAGCGACCTGCATTCCAAATTGCGCAAGGGAAGGAAGCATAAATGTACAAATATTTAGCGTTGTTGCTCGGGTTAGTGGTTTCACAGGCGAGTGCTGAGGATGTCGTAAAGCGGAGCAAAGCGACGATGGACAGTGGAGCAGCTTTGTCGCAACAGGCGAGCGCTTACAGTATTACGCATTACACGTTGCGGAACGATATCTTGATTGAACAGAAAGCGATTGCTGGCTCTGGTGAGATCACGATTGAAGCGCGTTCGTCGCTTGAAGTCTTGGAGCTCGATTTCGACGGCCTGATGGAAGTCGATAGCATCAGCGATACTCAGGGTGAACTGGAGTTTACGCGTACAGACTCAAAGATTTTTGTCTCGCTACGCAAACAACTCCGCAAGGGCGAGTCTGACACCGTAACCGTCTACTATCATGGCACGCCGCGCGAGGCGATTCGCGCGCCCTGGGACGGCGGGTTTGTATGGAGTACGTCGCCAAGCGGTAAGCCCTGGATAGCTACCGCAATGCAAGGCGAGGGATGTGATTTGTGGTGGCCCTGCAAGGATCATACAGACGGCGAACCAAAGAGCATGGATCTGTACTTTACGGTACCAACGGGTTTAATCGCTGCAGCAAACGGATTCCTGGTTGAAGTCACAGAGAAAGACGGCCGTAGTACTTTTCACTGGCGGACGCGTGTTCAGACGAACACTTACGGCATTGCGTTGAATATCGGCGATTACGTACTGATCGAAATGGATTACGAGTCCGTAAATGGCACCATTATTCCAGTCAAGTTCTGGGCGTTGCGTGAGAATGAGGACCGAGCGCGAGGATTTTTTGATCGGGAGTTTGTGGACACGCTCGACTTCTTCGAAGAAACGTTGGGGCCCTATCCGTGGGGTGAGGAGAAGCTGGGTATTGTCGAAACGCCGCATTATGGAATGGAGCATCAGACTATTAATGCGTATGGCAGGGACTACCAACGGATCACCTACGGTTTCGACTATATTCTGAACCATGAGCTTGCGCATGAGTGGTTTGGCAACCTGATGACGCATGCGACACCGTCCGACCTATGGTTGCACGAAGGGTTTGGTACATTTATGCAGCCGGCCTACACCCGTTGGCATTCTGGCGACGCTGCATATCACGCACTCAACTACGAGCAGGATAAACGCATATCCGCCTGCAATCCGGTCGCGCCGCGCGAATATATGTCGCTGGGTGAACTGTATTTTTCCGAGGAGGGCGGCAGCGGACCGGGCGGTGATATATACGGGAAAGGCTCTGCCGTCTTGCGTTCGCTTCAATATGTCGTTGGCGAAGATGTGTTTTGGCGAGCGGTAAGGCGGCTGCTCTACGATACCGCTGAGCCGTCAAAGTTACAGCCACCGCTACAAGCACGTTATCGATCGACAGACGATTTTTTACGAATCGTAAATGAAGAAGCGGGCGAAGACTTAAGCTGGTTTTTCGAAGTTTACCTGCGCCGTGGGCCTTTGCCCGAGGTCGTCATGACAGAGGCGGAGGGCGACCTGATTTTCAACTGGCAGGCGCCAGATGATCTGGAGTTTCCGATGCCGTTGCCTGTCAGCATTAACGGTAAACACCAAAGAATCGAGTTTAGCGACAATCAGGCGATTCTCGAAGATACAAAGCGCAGGGCAGTGCTGATCGATCCGTTGCGCAGTATTCTGCGTAAAACTGAAGAGGTACCGTTGTGTGAGGAACGTCGTGCCGAGCAGGCGGCGGCAGCAGCAGCAGCCGAGTCGGATTCATAGATTCGCCAGTGGAGCAGCAAATGAGAAGTATTGGGGTACTCATAACGATTCTTGGCTTGCCATGGCTGGCTATGGCTCAGACCGATCCAGTCCGCAGCAAGACAACACTCAACAGCGGAATTCCATTATCCGAGGCACAGCTGGCATTTTCAGTCGAGCACTACGAATTACGCAATGAAATCCTGCCTGCCAGTAAGTCTCTGATCGGCT
>JBPCXZ010000204.1:0-4147 GCA_051008055.1 Woeseiaceae bacterium
CGGTTTCTACAGGTTGGGTACGAAGAGTTTGTAACCAGCCCCGATGTCGTGCAGCAGCAAATTTCGAATAAGTTTCCGTGGCTAAAAACGCGTTACAAGTTTTCCGAGTATCACCTGCACGCGGAAGTTTCGGAAAAGTCGAAACTGGCCATGAACGACGTCCGGCCGATTGCGCCGACCAGTGTCGGCAAATGGAAGAACAACCTTGCGCGCATCAAGGCTCAGCAGGCGATTCACGGCTCGCTAACGCCCGACCTTATTGACTGCGGCTACGAGACCTCGAGCGAATGGGAAGCAGTGCTGGCAGACGTGGAACCGGATTATTCTAGAAGCCGGTACCCGGAGAAAGTATACTTTTGGTCCCGAATATCCCAGCGCATCAACGCGTTACGCAAAGTCGCCAATTATCGGCGAATGCGGCGATCCGCTTGATTCTTAACGGAGCAATTCATGCCAGGCTTTAGTGAACGAGCGGTCAGCCTGTTCTATCGAGCGGCGGTCTCCGGCGCGTTGCCAGTTTCGTGGTTTCGCGACGTCGATCCGGCAACGGTCGAAAAAGCGAAGAAAACGGGCAAGCTCAAACTAGAGATTGTTAGTCACTGCTGGCGCTACGGTCATTTTCTGACGTATCAACTCAGTTCGTTGGTCAATCATCGTACCGACAAGTTCGATATCACGATGACGGTTTTCCATGTGGCGGACGACGACAAGGTTGTCCCTGTGCTCGACTACTTCGGTCGTATGGAGATTCCGGGTATTACCTGGAACTGGCAGCCACTGCCCAAGGAAGAATTATTCAGGCGCGGCATTGGCCGAAATCTTGCGGCCAAGAATACGAAGGCCGACTGGATCTGGTTTACCGACGCCGACATTCTGTTTCATGAGGATTGCCTCGACACCCTTGCGGATCTTTTGCAAGGGCGAGACGATGGTCTTGTGCATCCGCGCATCGGTCTCGGCACGCGATTGCTCGAAGAAGACGATGAAATTCTCGAGAAAGGTCGGCACGGCCCGAACGTGCTTGATATACCTATCGAAGAATTCGAGCCTTACGGCGGACCACGCAAGAAAGCGAAGGGGCCGCACCAGATTACCCACGGCGATATCGCGCGCGCCTGTGGCTACTGTGATTCCATTGCGTACTATCAGTCGCCGGCTGAGCGCTGGATGAAGACTTATGAAGATCGCGCTTTTCGTTGGTTAATAGGAACTCACGGCACACCGCTCGACATACCAAACGTTTGCCAGATCCGTCATATCGTCAAAGGCCGCTACGCGAAAAAAGACTCAGCGATGACCAAGCTGCGCAAATTTATTCGCAAAACGTTTACGCCTTAAGCCAGTTTTTTACCTTGCGAGACAGGCTCGCCTTGTTGGCGTGCGGGAAGGGCTCGTCAGGTTCTGTGTGTCCCAGAAACGGACACAGGCGAGACCAGCCATCATTGTTGGGTAAGTCGATGACGAGCAAATCATCCGGACGATCGGCGAAGTATTCGAGCACTTCCTTGTTGTGCCGTTCGTAACGCGCTTTGTAGATTTCCTCGTTGCCGGATGGGCAGCCGGCGTCTTCGCCGTATATCCAGCGACGCATCGGTGTTTCCGTAGTCGCAAAGTCTTTGACCTGACTGTTAATCCAGTTCTCGGTCGGGCGCCGCGTCAATATGAATTTGCTGCCGGGAAACCGTTCATCGAGCTCCCGATAAATAATCGGCCACGGATTGTCTTCAAACGCATCGAACTGCTCGACCATGGCGTACGCCATATCGTGCAACTTGCCCGCGATGTCCGGGTCTTTGGTGCCGAACGAGCCGGTCACCCGGTAGCCGAGTTTCTTCAGCGCCATTTCGAGGCTGGTCGTACCGGTTTTGTGAAAACCGATGCAAAAGACTTTTGCTTTCATCGCAGTTATTTGCCCGGGTTACCAATCCTTAAACAGGCAGCCCATCATTATGATTGGTCTGCTTAGGTATGTGCGGAGTATAACGATATACGGCGATAGTATTCGACATGCGACTAGGTACCGAAAAAGCGCGGCGCTGCAATGAGTCCCCAGACCACCGCTACTAACAAGAGGCTAATCAAAACTGCGGCGGAGCCCATGTCCTTGGCGCGGCCGGATAATTCGTGTTGCTCGTCGCCGTGCCGATCAATCGCGGCTTCTATTGCCGAATTCAATAATTCGACGATAGGCACTAGCAGCAGGCTGCCGATTAGTACCGCATGCTCGAGCGCAGTTTGGCCGAGCCAAATGGCGGCTGGCAGCAGCAGGATGACCAGCAGGATTTCCTGTCGAAAGGCCGCTTCGTTATTCCACGCGGCGCTCAGGCCTTGCGCTGAAAACTTTGATGCACGAACTATTCGCGCTATGCCGGTATTGCTTGGTTTTGCCAATGTTCTACCCCACACGTTATCGCGGGGCTAGTTTAGCTCACTGCCAGGGTGTCGCGCTGATGCGGTAGACCTCAAGCCAATTTTCGCCGTCGTCGTTTGAAAACTCGAGTTTCCACTTCCAACCCGACTCGTTTGCCGGGAAGAAGGTAATGCGACGTAACGGTGTCGGAATGGGGTCGACATAGCGCATGACAATATTGCCGTTTTCATCTTGCTCGGCCCGTATATGCGAGAAGCCAGGTAACTTGTCCACAGTCCACGCGATTTCCCAGGTTCCTGTGTCGGGCTTGTAGGTACGCAGATTGGTGCCTACGGCGCCATTTGCCGGCAGCCAAAAGTCCTGGATAGCCGTGCCATTGCCAAGACAGCTAAAGATCCAGCGAGCGCCGTCGCCATCACTCCAGCCTGATCCATCTTTCGCCAGCGTAGAGTCTTCGATTTTCCAGTCCCCAATATACTGCCCGAACTGGGCTAGCGGCCCCTCCTTACAGGCTTCGTCATTGCCAAACGGTAAGCTGTCATTGTCTGCGCTGACCAGCGCCGTAAAAAACAAACAGGCAATGAATGTTAATGCACGCAAGACTGTCATAGACTTCTCCCCCAACTATTAAAGACCTATCAACGAGGCTATAGACCTCGCCGCGAATGAAATTACTGCAATTATTACTGGTGTTGTTGGCTCTTCTCGCCTGGCAGCAAGCCGAGGCGCATGGTGGCGTGGTCGAAGAGGAAGACCTGTGCGTCATCACGATCAGTTACCTGAAAGCGCACTTCAAGATCTACCAACCGCTGATCGACGGGCATGATGAATATTGTGAGGACCTGCCCAACGCTACCGAAAGCATCTTCGTCATGGAATACCTGCATGACGAACTGTCTCGTGTGCCGGTCGACTTTCGGATTATTCGCGACGTTACGGGCAAGGGTCGCTTTGCTCGTTGGGAAGACGTTGCCGCGATCGAGGACATCGATAGTGTGACGGTCTTTTATCAGCCACCGGAAGTTGAGCCCGATGTGTTTACAGTTTTGTATGATTTTACCGAGGAGGGCGACTACATTGGTGTGGTTACCGCCGCGCCGACCGGTAATGATCGTGAGCATATAGCGGTATTTCCTTTTGAAGTAGGCTATACCGGCTTTGGTTATTGGCCTTTGATCGTCATTATCCTGATCGGCATTCAAATTCAGTACTTAATAAGCAGCGGCAAGCTGGCAAGGTGGCGAAAGTGAAACAGCGATTAGTGGTTGCAGCTTCGCTGTTCCTGTTGTCGGCAAACATTCAGGCAGACGATCGCTCATGGACGTCGAGTCGCGGGCTGTTCACTGTGACCTACGAGTCAGAACTTGATCCTCCGCAAATCAACGTGTTGCACAGTTGGACGGTGCACCTTGAAGATGCGGCCGGGGCACCTGTTCTCGGGGCGAAGATTGAAGCTGACGGTGGCATGCCAGAGCACGACCATGGTTTGCCGACACGACCACGAGTTACTGAAGAGCTTGGCGATGGTAATTATCGGCTCGAAGGCCTGCGCTTTCACATGCGTGGTAACTGGGAACTCAATCTCGTTATCGAGGCGGCCGGCAAGACGGACAATCTCGTGGTGAAAGTTACTTTATGAAACGAGTGCTCATCCTGTTGGCTTCGGCTGCCCTGATCTACTTTGGCTGGTATAACTGGCCTGCGAGTCCGCAGCCGTGGAGCGAAGCAGACATCGCGGTTCTGCAGTCCTTATCGATCGACAGTCTTGGTCCGCTG
>JBPCXZ010000205.1:0-14701 GCA_051008055.1 Woeseiaceae bacterium
GCGGCGATACCGACATTACGTTGCGGATCCATCGCGGGCTCTGCCGCATAGTGCAACAAACGCATTGTGTTTAGATCCCGGCTATCACACCGCGCCTGCAACCAGTCAACCGGTAATTCGGCGGCCAGTGCAAGAACTCGCAGTATGTTGTCTCCCAGATCGCTGTAGTCTTGCCAGCAGGCAGCAAGATCGGATCGAAATCCTGGTAGCTGCGGCCAGAGGTGTGCGCCCGGATTCGCGAGGTTTGCCTTGCCGTAATCAAATGCTTCCAAACTGGATACCGTATCTGGTTGATATGCAGGCTCAGAACCTTTTGGCACCCAGCCGTAGTCGCTTTCATCGGCTAAAGTCGCCTGCTTGCGATGGTCGGCGTCCCGCAATGAGAAAAAGCGATCCATTTGATGCAAGGTCTTTCTTATAGACTTTTGCTGCTCCGCTGACAGGTCAATGTAGAAAAAGCCGTGCTCCATGCACGCCTTTCGAACCGCGCCAACTAGTGCTGGATCAATGTCAACTTCAAGCTCGTTGGCCTGAATACACAGCACTTCGTCGGACACGTGTCCAACAACCGGATCCGTTTGTCGTAGTTCAATCGTACTTGGCATGCCATATACCCCAGACTGGCAGATAACATCTTGACGCTTTCATAAAGATACTACGACGTTTTTTAAGGGCAAGGCGCCTAACGCACGGATTTGATGCGTCGAGCGGCACGTTGTCGACGCAGGTCGATCAGGTTCTTCATCTTCAGCGTATCCGGTGAACGAATCATCTCTTCCATATCCGCTGTTACGTCCGGCGCATTGCTAACTTTGACGCGATGATTTCCAAGGGAAATAATGTCGCCACTTCGCAAAATTGTTTTCTTGGTAATCGCAGAGTTTACAGTTGTGCCATTGGAGCTGTTCAAATCCAAAAGCACCAAGGCATCAGAGTACAAGAGAAATATGGCGTGCACTTTGCTGACGAAGTCATCGTCAATCATGACATCGACGAAATCCGAGCGCCCGAGCAGCACTTTGTTGCCCTTGAACACGTACTCCGAGACAACGTTGCCATCCTTAGTGACCTTCAGACTCGGTGGCTGGCGACTCGCCTTAACGTCGGGTTCCAGCACCGGCAAGTCGGTCGCCGACGCTTCGCGGGTTTGTTCTTTTGCGCCGTAGGTATCGGTCACGCTGAGCGGGAATCCCGACGAGCGTTTGATCGCTTCTAGAGCAAATAGATTCAGCATCCCTGGCCAACCACCGGATTGCTCACGAAGTCGGTCACAGACATCAATTGGGAAAATCGTATCGGCACGAACACTGCCCGCCGCCTTCAGTCGCGCATGCAAATAAATCATTGTCTCCCTGGCCGACAACGGTTCAATACTAAAGGCATCCGGTTCGCGCGCTGATACTTTGCTCATACCTGCCGAATCGATCAGGTTCTGCAAAGAGCGGGTGCCAGCCAGGATAAACCGAATAGCAAATTTCCCTTCTACTTCAATATTGGCCAATGAATTCAGAACGCCTAGCGTGCTCGGATGCATGCGATCGACGTTATCAACGATGAGCACCGGTGCTTGCCAGGAGCGGGCCTGTTCGATCGCAATACCCCGAATCTCCCGCAGCATTTCATCATCCGAAGAACCCATCGGCTGACAACCCAACTGCTGCAGCATTCTTGAGAGAAACTGTTCTGGGTCCAGTTCACGACCGTCCAACAACACAACATCCGTATCACCTGACAGGTGCATCGAGAACTTTCTAAGGATTGTGGTCTTGCCAGCACCGTCTGAACCGAGCAGCAGGCTGATGCCACCGGCATCACGCAGGGCTGACTCTACGGCTTTCAATGCGTCGAGGTGTGAGCGATATTTGACAGTAGTTAACGCGTCAGCGTCGCCGCCAAATGCTTTTTCGCCCACCGCAAGATGATTTGCCTGCATTCGTGAATTGCTCAAAGGTACTTAAAGGGATTATTCCTATATATACACCTTAGCCGGACAGAAGATTGCATAATGCCGCGAGCAATGACCAGGACTGTGAAGTTCGTCTCGAAAATTCGCGTCTTTAGAATTTTGAACTGGTGATTCCACCACCTCTCAAGACCCGTAAACACGCTTTAACAGCGGTGTCATCTTGCGCATTCCGACCAAAGCCATCGTTGTCAGCATGCCGGCCATCATTGCGCCTGTCACACCACAGGTTAGTGTGTCCTGTCCCGTCAACCAAAGTCCCGGAATGCGTGTGCGCGGCCCCAACCAATCCTGCTGCAGACGCTCGGACGTATGCGCTAAACCGTAGAGCTCGCCACGCTGATAACCCGAGAACCAATTGGTCGACTGTGGCGTGGAAACCTCGTAATAGTCAATTTTGCCTTCGAGTTGTGGCAGCTTGTCGTAGAGGTGCTGCATGAGTCGTTCGCCGAGTCGTTCCTTGAAGGACTCGTAGTCTTCGCCACGCTTGCCCCAGGTACTGTCTTCCCACTTCTCAAACCATTCGTACGGTGCTGGCGCAACGATCTCGATAGTCGCCGTACCCGGATGTCGATTCAGATAGTCCGGATCCTTGGCGGAAGGAAAGGAAATGTAAACCACCGGAAATTCGGCGTCGCGGTCGGCCAGGAATTCATCCACCGCCGCATCATAATCATTGCTCGGATAAATCCAGAAGTTGGTCTTGGGCAAACCTAATTCTTCCGCCGTATGTTTGAGTCCGGCGTAAATACCAAGGTGAGCGAAACTTGGCGTCACCTGCGGCAGCTTGTCCTGGTAGCCAAATTTTTCGACTGACTTCTCCGACAACAAGCCACCAAAGGTGTTGGTCACGCCGGCCGATGAGATCACGCAGTCACATTCGATACGGTGCCCGTCAGACATCTCAACCCCGGTCACCTGACCGCCTTCGACCAAAACCTCCTTCACTCGAGCGTAGGTAAATACTTCACCGCCGGCTTTCTGAATCTTGGGAATGATGCTCTCCGCAATCTTCCAGCTACCACCGATCGGATAGAAACCGCCATATAAATAGTGGCGTGCGATCATGGCATGCACCATGAACGCCGATTGTTTCGGCGGCAGCCCCATGTCTCCCCACTGCCCGCAGATAGTGGCGATGAGATCCTGGTTGTCGGTAAGTTCGCTAAGCACCTCGTAGGTATTGCGATATAGATCTCTCGGCTTCTTGAGTTTCATGAATGGCGCTGCGAGTTTTTGCTGCCATGGTTTAAGCACCCTATCCATCGCGTGCGACGACAAGCCACCGCTGATTTGCGAGAGCAAATCCATGTAGCGATCGATCGCTACTTCTTCATCCGGAAATTGGCGTAGCAAGTTGTCGCGGAACTCTTGCTTACCCGCTTGCGCGTTAAATATCTTATCGCCCACATAGAATCGATCGTACTCGGCATCCATTGGCGCCCATTGCAATTGGCCATCCGACAAGAAGTCGAACATCTTGCGCGTTCTGGTTGCTGCACCAACGTCGCCTATGTAGTGCACGCCAACGTCCCATTCATAGCCATTGCGTTCGTAAGAGTGGGTATAGCCGCCAGCGGTGTAGTGCTGTTCGAGGACGCAGACCTTCCAGCCAAGCTCGGAGAGAAAAGCTGCAGTAGTCAGACCACCCATGCCAGAACCAATGACTATTGCGTCATAATCGGGCGCCAGGCGCTTAGGTCGATATCGATAGCCGATTCGAAGTGTTGATGGTTTCATAGGGGCATAATAAAACAGCCCGCAGATGCGGGCTGTTTTATTTGCGTACTTCAGCGACGATTAGTCTGCAGTATCTTCATCAGCTGCCGTCGACAACGACTCATCGTGAAGCCAGATCGTGTACTCCGAGTCATCGAAGCCGCCGGCAAAGTCGGCAAACATCTTGTCGGCCTCAACTTCGCCGAGCTTATCCACGGCAAAGGCGTAGAAACTCTGCTCAGGTGGTTCCATATCGGCAAAATTTGAATACGAAGACACCAAAGCCGTTACCGAATCTCCGCCGGCCGCTCGAGAGAACCAAAGCCAGTTATTGTCATCCTTAGCCCAGCCCTCATCTTTGGCCAGTTGACTCATCTTTCCCATGGCATCGTTGGACTCGGGACCTCTGCCCTGCTTGTTTGACCATGAAGTCACGGCATAGTAAGGACCGCTGGTACCTTCGTCCGGCCAATGGCTGTTGCCCCAGTCCGTGGAGTCGATGTAGTGATGAAAATGATCGACGTATTGTGCGACATTTTCGTTAAAGTGGTCACCAAAGCCTTTCTCCTCTGCTTCTGCCAAGTGGGAATCAAAGTCCGCCCAATTGAAACAGCAAGATCGAAACTGAATCGGCTTCATGTTGTGACCAACTGATACACGATATGCCTGCCAGTCACGAGACTCACCGGCGTCTTTGCGAAACGCCAGGTGCGTTGCCATAGCGGCATTGAACTCCGCTTGCATACCCGGCTTGACCACCAGCATCCAGATATCGCTAAGCGGCGGCGGCGCCTCGTCGGCGCCTGCTTCGTCCTGTGCAGACAGCGTCAGCGGCATTGCCAATATGGCGAGACTGGCCAGACTGGCCCATTTAGAAGTTTTTATCATTGTTTTCCTCCCCTTGTGAGTATTCTGAGTATAGACCACCAGTCGAAAATATCGCTTCAGGGGTCGTACCGCGGTGTAGCCTGGGGGATAATCCGAACCCTTAGTGCTCGATGCAGTCTCAGTTAGAGATATTCTTCGCTCGCGCCGGTTGGGGAACCCGATGAAAGTAACGAAACTCGCATTATCGAATCCTGTGGCGGTAATTTCGGCCATCCTGCTCGTCGTTCTGATGGGCACGGTTGCCGTGATCAGCTTGCCGATTCAGATGATTCCCGATGTTGAGCAGTCGTTTATCCAGATCAGCACAGGCTGGCGCTCTGCCGCTCCTGAAGAGGTTGAATCAGAGATTATCGAGCCGCAGGAAGATGCGCTGCGCGGCATCCCCGGGCTCGAAAAAATGGAGTCGTCAGCCTCAAGAGGCAGCGGCAATATCAACCTGATGTTTACAGTTGGTTCAGACCTGCAACGATCACTTATCGAAGTTATCAATCGACTCAACCAGGTACCGCGCTACCCGAACGACGTCACTGAGCCCCGGATTTACGCTGGCCAGGACAGCTTTGGCGCGCAAATCGCCTGGTTCTCTCTATACCGGGCCCCTGGCAACGAACGTCCGATGGCCAGTTATGCTGATTTTGTGCGTGAGGTTGTACAAGCCCGAATCGAACGCGTGTCTGGCGTCTCGAAATCGAATGCCTATGGTGGTCGTGAGAACGAAGTGCGCATCACGTTCGATCCTTACGAGGCAGCGGCACTAGGCGTCGATATCCCGACTCTGGCAGGCCTCACCGGCAACAACAACGACACATCAGGTGGCTTCAATGACGTCGGTCGGCGTCAGTACACACTGCGCTATACCGGCAAGTATGAGCTTTCCGAATTCGGCGACATGGTGCTCGACTGGCGCGGCGGCAACCCGGTACGTCTCAGGGATATCGCGACCGTCGAAGTTGTGATGCGCGATTCGCGCGGATTCATGACCCAGAACGGCCAGGAATCGATCGCATTCGATACTCAGGTTGAACAAGGTGTCAATGTTCTCGAAGTCATGAAGGAACTGAAGATAGCCATTCAAGAGCTTCAGGATGGGCCGCTGAAACGCGAAGGCTTGTTGATTTCGCAGGGATACGATGAATCGACTTATATCGAGGATTCGATCTCCATGCTACGCACCAACCTGCTGCTCGGGATCGGTCTCGCCATCACGATTCTCTGGTGGTTTATGCGCCGCTTTCGCGCGACTTTCATCGTTGCGCTGGCCATTCCCGTGTCGTTATTGACTGGATTCGTAGTGATGCAGGTCACTGGTCGTACATTGAATATGATATCACTGGCTGGTCTCGCCTTTGCGACCGGCATGGTGCTCGACGCCGCCATCGTCGTACTCGAAAACATTGTTCGACTTCGTGAAAAAGGAATCGAGGCGGACAAGGCAGCCGATGAAGGCAGCAACCAGGTATGGGCAGCATTAATGGCCTCGACCGCGACTACTGTAGTTATCTTCCTGCCGATACTATTCCTGAAGGACGTATCAGGACAACTATTCGCAGACCTGGCCCTTGTGATTTCTGTTGCCGTGACAGCTTCACTAATAATCGCCGTTACGATCATCCCAACTGCTGCCGCGAAATGGCTGCACGGCATCAAGCTCGAAGATCCCCATTCGCATTGGTGGGAAAATATAACGTCAAGAATCATGCGAATTACCGACGGCAAGCAGACCCGACGTGGTCTGATTGGTGGCATGTTCGTTACTGCCACCGCACTGACTTGGCTGCTCTTACCACCGGCCAACTACTTGCCCGAAGGAAAGCAGGGCTGGATTTTCGCTTTCATCATGCAGCCGCCAGGACAAAGCGTGTCGACGGCACGCAGTGAATTTGCCGAGCCGGTCATTGAACGGATTACGCCTTATTTGCAGGAAGGCAGTGAGCTGCAAATCGATAGCTTCTTCATGGGTATGTTTGGTTCGTTTGCTTTTGCCGGTGCCGGCATGGTCGATGCACGTGACGCAGATGAAATGATCGACAAACTTAATGGCGAAATCCTGGCCGGTTTCCCAGATACGATGGCGTTTGCAAATCAGTGGGGCATATTTGATCGCCTCGGCGGCGGCAGCAACATTGAGCTTAATATCCAGAGCCGCGATATGGATGCAATGCTGTCGGCCGCAATTGCAGGCATGGGCTTGGTGGGTCAACACTTGCCAGGTGCGCAGGCGCGGCCCATTCCAGGCGTTGATTTTGCTGAACCGGAACTTCGTTTTAACCCAGACGAACATCGCATAACGGAAGCCGGCTGGAATCGACGCCAGGTTTCAACGGTAGTTCGCGCCCTCGGCGATGGCGTCTTTGTCGGTGACTATTTCGACGGTGACAATCGCATGGACATCATTTTGCGCGCACCCGAATGGTCCAGTCCGGAACAACTCGCAGCGACGCCTGTAGCCACACCCCTTGGCGGCATTCAAGCTATTGGGCAGCTCGTAAGCATGGAGCGGACGGCAGGTCCTAATCAGATTCGACGCGTCGATAGACGCCGAGCCGTGACGTTGTCAATCACTCCACCGGCGGACATCCCACTGGAACAAGCTATCAGCATTCTGCAGCAAAATGTCGAACCGGCTCTGTTGCAAATGCTCCCTGACGACGGCGAAATCAGTTACTACGGCAGCGCCGATGATCTCAACATCGCACTCGGCAACATGGCGCGCTCATTTATCCTGGCTATTGTGGTCTTGTATTTGCTGATGAGCGGTCTGTTTCGCTCATTTATCGACAGTGCACTTGTTGTCGCCGCGTTGCCGCTTGCGACTGTCGGTGGCGTAGCGCTGTTGCGCATCATGAACTTGCCGATGGACTTATTGACGATGATTGGCTTCATCACCCTGCTCGGGCTGGTGGTCAACAATGCGATCCTGCTCGTGCACCAGACACGCACGGCCGAACGCGAAGGCCTGGACCGCCGCAGTGCAGTTGAACAAGCGGTACGTCGTCGCCTACGACCCATTCTTATGAGTACGATGACCAGTCTGTTCGGCATGTTGCCGCTGTTATTAATACCCGGTCCCGGCACAGAGGTTTACCAGGGTCTGGCCGCCGTGATTGTCGGCGGTATGTCCATTAGCACGGTATTTACGCTAGTCTTCTTGCCTAGCCTGTTACGCCTTGGCGAGACGAGCAATGCGCCAAGCCGAACCGCTGGTTCAACAGCGAGCCCGCAACCCATACGCCCTTGATTATACGAGTCTCAATTTTATGTTAGTTGTCAGAAATATTTTGCTCTTGCTCGTCGCGGCGTTATTCGCAGGTACCGCTATTGCCCAGGGCTTCGGTCCAGCGCCGGTCGTAGTTTCAAATGTCGAATACCGCGAACTTGCACCGTCAGTCGACGTACCCGGCACAGTAGTGAGTCGCTTTGATTCGAGCCTCGCCTCTGAGTTATCGGCCAAACTGGAGTGGATCGCCGAGGTTGGTACAGTTGTAAAGGAAGGCGAAACTGTAGCTCGCCTTGAAGACATTACTTTCCAACTATTGGAGATGGAGGCCGAAGGGCGGGTAGCGGGCGAAAAGGCCAGGGTAAAATTCCTAATCTCTGAAAAAGCGCGATTGTCACAACTGGCAGAGAATAACTTGTCAGCAAAGAGCCAGCTTGACCAGATTGAATCGGACCTTGCCGTTGCGCAAAGCGATGAAAAGATTGCTGAGGTACGACTCGGTCTGGCAAAAGTTGCCATGCACGTAACTCAGATCCGGGCACCGTTTGACGGCATCGTGACAGAGCGGCTCCGTAACATTGGCGAACGACTCAACATTGCAGATGAAGTTATTCGCATCGTTGACCCTAACTCTCTCGAGGTCGTTGCAAGAGCGCCACTCAACACTGTTAATTTCATTAAGGCTGACGCCACCGTCGAAATTCACAATGACTTTCGCCAGGGTGAGGCTTCTGTCCGCGTCATAGTGCCTTTCGGCAATCCGCAATCGCATATGTTTGAGATTCGTCTGGACGTAGATCCGACAGTATGGACCGTCGGTGAAAGTGTACGAATTTCGATGCCGACGGCTGACGTTAAGCATGTGCTCGCCGTTCCGCGGGATGCTTTAGTTTTGCGCCGCGAAGGCGCGTCTGTTTTCAGGGTGAAAGAAGACAATACCGTTGAACAAGTCAGTGTTATCACTGGTTTGGGTGACGGCAGTCATATCGAAGTTATTGGCGAGCTGGCCGAGGGCGACCAGGTCGTTACTCGCGGCGCCGAAAGGCTCAGTGCCGGCATGCAAGTCAGTGCGACTACCTGAGTATCATCTGCGCCAGCTGACGACTTAATTTCTCGCGCCCACCGCGCGCGTTCATATGATTAACGTCAAGGTAGTCATCCGGCACCAGGTCGAACTCCGTCCAAGGTAGTATTTCGATGCCTAGTCGATCACTCATTGCTGCGATGAAATCGCGCAGATTGTCACTTCCACATTCGTCGCTGATTTCGTCCGTCATCGCTTTGTCGACAGGGTGAACAAAGCACACCATTCGATCGCAAATTGAGTGCAGATCGCGCGCACCTGCATACCAATGCTCAACGGCTTGGCTGTCGAATTCGATGTCGCCAAGGTAAGCAGCCGCTATGACGCGGTCCCGATTACGCGCCCAGTTCGGTTTGCGACCCTTTTGTTGCACCTTCTCTGAAGGCGTCCAGGCCCCTTTGTTGTCGGCCAGCCACTGAAATTCGAGGCTGGTATTTGCACCTCGTAAGGGTACGACGCCGCCATTGAAAAAATCCGGGCCAAGATTGATGTCGCCACTGGGCGGCACCGTGCTGACATGCATGGGGTCGAATTCGTAGATTATTAACGGCACGCGCAGCTGCCGCGCATCGCACTGTTGTTTGATGAACTTGCACATCATCGGCATGCCTGCTGCGCTAATCGCAGGGAAACCCGCGTTCAACACGGTCACGTTATCGCCAAACTCATCGGGGCAGATTGCGCGAAACGTTCCCGACGAACCTACTGCCAGGATATCCGGCACACCGTGCTTCGCGAGATAGTCTGGAAATCGCTCTATAAACTGCAAGGCACGGTTAGCTCGCGGCTTCTTGATGATGCGCGGTATGCCGAAAAATCTACGGACACGATCGAATACAGAGAGCGCCTCGTCATCAACTTCCGTTGTCGCAAGCCGATCTGTCTTGCCCTGCGCCTCGGCGACGATTTCGTCGAACGACATCTCCGCCAACAGGATGACCGAATCCTGATCCAACGACAGTCCCAGGCTGTGTTCAATCTCGGTTGTTACGCTGACGAACGCAAGGGAATCCATACCGGCATCAAACAGGTTGCGAGCCTGCAAGATATTGCGCGTGCTGAGCAATGGCGCAAACGTCTTAATGGCCTGCATTAAAGTCTTCGCCTCCGCAGACAACTGGTCGGTGTCGGAGTCCGTATCGTCCAGTGACGCAGATTGCAGCATCTCGGCGAGCGCCTTTCGATCCATCTTGCCGCTCGCGTTCTTCGGGAACTCGGGCACGCAAAAAATCATTGATGGCACCATGTATTCTGGTAGAACTGCCTTTAGTGCTTTCTTGAAAGCTGCGGTGTCTGCTGCGTTCGTTTCCAGGGCAGCGACTATTGTTGTTGCGATCTCTGCCCCGCCCGGCCACGCCAGTGCAACCGAATTAAGGCCCGCAGAAGCTTGGCGCAAGGCTGCTTCAATTTCGCCGAGTTCAATTCGATAGCCGCGCACCTTGACCTGATTATCGACGCGACCAAGAAATCGCATATTGCCGTCTGCACCCAGCGCGGCACGATCTCCGGTTCGATACGCCGCTTTGCCATCGGCTAATGTAACGAAACTTGCTGCCGTCTTTTCCGCGTCGTTCAGATAACCGGTCGCTAGCTGCGCGCCGGCCAGCAACAGCTCCTCATCCTGAATCAGTAGCTCCATCCCGGAAAACGCAACACCAATCGGAACGGTGTCGTCGTCAATCGGCGCACTGGTAATCGCAAATCGAGAACAGGCAATGGTCGCCTCGGTCGGGCCATACCAGTTCTCAACCACAGAATTCGGCGCCGCCTTTGCCCATTCTCTAGCAACCAGGGTCGGCAATGCTTCACCGCAAAAGATGCTATGGCGTAAGCCCGGGAAAGCCCCTGCTGTAAGGTCTTCCTGCAACCGCATTTGGTACGCAAGCGATGGCACTGAGAACCAGCAACTGATTCGCTGCTCATTGATGAACGCGGCTGGCATGCGCAATTCTTTAGCCGAAGGCACTACCAGGGTTGCGCCGTTTTCCCAGCATACGAACAGGTCGTGAACGGACAGATCGAAAGTCAGGTCAAAGGTTTGCGAGAAACGATCGTCTGTCTGCGGGTCAACCAGTGGGCCCGCAGCGGCCAGATAAGCTTCGAGTTGTGCATTCTGAATCGGCACACCTTTTGGATTGCCGGTGCTGCCGGAGGTAAACAGGATGTAAGCAAGGTCAGATACTGATGAATCGCGAGGACTCGCCTTTCGCCATTGCTCCGTCGTCACGGTGTCATAGTCCGACTGCCGATCACCACAATTAATCCGGTCAATGTCGTCGGCTGTCATGTCCGCCGTGTCTAAAATGTTCGCAAGCGTCTCAGCGGCACGCGTACCACAGATAACCCGTTGCGCACCCGATGTCCGCAGTATCGTGGCATTGCGTTGGCAAGGATGATTAACATTGAGCGGCACATAGGCATGCCCGGCCAGGCGAGCTGCCAAAATGCCTGCGTAAGACGAAATGTGCCGCTGAGCCATCACTGCAGTGATCGGCTGGCGACCATTAGCCTCCTCAATCGGAAATGACTTGGCAATACCCTGCACCGCTGCCAACAGCTCCGCGTAAGTCCATGTCTCCGAATCAATAACCAACGCGACCCGATCCGGGTGCTCGTGTGCGACCGCGAGAATACGCGCTCCGGGTTGATAGGGATTCGTAGTCATCATTCTATGCAGCTGATAAGGTTCCAACCAGAGTCGGCTCAGTATAGGGATAAATGATCGTCAGATTAGCGAAAAATTCGGGCTCGATCAGCTCATGAGAGTCATCGCGATCAGCGGATCCGGCCGATCTGGCAGCACGCTGCTGTCGCTGCTGTTGTCGCAAGAATCGCAAGTCTTCAATCTCGGACAGCTACGCCACCTCTGGCGCTCGTTTGGCACTGGTGAGCCTTGCAGCTGCAGTCAGATTCTGCCGGAATGCCCTATTTACGGCGACCTGATTTCAAATCACGAGGAAATGCAGGAAAGTGGCAAAGAATTTATCAAGGATGCGGCAAGCGAGTCGGACTGGGGCGATACTGCAACGCGACAACGCCTGCAAGAGCGCCACGCAACGTATCTAAACGGTATCGACAACCTGCTCAAGAACATCACTGAAAAAACGCAGGCGACTCATTTCATCGACAGCTCGAAGATCCCGGAAATCGCGCTGGCATTTGATTTGCTGCCTAACAGTGAGATGTACCTGCTAAACCTGGTTCGAGATCCAAGGGCCGTTGTTTGTAGTTGGTACAAGAAAAAAAATAGCTATTCAGCAGCTATCAAGAATGCAAAAGAATGGGCGCAACGCCAACACCGCCTTGAAGAATGGCAACGAGTTCTAGGCACACGATCTTATACTTTGCGTTACGAAGATTTGGCATCACGACCGGTCGATGCCATCGAGTCCATCGCCGAGTGGGCGTCGCTGCCGACGCCTGACGCCTTGTTCGAAAAAGCCGACCGTGCACACATTGAGTGGAGTAACCAACACCTGTTTCCGCCTGCGAATGAACGAGTGCTGGCTGAAAAAAAGAGTGATGTGACCATTGCGGTCGCCGATAGCTGGCGCGACCCTCGTAATCGTTGGTTGCACCGATTGGCGCGATTCTTCGCCGGGTCAGCTGGTCGGCGGTATTACGCGGAGTGACTTACGGTGTCGAGGATGCGTCGTTTCGGGCTGCCGGCGGTGAAGCTGGCATTCGTAAGCTAGTCGACGAGTTTTTCAATCGAATGGGCAGCGATCCCCGGTTCGCTGTCATCTACGAGATGCACCCTGACGACAAGCAAGAATCCCGCGACAAGCTCGCGAGATTTCTTTGCGGCTGGCTAGGTGGTCCGAAGCTATACCATGAGAAATACGGTGGCATCAGCATTCCGCGAGTGCACCAACATCTTGCCATCGCAACGCCGGAACGTGATCAGTGGCTGACCTGCATGGCAGAGACCGTTGCCGAACAAACTTTTGAATCCACCTTTAAGCGATACCTGATGGAACAACTCTTCGTTCCGGCAGAGGGCGTACGGCGACGTATCGCCAAGCTACAAGAAAATTCGGATGAATAGTTTTACGCCACGCCCGGTTAAGTCGGTTGATCGCATTTCCTCACTCGATGTCATTCGCGGCGCAGCACTGCTCGGAATACTCCTGATGAACGTCGTTGGCTTCGGCTTACCCTTTGCCTACAACAACCCCCACCACTCTGGTGGCGCAGACGGTCTGAATTTCCTGACCTGGCAAATAACGTCGTTATTTTTCGAAGGCACGATGCGCGGCCTGTTTTCGATGCTGTTCGGTGCCGGGATCGTACTGATGACCAGCCGTGCGGAAGCCCGCGACCCAAACATATCGGTCGCAGACGTCTATTTTCGTCGTAACCTTTGGCTGGTCGCGTTCGGCCTCGTACACGCGTGGCTTCTGCTGTTTCCCGGCGACATCCTTTACCGATATGGTGTCGTCGCCTTGTTCTTGTTCGCGTTCCGTAAGCTGTCGCCAAAAACACTGATCGTTCTCGGCATCCTCGTATTGGCATCCACGACAGTGAAAGACATCTACTGGAACATTGAAGAGAACAATGCTCATGCTGCGGCAATATCGGCGCAGGCAATTCTCGACAGCGGCGCAGAGATAAGCGATGCGCAGCAGGATGCTATCGATTCCTGGAAGGAAAAAATCGATGGCCACGAGGTGCCTGCTGAAGACATCGATGAAATGGTCAAAGCAAAACAAGGCGGGTATTTCGAAAATATCGCCAATAATGCGGAAGGTATTATTCAAGGCCAATCCTACGAGCTGTACATGTTCACGTTTGCGGACGCCGCTGGCATGATGCTGATCGGCATGGCATTGCTGAAACTTGGAGTGCTCAACGCCGAACGCAGCAATCGGTTTTACCTGACCATGATGGCGGTCGGTTACGGCGTCGGCCTGTCGGTGAACGCCTACGAGATGAATTTGCTGGTGGCTGGCAATTTCGGCTATGTCGCCGTGGGCCAGTCCTTCTTAACATTCGAACTGGGGCGCGTACCGATCACATTGGGCCACGTCGGGCTGGTCATGCTGATCTGCCGCAACGGCTGGCTGAACTGGCTCACCTCAAGACTGGCGGCCGTCGGCCAAATGGCGCTGACTAACTACATATCGCACTCAATCATTTGCGCGATCGTTTTTCTCGGCATCGGCTTTTCGTTATACGGCGAATTGCAGCGCTATCAGTTGTACTACGTTGTCTTCGCAATCTGGATTTTCCAATTGACAGTAAGCCCGATCTGGCTCAGGCATTTTAGGTTCGGCCCCCTTGAATGGCTATGGCGGTCACTCACCTATCGGGAAAAACAGCCTATGCGCCGGGCTGCCCAGACTGCCCAGACTGCAGATTCTTAATAAGCAACAACCAATACGGACGACGTACATGGCTCGCATCACAGCAAAACTCGACACCGGCACAATTGTTCATATTTCAAACGGGCGGCATGAATGGACGGCCGATGAACCGATCGCGGCCGGCGGTACTGATACCGGCCCTGATCCCTATGAGTTGCTCCTTGGCTCTTTGGCGGCCTGTACCTGTGCAACCATTTCGCTGTATTGCCAGCACAAAGGTTTGGCGCTCCGATCGGTTACGGCCAGTTACGATTTTTCACGAATCCACGCCGAGGATTGCGCCAGCTGCGATGATGACGCGACTGGCCTGATCGACCACATCGTCAGCGATGTGCATATCGACGGTGATTTCGACGACGCCCAGCAAAAGCGACTGGCACAAGTCGCCCGGCGATGCCCTGTTCACAAGACTCTGGCCAATGGCGTGCAATTCGACGACAACGCCAGCTTCTAGTCGACTGCCC
>JBPCXZ010000206.1:0-10417 GCA_051008055.1 Woeseiaceae bacterium
CAACTCACGGCGCACCACTCGGCGATGAAGAAATTGCTGCCGCGCGCGTGGAGCTCGGTTGGAGCTCGGCTCCGTTTGAGATTCCGGCCGACATCGCCGCTGCCTGGGATGGTTCGGCACGCGGCGCTGCTCATGAAGCAGCCTGGCAGGCGACGTTTGATGCCTACCGGGAGGCTCATCCCGAACTCGCCGCGGAATTACTGCGTCGCCTGGGCAACGAGTTGCCTGAAGGTTGGAGCGAATTCGCCGAGCAGGCGATTGCGGACATCGATGCGGCTGCAGAAAAAAAGGCTACCCGACAGGCGTCTTTGATTGCGCTGAATGCGTTCGCGCCGAAGCTGCCTGAAATGGCCGGTGGATCGGCTGACCTGACCGGATCGAACCTGACGAAACATGCTGGGTCGGTCGTGGTGACCGGTGACGATGCGAGCGGCAACTATCTGTATTTTGGGGTTCGTGAATTCGGAATGTCAGCTCTGTGCAATGGGATGGCGCTGCACGGCGGTTTTATTCCGTACTCGGGAACATTCCTGACGTTTTCCGACTATGCGCGTAATGCGCTGCGCATGGCGGCGTTGATGAAGATCCAGAACATCTTTGTCTATACCCACGATTCGATTGGCCTGGGCGAAGACGGGCCGACTCACCAACCGGTAGAGCACACTGCGTCTTTGCGCTTGATGCCGAACATGCGGGTCTGGCGGCCGTGCGACACCGTTGAGACAGCTGTGGCCTGGCGCGACGCGATTGAACGGCGCGACGGACCGACGAGCCTGGTGTTGACCCGTCAGGGTTTGCCGCACCAGCAACGCGACAAAGAGCAGGTTGCCGCTGTTGCGAAAGGTGGTTATGTCCTGCGCGACTGCGACGGCACGCCTGATGTGATTTTCATTGCGACGGGTTCCGAAGTTGAGCTTGCGGTTGCCGCAGCCGAAACGTTATCGACCGATGGTGTCGCTGCACGGGTCGTTTCCATGCCGTGCACTGACCTGTTTGATGCGCAGGACGCTACGTATCGCGAGCAGGTATTGCCGGCTGCCGTCACTGCACGCGTTGCGATCGAAGCAGGCGTTACTGCTGGTTGGTGGCGCTATGTCGGGTCCAGCGGACGCATCGTTGGTCTCGACCGTTTCGGCGAGTCCGCACCGGCCGGTGAATTATTCAAACACTTCGGCTTTTCGACGGATAACGTTGTCAAAGTCGCCAAAGAAATACTCTAAAGAGTTTTCAGGAGAACCAAATGACCATTAAGGTTGCCATAAATGGTTATGGCCGTATCGGCCGCAACATGCTGCGTGCGCTGTACGAGGGTGACAAGCGTTCGGAAATCCAGATCGTTGCCGTTAACGATCTCGGAGATACCAATAGCAATGCACATCTAACACGCAACGATACTGCGCACGGCCGCTTCCCTGGAACGGTTGAAGTCGATGGCGATCACATGATCGTCAACGGTGACCGTATTCGGGTCTGCGCAGAGCGTGATCCTGCGAATTTGCCTTGGGCAGAGCTTGGTGTAGACATGGTTTTCGAATCGTCCGGTTTGTTCCGGACACGCGACACCGCCGGCAAGCACATCGAAGCAGGGGCGAAGAAAGTCATCATCGCCGCGCCGGGTGGCAAAGATATCGACGCAACGGTCGTCTACGGCATCAACCACGACATTTTGAAGTCCAGCGATACGATCATCTCGAATGCGTCCTGCACAACGAACTGCCTTGCACCGCTCGTCAAACCGCTGAATGACAAGATTGGTGTAGAGCACGGCATGATGACGACCATTCATGCGTATACGAATGACCAGGTACTGACGGATGTTTTTCACAAAGACCTGCGTCGAGCGCGTTCCGCCACGATGTCGATGATTCCTACCAAAACGGGTGCTGCAGCGGCGGTGGGTCTGGTATTGCCCGAGCTTAACGGCAAACTGGACGGTTACTCTATGCGGGTACCGACCATTAACGTATCGGCGGTCGACCTTAGTTTCGTCGCCTCGCGCGAAACCAGTATTGAAGAAATCAATGCAGTCATGAAAGAGGCTAGCGAAGGCGACATGCAGGGTGTGATCGCTTACAACGACGAGCCGCTGGTCTCAATCGACTTCAACCACAATCCCGCATCCGGGGTGTTCGACGCCGGATTGACCAAGGTCATGCAGGGCACGCTGGTTAAGGTGCTGGCGTGGTATGACAACGAGTGGGGTTTTTCGAATCGCATGCTCGATACAGCGATTGTGTTGCAAAACGCCAAATAGAGCAGTTTCGCATGGCAATCCTTAACATGGTTGACCTTGAGCTGGCCGGCAAACGCGTCCTGATCCGCGAGGACCTGAACGTCCCGGTTGCCAATGGTGTGATCACGAGTGACGTGCGCATCCGTGCAGCGTTGCCTTCGATTCAAGCGGCGCTTGCTGCCGGCGCTGCAGTTATGCTGATGTCGCACCTTGGGCGGCCAACTGAGGGAGAGTTTGACGAGAAATATTCGCTGCAGCCGGTAGCGGACCGTCTTGCTGAGCTTTTGCAGAGGGACGTGCCGCTGGTCAGGGATTGGATCGACGGTGTCGCTGTTGCTGCCGGTGATGTTGTGCTGCTCGAGAACGTACGTTTCCTGCCAGGTGAAAAAGCCTGTGACGCTTCGCTTGCAAAGCAAATGGCGGCACTGTGCGACGTCTTCGTCATGGACGCCTTCGGCACGGCACATCGGGCCCAGGCAAGCACTTACGGTGTCGCAGAGTATGCACCGGTTGCGTGCTCCGGGCCGTTGTTGTCCGCTGAGTTGAGTGCGCTGGGGAAAGCGCTTGAGGAGCCCGCGCGACCATTGGTCGCCATTGTTGGTGGCTCCAAGGTATCGACCAAGCTGACTGTTCTGGATGCGCTGGCGGATATTGTCGATACCCTGATCGTTGGTGGCGGCATTGCCAACACGTTTATCGCCGCGGCCGGCCAAAATGTGGGCAAGTCGCTGCACGAACCCGACATGCTGGATACTGCGCGTTCTCTTGCAGCAAACGATTCCGATCGCGCGGCTATACCGGTGCCGACTGACGTTGTGGTTGCCACCGAATTTTCTGCCGACGCGAGGGCGCTTACCAAGACTGTCGATGCAGTCGGAGACGAGGAGTTGATTCTGGACATCGGGCCGCAAACGGCCGATAAATTCTCCACCATATTGGCAGCAGCTGGAACGATTATCTGGAATGGGCCGGTCGGTGTCTTTGAATTCGACGCGTTCGGCGCCGGTACACGAAAACTGGCCGAAGCGATCGCCGCAAGTGATGCTTTCTCTGTTGCCGGTGGTGGCGATACGCTTGCGGCTATCGATAAGTACGGCGTCGCGGATCGAATTTCTTATATTTCGACGGGCGGCGGTGCTTTCCTGGAATTCGTAGAAGGCAAGACTCTGCCTGCTGTTGAAATTCTTACGCGGCGGGCCACGGACCAGTAATCGCCAGGGTCATACCTGGATACTGAATATTGACGAACATGATCTTGCCGTCTGGCGAGAAACAGACTCCTGCCAACTCGGAATTCGAGTAAGGGTTGTCCGCGACCGCGTACTGGACGCCATCAGGGCCGATACCCACGATGCCACAGTGCGAAGACGTATCTTCGCAAGCAAGAAGATCGCCAAACGGCGCCACAACGATATTGTCCGCATTGCGCAGCAGGGAGGCTTTATCCGACTCGGCAATCAGCGTTAATGAGCCGGGCGAACTGAGCTCCTGATCGGTGCCTTCAAATTTGCTGGCGCGGTAGCGAAATATCTGGCCAAGTCCGGCCGGCCCGCCCGTGGTTGCCGTGATGAAAAGATCGTCGCCCGCTATGCACAATCCCTCGCCGCGCATAAAGGTTGCGGCACCCTTTGCTGCACCGCGTATTCGCAGATCGTTGGCTTCGCTGTCGACATTATTCAGTTCGACCCAGTGTGTCGGGATTGATTGGCCAACCTTGATATTCGATTGGCCGTTGCGGTTACTGGTATTGATCGATTCGCCGTTGCCGATCGCGAGTGCCTGCAGTCGCCCTCCGGCCAGGAGCTTGCCCGGTTTATTTGGAATGTATCGGTAGAAAAGGCTGTCACTGCGGTCTTCTGTTTCGAAAACGATGCCGGTAGCGGCATGCACAGCGGCGGCCTCGTGCTCGAAACGGCCCATAGCGGTGATAGGTTCCGGTCGTACCAGCGATTCTGCAGCAGCCGGCACCTCAAACACATAGCCGTGTTTTTTCTCCCGAAAATGCGGCCCATCGCGACCCGTTTTGCGAAATGCTTCCTCACAGCTAAGCCAGCTGCCCCAGGGTGTTGGACCGCCCGCACAGTTGTACTCGGTGCCGACCAGGCTAAGAAACTGACGCTCGGTTTCACCGTTTGCCGGATTGTAGATCGTGGTGGTCGTGCCGCCGTTGCCTGGCGTCAGGCCGCCACCGGCGTCGTAAATTCTCTCCTGCACGAAGTCCCCAGCCGCACTAAGGTTGGGACCGAATGCGTTAATTTCCGGCTCTTCCGGACCTATCTCGTGATTACAGACCAGAATGATGCGCCCGTCCTGCCCTTCGAAAGCGGCCATGCCGTCGTGCGAGCCAGGGACTCGCATTCCATCCGACATCGCGTCGCCGGTTCGGGAAACGACACGATATGAAAAGCCTTCCGGCAGATCGAGGATGCGATTTGGATCTGGCCGAAGTGCGCCGAGTGGTGACGACGCGGCTCTGACAGCCATCGAGATCGACGGTGCGGTGGCAGCGACAGCAAGGCTTTGCAGAAAACGGCGTCGGTTCAACTCGGAAGGTGCTCGAATGAATTCAGGCGTTGCAGCATAGCTGCGATTCGATACGACTGAAAGCCAAAGTGTCTAGGTATTTGTCACGACGCAGTAGACGGCCTGTGCGATAATCCGGCGCATGCTTAGAAGAACAAAGATTGTCGCGACGCTGGGGCCAGCGACTGACGACAGAGAAGTCCTGCGCGAAATTATCGAGGCTGGCCTCGACGTGGCTCGAATCAACTTTTCGCACGGTAACGCGGACGAGCACAAGCAACGAGCCCAGGCATTGCGCGAACTCGCAACGGAGTGCGGACGCGATGTCGGTGTGATGGGCGACTTGCAGGGCCCGAAAATTCGGGTGCGGCGATTTAAGGACCATAGTGTCAAGCTTGATGATGGCGCCGAGTTTTTTCTCGATTGCACGCTGGGCCATGAGGACGGCACAAGTCATGGAGTCAGTGTCGCTTTGGATTCACTGCATGAAGACCTCGACAGCGGCGATATCCTGTTGCTCAACGACGGCATGATCGAACTCAAGGTTGATCGCGTAGAAGGCACGCGAATTCACACTGTCGTGACCACTGGCGGCATTTTGTCGGACCACAAGGGCATCAACAAGCAAGGCGGAGGACTGTCAGCCGATGCGCTTACCGACATCGACCGACAGAACATCAAGCTGGCCGCTGAACTGGAGATGGATTTTCTAGCCGTTTCTTTCGTGCGCACTGGCGAGGATGTACGGGAAGCGCGTGAGTTATTTGTTGCGGCCGGCGGCAAAGGCCACATGGTTGCCAAGGTCGAGCGAACCGAAGCCGTAACGAATATTGATTCAATCATCGATGCGACCGATATTGTAATGGTTGCACGTGGTGATCTTGGTGTCGAAATGGGCTACGCCGAACTAACCGGCATTCAAAAAAAGCTCATTCGCAAGACGCGCAAGGGTAGCAAGATCGTTATCACTGCGACTCAAATGATGGAATCGATGATCCAGAATCCGATTCCGACACGCGCCGAAGTATCCGACGTATCAAATGCGGTCATGGACGGCACCGATGCCGTAATGTTGTCGGGCGAAACAGCAGTGGGCAAATTTCCGGTGCAGGCAGTGCGTGCAATGGACGAAGTCTGTACTGGTGCGGAGAAATTTCCGTTGCCGGCCGGTCGCACACGGCATCGCATGGACGATAATTTCTGGAAGGTTGATGAAGCCATCGCCATGGCGACGATGTATACCGCTAATCATATGAATGTGTCTGCGATCATTGCACTGACCGAGTCGGGTTCAACAGCTCGCTGGATGTCGCGCATTCGATCCGACATTCCGATCTACGCATTTACCCCGTACAAATCGACCAGCCGCCGTGTTGCAATGTATCGCGGCGTGTACCCGGTTTCATTCGAAATTCAGCAGGCGTCGCGTAGCCATTTGTACGCGGACATATTCAAGACCTTGCTTGCAAATGACCTTGTCGAAGTAGGGGACCTGGTAATTTTCACCAAGGGCGATCTTGAAGGCGTCACAGGTAGCACCAACGCGATGAAGATTCTTAAGGTCAACGACACCAACTAAAGCCTATGAAACGCTGGATCGTCCGCATTCTTACTGCATTGTTTGCCGCTGTCGTTGTTGTGGTCAGCCTGGCATGGCTGACTGTTCGGTCAAGTCTGCCGCAACTGGATGGCAATATAGTTACCGCGGCGGTTTCTTCGCCGGTCAGCATTGTGCGAGATGCCAACGGCATTCCGACGATTACCGCGGATAATCGCATTGATGTCGCCCATGGCCTGGGCTTCGTGCATGGTCAGGATCGATTCTTACAGATGGATTTGATTCGGCGAAATGCTGCAGGCGAACTGTCGGAGCTGATTGGCTCTGCAACCATCGGTGCCGACGAGCGCAAGCGATTGCATCGCTTCCGCGACCGTGCTCAACAAGCGCTGCAAAGCCTGACTGAGCGTGAACAGAATGTGCTTCGAAGCTACGCCGCGGGCGTCAATGCCGGACTTACTAGCCTGGATGCCAAACCGTTTGAATATTATTTGCTTGGGGTAGAGCCGAAGCCGTGGGCGCCGGAAGATGCATTGCTCGTTGCCTATTCAATGTTCATTGACTTGCATGACGAACGCGCTACCCGCGATCAGCAGCGCGGGATGATCGCAAACGTATTATCCCGCGAGGTCGTCGAGTGGCTGGATCCTGCGGGCACGCCCTGGGACGCACCGTTGGTCGGCGATGCGATGACAGCTGCAGAAATTCCGGGCCCCGAGGTCTTGTCGCTCAGCGAAGTTCTGGTGAGTGCAACGCAATTCGAGGAAGCCGGGCCGCCGCCGGTTCTCGGTAGCAATAACTGGGCGGTCAGTGGCGCATTGACCGAGTCCGGCCGCGCGCTGGTCAGTAATGATATGCACCTTGGTCTGGACGTACCGAATATCTACTACCGCGCGCGACTCGTTGTGACCGGGTCGTCGGACGTGGATGTGTCAGGCGTGACATTACCAGGTCAGCCATTGATCATTGCTGGTAGTAACGGGCATATCGCGTGGGGATATACCAACAGCAATGGCGACTGGACCGACGCTGTTGTGATTAGACCGGGTAACGAGCCGGGGACTTACAAAACGCCGGAAGGTGATCTGCCGTTCGAGATCTACGAAGAATCCATCGACGTTAAAGGCGGCGAACCGGTGAAGTTCACCGTACGCGAAACAATTTGGGGTCCGGTTGACGATCGCGCCATGTATCCGGATGGCGAAATCGCCATTAGCTGGATCGCGCATCACTACGAAACAACCAATCTCGGCATCCTGAAATTGGAAACTGCGTTGTCGGCGAGCGCTGCCATGGAAATTGCGAACACGATTGCCATGCCGCCGCAGAATTTTGTCGTGGGTGATAAGCACGGTGATATCGGTTGGACCATAGCGGGCCAGATTCCGCTGCGCGCAGAATTTGACCCAAACTTTCCGGCTGACTGGAGCGAGCAACATGGTTGGCAAGGATGGGTGGCGCCGTCGGAGTATCCGCGCATCTTAAATCCGGAGAGCGGCCGAATCTGGACGGCTAATACCCGCGTAGTCGCAGGGGACGACTTGCGCATGCTGGGCGACAGCGGCTACGCATTTGGCGCCCGCGGACGACAAATTCGCGACGCGCTGTTTGCCAAAGAGACTTTTTCGCCACAGGACATGCTGGATATCCAGAACGATGACCGGGCTTTATATATGACAGAGTGGCGGGCAGTGTTATTGGAGGTATTGGCGCCGCAGGATGACCTGGAGCCGCAACTACTTGAGTTGCGTCAGCTTGTTGAGCACTGGGTTCCACGTGCAGTCGCGGAGTCGGTCGGCTACCGATTGGTGCGCGCATATCGAAATGAGGTCCGTCGCCAGGTGTTTAATGCGGTATCGGCTCCAGTACGCGAAACCTATGGTGAAGACATTAGCTTGAACGCCAGCCGGCAGTTTGACGGGCCGCTGTGGTCAGTTGTTACATCTCAGCCGGCGCACCTGCTGCCGAAGAATTACCAGAGCTGGGACGAGTTTATGCTGCAGGCGGCGCGTAACGTCGTTGCTGAAATGGAGCAGACAGGGAACGGTAACCTGGCGGACCGTACCTGGGGCGAATTTAACACGGCGCGAATTCATCACCCGATGAGTGCAGTGCTGCCTTTCTTCGCGGACTGGTTGAATATGCCGGCCGAGCCGTTGCGTGGCGATTCGGATATGCCACGCGCACAGGGCGCTACCTGGGGTGCTTCCGAGCGTTTCTCGGTATTCCCTGGTGACGAGGCAAACAGCCTGCTGCAGATGCCAGGCGGCCAAAGTGGCCACCCCATGTCGGATTTCTACCGGCGCGGGCATGATGCCTGGGTGCATGGTACTGCTGCGCCGTTCCTACCCGGTCAGGGGCAATACGAGCTCAATTTGCTGCCTGCTACGCGGTAAGCCTGCTACGCGGTAAGATAGGGGCATGACGGATAATCGATTCAAAAGTACCAGCACCTACGTCGCAACTGATGACCTGACCCTGGCGGTCAATGCGGCGGTGACTCTGCAGCGGCCGATTCTTATTAAAGGCGAGCCCGGCACGGGCAAGACGCAACTTGCTCTTGAAGTTGCGAGCTCGCTCGGCAAACCGTTGTACGAATGGCATATTAAATCAACGACCAAGGCGCAACAGGGTCTGTACGAGTACGACGCGGTAGCGCGGCTGCGTGATTCCCAGCTCGGTGACGATCGCGTGCACGATATTTCCAATTACATCGTGCGTGGCAAGATTTGGGAGTCGTTTGAATGTGACGAGCAGCCTGTCTTACTCATCGATGAGATCGACAAGGCTGATATCGAGTTTCCGAACGACCTGTTGCAGGAACTCGATCGCATGGAATTCTTCGTCTATGAGACCAAGCAACTGGTAAAAGCAAAGCATCGACCGATCATCATCATCACCAGTAACAACGAGAAGGAGCTGCCGGATGCATTCTTGCGTCGTTGTTTCTTCCACTACATCAAGTTTCCTGACGAGGATACGATGCGCAATATCGTCAATGTGCATTATCCGGATCTGAAAAAGACCTTGTTGTCGGAAGCGCTCAATGCTTTCTACAAAGTGCGCGAAGTACCGGGTCTGAAGAAGAAGCCATCAACTTCGGAATTGCTCGACTGGATCAAATTGCTGCTTGCAGAAGATATCCCTCTTGAAGCGCTGCGCGCCGAAGGCACGCGCAAGATCATTCCGCCGTTGTACGGCGCGCTGCTCAAGAACGAACAGGACGTGCATCTATTCGAACAGCTCGTTTTTCTTGATCGACGCAATGACAATCCCCAAGGTCGTTAGCGCCGCTGACGGCGAGTCTGATCAGTCATGTTGATTCCGTTTTTCTATCACCTTCGCGAAGGCGGTATTGATACTTCAATAACCGAGCTCCTAACCTTGTTGCAGGCTATGCAGAAGGGGCTAGCTGGGGAAAGCGTTGAAGATTTTTACGTCTTGTCACGATCGTGTCTGGTCAAGGACGAGGCAAAACTGGATCGGTTCGACCGTATTTTTTCGGCGTACTTCAAAGGTGTAGATGACTCTCTTGGTGACTTGCTGCAAGACATTCCGGAGGAATGGTTGCGTAGGCAGGCCGAATTGCACCTCAGCGACGAAGAAAAGGCCGAAATCGAAGCCATGGGTGGTTTCGAAGAGCTGATGAAAGCCTTGCAGGAGCGTCTCGACGAGCAGGAGGATCGCCACGAAGGTGGTAGTCGCTGGATCGGAACGGCTGGTACGTCACCGTTCGGCGCCTATGGATTCAATCCAGAGGGCATTCGGATTGGTCAGGGTGGGTCGCGAAATCGCAGTGCCGTCAAGGTTTGGGACCGGCGCGAGTTTCGTAATCTCGACGACTCTATCGAGTTAGGCACACGCAACATCAAGGTTGCGCTGCGACGCCTGCGAAAATTTGCTCGGGAAGGTGCTGCCGATCAATTGGATCTCGCCGATACGATCGACAAAACTGCTCGCAACGCCGGGCTGCTCGACATACGCATGGTTCCTGAGCGGCATAACGCGGTTAAAGTACTGCTATGCCTGGATATTGGCGGCTCAATGGATGATCACGTTCGGGTCTGTGAAGAATTATTTTCTGCGGCCCGCAGCGAGTTCAA
>JBPCXZ010000207.1:0-5941 GCA_051008055.1 Woeseiaceae bacterium
CACATGATTGGCTACGCCGTGCGATTTGCAGTACCCCTGATATTCCTTGTGGTCGCCGCGCCAGCAGTTCAATTTCTGTTTCCCGGTCCATTCCCCGCCTGGTGGCTGCGCAATCGAAAATATATCGGCTTGTCTTTTGCCGTAGCCATGGCCTGGCAGGGCATTTTTATTTTCGTGATGTCGTATTTTCTTCGCGAGTATTACTACGAAGAGGTTTATTTCTTCCGCGACGAGCTCGAAGGCAGCGTCGGCTATCTCTTCCTCTTGGCAATGGCGACGACTTCGTTTCACTTCGGTCGCAAGTACATAACTCCGACTCAGTGGAAGTTGCTACACAAGAGCGCCATGTACTTTCTCTGGGCTTATCCATTTAGCACTTACTGGTGGGGTACCGCCTACTATTACGGTCAACCCACTACTATTGACTACGTGTTCTACTGGATGGGTTTTTTTGCTGTCGCGGCAAGGATCGCTGCCTGGGGCAAGCAACGGCTGACAGCTGCGCCGGCGGACCTGTCGGGCAACAGCATTCCGCTCGGTTTGCGGTTGGTGGGCGGCATGCTGATCGGGCTCGGCCTGGTCGCTGCGGCATCGGGAGCGCAATGGCGCGTGGCCGTCAGTGATTTCCTGACGGCGCCCGAGTGGTCTGCCAATCTGGAACTTTGGTTTCCTTTCTGGCCATTTGAGCCATTCTTGCCATTGCTCATTATCGGGACTGGCACCATGATTGCCACAACAGTAAGGGTGCCGCAAAAGAGCGCAGCCGCCACCGCCTGAGACTGACAGGTATACTCGCAAGACTGTGTACTAACAGACTCTAATTCGAGGAAACCGGCAACCGTGGCAGCCCATATTTCTGGCAACAACATGTTTCAGCGCTTTCTGCATTCGCAGGTAACCGGCGCATTCATTCTGATTGGTGCTACGGCAATCGCGTTGCTCTGGGCTAACTCGCAATGGGGCCAGTTCTACTATGACTTGTCGCACACCTACCTGGGCGTTCAATTCGGTGAGTGGGAGTTCAAGCTAACTCTGTCTCACTGGATCAAGGACGGGTTAATGGCGATATTCTTCTTTGTCGTCGGACTGGAAATCAAGCGCGAAATCGTGGTCGGCGAGCTGTCCAGTATGAATAAGGCGATGCTTCCGGTTTGCGCGGCTATCGGCGGTGCAGTGATACCGGCCGGAATTTATGCCGCTGTCAATTTAGGTAGCGGCACCATCGCCGGTTGGGGTATTCCGATGGCGACAGATATCGCATTCGCGCTCGGCGTACTGTCGATGTTCGGGTCGCGTGTGCCGCTCGGATTGAAAGTATTTTTAACCGCACTGGCAATCGCCGACGACTTGATCGCGGTTGCGGCGATTGCTGTCTTCTATACGCCTGACCTCGATGTTTCGACCTTACTGATGTCCGCTATACCATTGATTTTTATGATCATATTCAGCCGACTCGGCGTTCGAGCAACCTGGGTCTATACCACGCTCGCGTTCATCGTGTGGCTCGGCGTATTGGGTTCGGGCGTGCATGCAACGATTGCTGGGGTGCTAGTCGCGATGGTCATCCCGGTCCGACCCGTCATCGATCCGCAGGAACTGATCGACTCGACCTCGAAGATTCTGCGAGACATTGAGGGTGGTGACAATTCTCTCGATGCCCTGATTCATGACGAGGAGCGCAGGGCAAGTATCTCGCAGCTCAGTCTGACTGTTGAGGATGCGATCCCGCCGGCAATCGCGTTGGAGAACCGCCTGCATCCATTTCAGTCGTTCGTCATTTTGCCGTTGTTTGCCTTGTTCAGCGCCGGCGTAGCATTTAGCCCTGAAAACCTGGCGGGTTTTCCAACCGAGGTCGAATTGGGTGTCATCCTTGGCCTGGTAATCGGTAAGCCGCTAGGCGTTCTTGTTGCGAGTCTGTTGGTGATCAAGGTCGTCAAGATTGAGTTGCGTGGTATCACGCTCGGTCAGCTGATTGGCGCGGGTTGTCTGGCCGGAATTGGTTTCACGATGTCGATATTCATCAGCGAACTCGCTTACACCAATGAGACCTTCATCGATCAGGCGAAGGTGGGCATCTTGTTTGCATCTGTCGCAGCCGCAATGATTGGGGCGATTGTGTTGCACCTTACGCTGCCCAAGCATGCTGACCAAGGCCAACAGAATTAGCGCGGACTAACGACGGCAATCAAACTCCAACGATGCATAGTCCTGGGTATATGCTGGCGACGCTGCTGCGTCTCGGCCAGCAATACCATTGCCAATTTCGGTTGGCGCGGCAGCGGCCAATTGCATCCATTCGCCAATGCGAACGTCTTCGCCGATGTAGTAGCTCGGTCGAACAGACCAGCGATAGGTCTGGCATGGATCAAGTTCGTAAACCAGTGTGTGACTTGTTTCGGACAGGTTTTTCATCTCGTAGACCATGCGATGCTGATCGTAGATTTCCAGGTCGAAATAGACATCTTGAGCGTCGATCGCATCTGTCCATGTTCCGTACGCCGTATTCTCGAGCAACTTGAATCGCCATGCGAGTGTAGGCATCGCCGCGCGTGTGCTGCCTTTCCAGACATTCTTTCGTGACAACTTTATGTCGTCGGTCTTGATCGGCTGTAGCTCGTGATTCAGTTCGATTCGGGTAAAAGAATCAGCAGTAATTTCCCGGCCCAGGTAATGTCGCGCGTAGTTGGCAAAGTCCAGCCACAATGCATTGTCGTTCTCCGTCCATTCCTCCAGCGATGCGCGATCCTGGTACCGGAATTCCTGACTATAGAGTTTGCTGCCAGCAACAACTGATTCCAACGAAATGCTGGCTGCTGCTGTGAGAATGGCGTCATTTTTCTCGACGTCGATCGTAATTTCTTTAACGCTGACATACATAACCGCGTCGGTTCCGTCCGGGAGCTCCGTACTGGCGGCGTATAGTTTCGTGCCGAGTTCAGGCAGCCTCTGCAGACCGCGATAAACATCCAGCGCAAGGCCTTCGTTGATCAGCGTCTTGCTGTTTGCTTCGGCAATATCGTCGGTCATCGCATCACGCAGTTCCTGCAGGTGACGTTTCGCGCTACCGGAAATTCCTCCAATTATCGCGCCTGGTAATTGCAGAATCGGAAAGGGAAAATTGACGTTCACCGGACCCATCTGGGCTGATGGCGTTCCCGCAGCTGCGCCACCACTGATGCCGCCCAACAAACCTGGCGTCGTTTTCTCATACGTGCCGGTAATCTCCTGATCAATCGCGCTGGGCCCACCGACAACGACGACCTCTATGACAGCTGTTCGTTGCGATTCCGGCATGTGGGTAGGCTCGTCCTCGGCGGCGTTGGAATTTGAGGCCAACATGACACCGCCAAGTAACAGCGTGACCGCGACGCAGGAAGCAATGCGCGGTTTTGTGGGGTTACAACACGGAATGTGCATGTGCGAGATCTCCGTTGAATATCTGGAGCGGTCCGAGGTCGCGAATTGTAGCAATATCCCGATTTGGGAGATAACTCACACTTTCTCGGGTATTGTCGGCAATCAGCGACGTACAAACCCTTGTAGCCGGGACAGTCCTTTGATTAGCTAGGGGCTTCCACGATTCAAACTGCGAGACTCGGATGCTATCTGTTAAACGCCTGGTAATTGCGACACTAATCGCGTTTCTGCCGACATTTTCTGGCGCTGCTGTGGTCGTATCGCATTTCGAACCTTTGCAGCGCACTCAGTTAAGTCAGACTGGCAAAACGTCGCAAAGTTTCGGTCCTCAAATGGACTCTGACGCGACGACGAGCCTGCAATTTGAAGCGTTAGGCAAAAATTTCAACCTACAACTACAGGTTAACGAGCGCATTGCCGCGCGCATCGATTCATATGCTGGCGATTCTCAGATCGGCGTCTATCGCGGGCGCCTGGCAGGGAATCCCGAGTCGTGGGCACGCATAGTATTCTTTGAAGGTATGCCGCGCGGCGTAGTTTGGGATGGCGAAGCGATGTATGCGATCGAGGCGCCTGGTGATAGCGCCGTCGCGACCGCCGAGCCGGTGATCTACCGGTTGTCCGATATGCATATTCCGGCTGGAATGATGAGTTGCGGCTCCGGCGCTTTAGCCGGCAACGCGGAAGCGGTTACCAAGACACTGATAAGTGCATCAAAGGCCGCAATCGCAAGAGGGCCGGGCGCCGTGTCGGAAATTACGATGAGCATCGTAGCCGATTTTGAATTTACGGATGCGAAAGGCGGAGAAGCCGGAGCGGAAGCAGCATTATTGACGCGGATGAATAACGTCGACGGCTATTTTAGTGAGCAAGTCGGCGTACAGATTACTGTCCCGAATGACCCTGTAACCTACCCTGACTCGGATGACCCGTTTACAGACACGAATATCTCAGACGATCTCCTGGACGAAATTTCCGAGTATCGTTTACAGAATACTGAACATAGCAGCCAGGGATTGACGCACCTGTGGACCGGCAGGGACCTGGCAGGCACTACCGTGGGTGTAGCTTGGCAAGGCACTCTTTGCGATACCTATTTCGGTTCCGGTCTCACCGAGGGCAATGATAGTGCGTTTTTTGACAGCCTGATAGCAACGCACGAGATCGGCCATAACTTCGGCGCTGAGCATGATGGCGAGGAAGATTCGACATGCGAGGACGTAGTCGGTCAATTCATAATGTCGCCCTCGGTCAATGGTAGTGAAGAATTCTCTCAGTGCAGCATCGATATCATGCAAGCTGGCGCCGCAGCGGCGCGCTGTGTCGAAGCACTGCCAACCGTTGATGTGGGCATTGAGCCAGACGACCAGAGTGGGCGGGTTTACCTTGGCGTCGAAACGACGCTTGAATATGAAGTATCCAGTAACGGATTGCTCAATGCGCCGGGTGTGCTGGCCAATTTCGCATTACCTGCGTTTCTCGACATTGGGTCTGTCACGACAACCTTAGGCAGTTGCACCACTGGTGCAGGCAGCGTCGATTGCGACCTGGGCGAGCTTGCCGGACAGAGTGTTCAGAGGATTACATTGTCGATCACGCCGAATAGCAACGGCGCCGGCACGTTGACCGCCACTGCCAGCACGACTGACCCCGACGAGCGGGCAAGTAATGATCAGTATCTGTTACAGCTCGTAGTGGAAGATCCGGTGGATCTCGTGGCAAACGTGCCGACTGCAGCGTCTGTCAATCAGAACCAGGAAACAACGGTCAATGCCACTTTGCAAAACGTCTCCGATGTTGACGCAACCGATGTCGCCTTACGCGTTACCTTGCAGAATGGTATTCGTGCAGAGTCCGCGACCTGGTCTATTGGTGAGTGCGTCGTTACCCCGCAACAAATTGACTGCACGTCCGACCTATTTGCGGCGCAGTCCAGTTCGGACCTTAGCGTCACCGTGACGGCTCTGTCTGGCGGCCGACGAGATGTAACGCTTGAGATAAGCGCTGCAGAAGCCGACCTGGTTCCTGCGAACAATACTGTTATGGGCGAAGTCGTCGTTAACCAGCCGGGTGGTGGCGGCGGTGGCGGTGGCGGCGGTGGTGGCGGCGGTGCGATCCATCTATTGATGTTGTTGCTTTCATTGCTTTCGGTTCGAAGGATGAGCCGGCGCCGTAATTAGTGGTAGCAGTTGCTGTCCTGGGGGCTGGCCTCGCGGGCATCGCGACGGCCCACTACCTGTGCAAATCGAACCCGAAACTGCCGGTGCTGCTGGTGGATTGCCGTCAGCCTATGAGCTATACGAGCGCGCAGTCGGGCGACAACTATCGAAACTGGTGGCCGCATCCGACGATGGTCGAGTTCTCCGATCACAGTATTGCGCTGATGGAGCGGATAGCACTGGAGACGTCTAATCGACTCTGCATGACTCGCGGCGGTTATGCGGTGGCGACGCGACGCGATGATATTGCTGATCTGATTACCGACCTGCATAGCGGATATGGCAGTGATCGCGCGGATATGATT
>JBPCXZ010000208.1:0-3670 GCA_051008055.1 Woeseiaceae bacterium
CTTGGAAGAGTGCTTGAGTACCATTGATAAACTCGAGCCACAGGTGCAGGCGTGGGTGTGCCTCAATACCGAGAACGCTCGGCGCGCAGCGGATGAGTCGACACAGCGATACAGTCAGGGCAATTCGCTATCGCTGATAGACGGCATGCCCATTGGTATCAAGGATGTCCTGCAAACACACGATATGCCAACCACCCTGGGCAGCCCGATCTTTGCCGGGCGCAATACCGGCATGGATTCCGCTTCGGTCAATGCCTTGAGGCTCGCCGGCGCAGTAATTACCGGCAAGACGGTGACCACCGAATTCGCCCTCATGGTGCCGGGCCCAACCACCAATCCCTATTCGAAAGATGCAACACCCGGTGGCTCTTCAAGTGGCTCGTCAGCAGCAGTCGGCGCGGGAATGGTGCCCGTAGCGCTCGGCAACCAGGTGGTCGGATCTGTGATTCGACCGGCGGCATACTGTGCAAACTACGCCATCAAACCAACCTTGGGTGCGTTGCACTGTGGCGAGGGGGCTAGCTGGAGCCAATTGCATGTCGGGGTGCACGCCGGGTCCTTGGAAGACATGTGGACGGTCGCCTACGAGATCGGCCAACGCGCAGGCGGGGATCCTGGTTATCCCGGATTGTACGGCCCACAGGCGTTGGCCCCCGCGAAAAAGCCTGAAACGCTCATCGTGCTCGAGACGGAAGGTTGGTCGCAATGCAGCGACACCACCCTCGCGACGTTCGATGCTTTGTTGAGGCAACTATCCGACCAGGGCGTACGCCTCATTACACGCAAGGATAACCAAGCCATCGACCGGTTCGAGAAATCTATCGATCACTGCGTGCCGCTCAGTCGGATTCTGTGCAGCTATGAAATTCGATGGGCTCTACGGGCTTACAAACGCACCGGCTTAATGAGCGAACAATTAGGCGTCTGGCTAAGCATGGCCGAAGAACTGGGTCCCGATGATTATCGTGAGGCCTTGCAGAAACGTGACGCCATGCGCGCCGACATGGCAGCGCTGCAACCGCTCGCCGATGGTATGATCACCTTGTCCGCCCCAGGGCCTGCCCCCGGCCTCGGCTTTGTAACCGGCGGCGAAGACACTTATGGCTTTGTAACCGGCGACCCGGCCTTTAATGCGGCTACTTCCTCGCTGGGTTGCCCGGCAATAACGGTTCCGTTGATGAGCATTGGGTCGATGCCGGTGGGCGCGCAGTTCATCGGACATCCACATCGCGACTGGCAACTGTGCGGGCTTGCTCGCTGGGCGATGGATACGTTAGAGCCAGTTGTTTGTTAGTGCTCTTGTCGCACGGTTGTGTGAGCCTGTCTGTGGCGCACGGGTGCAGGTCATCCTGCTCTGTGTGCCTTGGGATCGGCAACACCGGCGACAGGTGCCGTTGCCAATGCCGGGGCGACCCGAATGCGTACCGACGCTCTAATGTTTCCGCCGCAATACCCTACCAGCCAGACTATCAGTTAGTTGGTATTGGCTGACGGCGGCAACCCCATTGACGAACACGTCCTTGATCCCAACCGGGTATTGATTCGGCTCTTCGTACGTCCCTTTGTCCAAAATCACATCGGGATCGAAAAGAACGAGATCCGCAAAACTGCCAGCGGCAATTCGCCCACGATCTGTCAGGCCGAACTTGTCAGCGGGTAAACCGGTCATGCGGTGGATTGCTGTCGCTATGTCAAACAATTCCGAGTCACGCGCGTAATGTCCGATGACCCGAGCGAAACTGTTGTACAAGCGCGGGTGTGGACGCCCGTCCAGGGTCGGGATTCCGTCAGATCCGATCATGGTCGAAGGATGCTGCAAAACGAACTGAACATCTGCTTCGCTCATCATATGCAGGACAACAGTTGTCCAAGGACTGGCGGCAACGATTTTGCTGCAGGTATCCAATGGCGATAGGTTGAACTCTGCGGACAGATTGGCAATCGTCCTGCCTTCCCATTCGCTGTGGTCTGGAGACGTGGCAATCAGCATGTCGTCAGGCAATAAACCTTCAAATCCACCCGATGCGCCGTCCGTGAAGACACCATTCTGCAGAACAGCTTTCAGGTTGGTGCTGCCAGCCGTATATGGATATTGATCGGCATGGACATTTTCGCCGCGCCCCTGCGCCGCTTCAATCAGTTTGACCGAGTCCTTCACCAAACCCCAGTTGTCTCGACCAGAGGCCTTGTGGTGAGAGATTTGTACCGGCACACCTGCCTGAGAACCAATGCTGATCGCTTCGCTGACAGACGACAATAGGTGCTCAGCTTCGTCACGCATGTGCGTTGCATATATGGCGCCGGTGCCGCGCATCTGGCTGGCCAGTTCAACCAACTCGCTGGTTTTTGCGTATCGACCCGGTTCGTAAATTAAACCGCTCGACAGTCCCAGCACTCCGGCTTCAAGCGCCTCATCGAGCAGCGACTTCATCGATTTCATTTCCGCATCGGACGGGTCGCGCGCGTCATCGCCCGTTACGGCTTTACGAAACGTGCCATGTCCTGCGAGGGCCCCAATATTGATGCCCGGCGGCTGGCGGTCGAGTATGTCTGCATACCCGGCATGACCATCATATTGAGGAATGTCCAAACCCGGCGTCAGCGCGCTCAGCATTTCTTTGGCGGCAGTAAATGGCGCGGCACCGAAGCCGCAATTGCCAACGATACACGTGGTCACGCCACCGCGCGACTTAAAGCCCATGTCCCGATGCGCCAGCGCAGCAAAATCATCGTGTGTATGAACGTCGATGAATCCGGGGGCCAATGCAAAACCCCGCGCGTCTATTTCAAGACGGCCACTCATAGAATCCAGGCTACCGACATCGGCGATCCGGTCCGCCTCAATCGCCACATCAGCAAGCTCGGCTTGATTTCCATTGCCGTCATAAACCTCGGCCCCGCGGATCAGTACATCGACAGTGGCTGGCATGACTTTGGTCCGTGGAATGGCGTGGAAAAGCTATGGAATGCCTTGAACGCTACAAAACCACCCTGAGAATGTAAACACGGACCACGCCACAACCCGCCTGCGTCGGAACGGTTGCCACACCGCCACGATCAAAGTCCGAATGCAGCCGACATGCAGCGACCGCTTGCCGTGGAATGCTTTGCCAAGGAAGCCGGCGCTCGATTGGCATCAGATGCTTGGCAGGGCCGTGCCGCGATGTGTACGGTGGGCGAGCGACCAACCTAGAGCCCAACCTGCCAGCAGAGTCGTTGTACGGCGTCGCGGTATTGTCCGCCTGAATGTCGGGCATTACTCTGAACTGCCTGATATCGAGGCGGCGCGGCCTGACGACCAATTCTGCTCGTTGGACAGGCCAACGAGAAACGAGAGTCGATTCCCGGATATGCAAAACAATCCTCCACGTAAACTGGTTATCGGTGCGGCGCAGCTTGGACCGATCGCGCGAACTGAAACGCGCGCGAGTGTCGTGCGGCGCATGCTCGCCTTGATGGAAACAGCGTCAGCGCGAAATTGTACGTTGATTGTGTTTCCCGAACTGGCATTGACCAGTTTTTTTCCGCGCTGGTACATGACCGACCAATCGGAGATTGATGCGTATTTCGAAACCGAGATGCCGAGCGCGCAAACGCAACCATTGTTCGAGGCGGCGCGTCGATTGAGCATGGGGTTTCACCTCGGCTATGCCGAGCTGTGCGTCGAGGA
>JBPCXZ010000209.1:0-23660 GCA_051008055.1 Woeseiaceae bacterium
TCGCGTTCCTGCGCCAGCTTGTCTGTGATGTTGAACAGCTTCGTCAGGTCGTTGCCAATATGGACGTCACCGCCGGTGCCTTCCACCTTGGGAAGACGATCTACCGCGTCGCCGAGTTGCGAGCGCAGGAGATTAACGTTGACGCCGGATTTAGTGAGTAGGCCACGCACGGAGCCGCCCTGCTGATCAAGCAGCGCCACCAGGACGTGTGCCGGCTCGATCAGCTGATGATCCTGTCCCACCGCCAGGGACTGAGCGTCGCTCAGTGCCAATTGAAACTTACTGGTCAATTTGTCGATACGCATTGAAATCTCTCGTGCCGGAATCGCCGGCTGTTGAACTCACCCTGAAATAGCGCCGAAATGGCCTATTTCAAGGCACTTTGGGCTTTCGGTTATCCGAGATACACAAAGCTCAACAGGCGACCGGTGGGTCCATCGCGACGAAATGAGAAAAAGCGCTTTGAATCCTCAAAGGTACACACGCGCTCGCCGTATACCGAGGTCACACCAATCGTCTGCAGTCGGTCAGCCGCAAGCCCGAACAGGTCGGCTTGCCAGCGGCCGCGGTCGTTTCGTAGAAAACGGCCTTCGGCGTCGAAACCCGCATCAGCAAATGCTTCCCGGACTTCAGCGCCAACTTCGAAGGACGGCTGCGCAATTGCCGGCCCGATCCAGGCGAGCAGCTCCGACGGCCGGCTCGCCAACCGTGCCAGCGTCGCGTCGATAACGCCTGCGGCAAGCCCGCGCCAGCCCGCATGAATTGCCGCAATCTCAGAGCCATCGCTGGCACACAGAAGAATCGGCAGGCAGTCTGCCGTACGAATCACACACAGATCACCGACCTGGTCGCCGATAACGGCATCCGCTTCTGGCTTGGCCACGAAGTCATCGGAGCCGAGTTTCACGACTTGACTGCCGTGCACCTGGGTTAGCCAGACAGGTTCAGCCGGCAGGTCGGATTCATCCCCGCCACGCAACGTGGTGCCAGCGACTATGTTCGCCGGCACCGGCCAGTCTGCTCGCAGCACCCCGTCATTCAATCTTGGCTGTCCTCTCGCAAGGTGCTCAACAAGACCTGAAAATCTTCAGGTGGCGGCGCTTCAAGCCGCATCGAATCGCCGCTAACCGGATGGACGAACTCCAGTTTGATTGCGTGCAGTGCCTGTCGCCGGAAGCCGCGCAATGCCTGAATCACCGTTTCGCTTGCGCCTGCGGGCAAGGCCAGTCGGCCGCCATACACCTGGTCGCCGACCAGGGCATGACGTCGATGCGCGAAGTGCACGCGTATCTGGTGCGTCCGTCCCGTTTCGAGGGCCACACTTATATATGTATGCGCCGCGAATCGTTCGATGACTGTGTAACGGGTAACGGCCGGCTTGCCCTCCGGGCGCACGCACATGCGTTTACGGTCGACAGGATGCCGGCCAATCGGCTCGTCAATCGTCCCGCCACCAGTCAATACGCCGTTGCATACCGCCACGTAGTTGCGCGAGATCGCGCGATCGGCCAGCAGGCGTACCAGCGCGGTATGTGCCGGCAACGTTTTGCCGATTAGCAGCAGACCACTGGTGTCCTTATCCAGCCTGTGGACGATACCAGCCCGTGGCAGTTGTTCGAGCTCCGCCGCATGATTCAGCAGGCCGTTCATCAACGTACCTCCCGGATTGCCGGCACCAGGGTGAACGACCAGCCCGACCGGCTTGTTGATGACCATCAGCGCTTCGTCCTCGAACACCACATTCAGCGCGATCGGCTCTGGCGCGGCGGAAACCGCCGCCTCGGGCTCAGCCCGTAATGCAACGGTCTCCCCGCCCATTACCTGGTCTCGCGGCCTCGGCGACGTGCCATCGACGGTGATAGCACCGTCGAGCAGCCACGCTTTTAGTCGGCTGCGCGAATACTCTGGAAACATCCGAGCCAGAGCCTGGTCCAATCTCAGACCGGCGCAATCGTCAGGAATTGTCATCACTTTTTCAGCAACATTCATTGTGGTGCCAAGTCTACGGTATACTCGCCGACCGGAAAGGCCCAGAGGCAGAAAATCGTTGAAAAGTAACACCCCAATTTGGCGCAGAATCGCACGCAGCAACCGCTTGCTGGCGGTAATCGCCTGCGCCGGTTTGCTGGGCGCTTGCTCTGGCAACGACGAGATTCAGACCGAGATTCAAAGCCTGACCGAAGCCTATGAGAAGGCCCAGGAATACATTGCGGGCGGCAATTACGCGCGTGGCTTGCAGATCTTTGAGGCCATCCAGGCTCGCTACCCGTTCAGCGATTTGAGTCGCCAGATTCAGCTCGAAATGATGTATGCGTATTACAAGGCACAACGGAAAGAACAGGCTGTCGAGGCGGCTGACGCGTTTATGCGCGAAAATCCGATTCATCCGCGGGTCGACTACGCGCTTTATATAAAAGGCCTCGCCTACTTTGAGGGCGACGCGGGCTTCCTCGAAAGAACCTTCAAGAAAGATGTCAGTTCACGACCGCCAAAGGACATCGACCAGTCCTATGCAGCATTTCGACGCCTGATAGAACGCTACCCGGCCAGCGAATATGCACCTGACGCAGAACAGCGCATGATTTACATCAAGAACCGGATGTCGGCTTACGAAAATCATGTCGCCGATTATTACCTGCGTCGCGGCGCCTTCGTAGCAGCCCTGAATCGAGCGCAACGCGCGCTCGAAGACTATAACGGTGCTGCCGGCAACGAACGGTCGTTGGAGATCATGGCCGAAGCCTATGAAGAGCTGGGGATGATCGATATGGCCGCAGACACGCGACGCGTTCTGGCCACGAACTATCCGGACGACAGTTAAGCCTCTTCTGGAAACTTATAGCCGGACGTTATTGGATAACGCCAGTCACGGCCGAAAGCGCGACTACTGATACGAACCCCGGGCGGTGCCTGGCGGCGTTTGTACTCATTGCTCTTCACCATCCCGAGGATGCGCACCACGGTGTCGCGCTCAAAGCCGCGTGCCGTAATCTCTTCGACCGACAAATCTTCCTCGATGAATGCCTCCAGGATTGGATCAAGAACGTCGTAGTCCGGTAGCGAATCGCTGTCTTTCTGGTCGGCGCGCAACTCTGCGGACGGCGGCCGCGTGATAACTCGTTCCGGGATAACTTTATCCAGGGAATTGCGATAGCGCGCAAGACGATACACCAGCGTCTTACTGCAATCCTTGATCGGCGCAAAGCCGCCGGCCATATCGCCATACAGCGTTGCATATCCCACCGCCATCTCGCTCTTGTTGCCGGTCGTCAACAGCATGCTACCGGTCTTGTTGGATATCGCCATTAACAACAAGCCGCGGCAACGTGCCTGGATGTTTTCCTCCGTAACGTCCTCGTCGAGACCGGCGAACAACTCCTGCAGCTGGTTGGTTGTCGCGGTATAGATCGGTTCGATCGGAACTACATCGTATCGCGCGCCCAGCGTCGTGGCTTCGGCGGCCGCGTCCTCCTGACTCATTGTCGACGTGTAGCGAAACGGCATCATCACCGCACGAACCCGTTCCGGACCGAGCGCGTCACAGGCGATCGCCAGAACCAGCGCGGAGTCAATGCCACCAGACAACCCGATGACAACACCAGGAAAGCCGTGTTTTTCAACGTAATCGCGCGTGCCGGTGACCAAAGCGTGATAGACCGACGCTTCAGTTTCCAGTGGCTCGACAATATCGGCCGACGCAACTTCTACGCCGCCGCTACCGCCGGTCAACTGCACACACTCGAGACTCTCGTCGAAGGGCGCAGCACGTTGTACAACCTCACCGCTGCTTTGCATCGCAAACGATCCGCCGTCGAATACCAATTCGTCCTGACCACCCACCATATTGAGGTATACGATCGGCACACCCGTTTCCTGCAATCGGGCCCGCACGGTACTTTCCCGGCGTTGCTGGCTGTTTAACTCGTACGGCGAACCGTTGATAGAAATGATGCATTCAGCACCTGCGGCGCGCGCTAGATTTGTCGGTTCCGGCTGCCAGATGTCCTCACAAATAGTGATTCCAAGAGCAATGCCATTGATTCGAATAACGGTCGCGTCCTTGCCTTTGGCAAAGTAACGCTCTTCATCGAATACGCTGTAGTTAGGCAGAAGTTGCTTGCGGTAAGTGCAAAGTACCTGACCATCTTTAAGCACCGCACAACTATTGTAGATGTCGTCATCGGTGTATTCGGGAAAACCTACCAGCATTGCGATGCCGTTCACCGACTCCAATAACTGCGTCATCGCTTGCTCTGTGCGCGAGCGCAATCCGGCATGAAACAGCAGGTCCTCCGGTGGATAACCGCAAATACTGAGTTCAGGAAAAACGACCAGGTCAGCCTGCATCTCGTCGCGCGCGCGTGCCGCATAGTCGAGAATCTTCGCTGTGTTACCAGCGATATCGCCGACGGCCAGGTCGATCTGTGCCAGGGCGATTCTAAGTGTGTCTGTCATGGCTGGTTAGCTGATTATCTCCAGCATCTTGCTGCCAAGTTCAGCCGGCGACTTGACGGTCGCAACGCCCGCAGCGTCGAGCGCTTTGAATTTGTCGGCCGCTGTACCCTTGCCCCCGGCAACAATAGCGCCGGCGTGGCCCATGCGTTTGCCCGGCGGTGCGGTAACACCCGCGATGTAGGCGACGACAGGTTTCGAGACATCGGATTGAATGAATTCGGCAGCCGCTTCTTCATCGGTGCCACCAATCTCACCCACCATAATGACACCGTCGGTGTCCGGGTCAGCTTCGAATAGTTCGAGACAGTCGATAAAGTTCATGCCGCGAACCGGGTCACCGCCAATACCAATACAGGTCGTCTGGCCCAGATCGTTGACGGTAGTTTGGTAGACGGCTTCATAAGTCAGCGTGCCAGATCGCGACACTACGCCGATTCGTCCTGGCTTGTGAATAAAGCCCGGCATGATGCCGATCTTGCATTGCTCTGGTGTGATAATTCCCGGGCAATTCGGCCCGATGAGCCGACAGTCGCTGTCACGCAACGCCGACTTGACGCGCACCATGTCCATCACCGGTATGCCCTCGGTGATACACACGATGAGCTTCACGCCGGAATCTGCCGCCTCAAGAATTGCATCCGCTGCAAAAGGAGGCGGTACCAGGATCATGCTGACATCGGCACTCGTCTGGTCGACGGCCTCACGCATCGTATTGAACACTGGAACACCGATGTGTTCCTGCCCACCGCGACCGGGTGTCACACCACCGACGATCTGGGTTCCGTAGTCGAGGCATTGTTGTGAGTGAAACGTGCCCTGGCTGCCCGTGATGCCCTGACAAATAATTTTGCTGTCTTTGTTGACAAGAATACTCATAGCGATGCTCGGTCGCTGGCCGCAGCGACGACTTTCTTCGCTGCGTCCGTCAAATCGTCGGCCGAAATGATATCCAGGCCACTGTTGGCCAATATCTCACGGCCCGTTTCTACATTGGTTCCTTCAAGCCGCACCACGACCGGGACGCTGACCCCGACCTCTTTGACAGCTGCGATAATGCCTTCGCCGATGAGATCGCAACGCACGATGCCGCCAAATATGTTGACCAGGATTGCTTTGACGTTCGCATTCGAGAGAATCAGCTTGAACGCTTCGGCAACGCGTTCCTTGGTCGCGCCGCCGCCAACGTCAAGGAAGTTGGCCGGCTCGCCACCGTGCAGCTTGATCAGGTCCATCGTGGCCATTGCCAATCCAGCACCGTTCACCATGCAAGCGATATCGCCGTCGAGAGAAACGTAGTTCAGATCATGCGCCGCGGCTGCGCGTTCTTTTTCGTCTTCCTGCGTAATATCGCGCAACTCAACCAAATTAGGTTGACGATAAAGTGCATTGCTGTCGATGTTGATTTTGCCGTCCAGCGCCACGACGTCGCCTGCCTTGGTCACGATCAAGGGATTGATTTCCACCAGGCTCGCATCGCATTCGTCGTATAGGCGATACAGCTTTTTGACGAGATCACCGAACTGGCGCATCTGTTTCTTGTCCAGTCCGAGTCCGAACGCGAGTTGCCTTGCCTGGTAGTCCTGCAACCCGGCATCTGGGGCAATGGCGACGGTGAAGATCTTCTCCGGTGTCTCTTCGGCTACTTTCTCAATATCCATTCCACCGGCTGCGGATGCAATGAAGGAAACACGGCTGACCTCACGATCGACCAGCATCGACAGATACAACTCCCGATCGATGTCCGAACCCGATTCAACATAGACAACATTGACGGGCAATCCTTCCGGTCCCGACTGATGGGTGACCAATTGCGTGCCCAGCATGCCTTTGGCATAGCTGCGCACCTCGTCGTGCGTGCGAGCCAGCTTGACGCCGCCTGCTTTGCCCCGACCACCTGCGTGGACCTGGGCCTTGACCACCCAAAGTTCGCCACCTAGCTCTTTGGCAGCATCTACTGCGGCATTCGGACTCTTGACCGGAACACCGCGAGGCACGGGAATACCGTAGTCGGCAAACAACCGTTTTGATTGATATTCGTGGAGATTCATGGCTCGCTTATCTTTATTGTCAGGAATTGTGCTGTAGCGCACAAAATCCGGCGTATTTTGGAGCAAAGCTTGAGTGGACGCAAAAGCAATTGCACACAGGTACCGCAAAAGGCAACAATCCCCTCATGAGTCAGTCAGACACTGATCCCCATTTACGGCAAACCTTCCGAGGAAGCCGCGACGCACTGTTGCAGCGCGCCGCCGACGAACCCGACCTGACCTGGCGTGTCCTGACCACGTTAAACGCGATTCGGGTCCTGGTCGCTGTAGGCCTGCTGGGTTTGTTCTTCGCGGGCGGCGAGCCACGCGTTTTTGGCGAACAGAATCCGGCGCTGTTCTCCGCCACCGCAGCCGGATACCTGGTGTTTGCAGCCGTTTCGATTATGTCGCTGTACAAGCGATGGCTGCCGCTGGGCGTGCAATCCGTAACCCAGTCCGTTGTCGATATCGTCGTTATTGTCGTGCTGATGCACGCCAGCGGCGGTATAGAAAGCGGCCTCGGCGGGCTACTGATCATCTTTATCGGCGCCGGCAGCCTGGTACTGCCGCTGCAGTTTCCGATGATTCTCGCCGCCCTGGCGACGTTCGCCATTTTAGGCGAGCAGCTTTATTCGCAGCTCATTGGCGCTGCGGTTGATGCTAACTATCCGGCTGCCGGCATCGTCAGCGGCATCATCTTCGCCATGGCGCTTGCGACGCGCCCGTTAGGCCGCCGCATCCAGGCCAGCGAGGCACTGGCCCGGCAACGCGGGGTCGACCTGAGAAACCTGTCTCAACTGAATGAGTACATCGTGCAACACCTGCGCGAGAGCATTCTCGTGCTCGATGCGAACGATGATGTGCGTCTCGGCAACACGTCGGCGACCCAGTTACTTGGCGCATCCAGCGAAGTCAGCGGCCTGCCATTGCGAAAAGTGTTTGAACCGCTGGCAGATTACATTGCCCGATGGCGGCAGGATCAGGATCTCGCCTCTCATCCCGAATTCACCGTGATTTCCGCCAATAACAACCTGCCGGTCACCGCGCACCTGGCACCGCTCGGCAAAGACGGGATCCGCAGCGGGCCGGTCCTGGTTTTTCTGGAGGACGCGAGCCTGATGAATGAACGGGTTCAACAATCCAAACTGGCGTCATTGGGCCGGCTCAGCGCCAGTATTGCGCACGAAATTCGTAATCCGGTTGGCGCGATGAGTCACGCCGCCCAGCTACTCGCTGAAGGCGAGATATCGGACGCTGATATGCGCCTGACAGAAATCATCAAGACGCATTCCAGCAGAGTGAGTCACATCATCGACAATATGCTGCAGCTATCGCGCCGCGAGAATAGTCGACCAGAACGACTGACCCTCAGTACCTGGTTGCAGGAATTCTCGGACGAGTTCTCACGTACCCTGGAGCTGCAGGAAGGCGAATTCAGCGTTGCAGAAATCGACGCGGACGTCGAAGTACGAATGGACCCCAGCCATCTTCGCCAGGTGCTCTGGAATCTCTGCGACAACGCAATCAAGTACGCCAGCGAAACGGGCGGCATCATGGTCGAGGTTCAGGCAGGACGTTTGCAGGGACAGGGGCGGCCCTATGTCGAAATCCTCGACCACGGTCTCGGCGTCGATGCGTCAACGGCCGACAAGATGTTCGAGCCTTTTTATACAGAGCGGCAGGGAGGAACCGGGCTGGGACTGTATATATCGCGCGAACTCTGCGAATTGAATCGTGCAACCCTGCTCTACCTTGACCGACCAGGCGGTGGGAGTATCTTCCGCATAGTATTTTCCGATCTTGATCGATGGGACGCAGGCTCTACATCATGAACAAACATCAAGCGCTGGTTGTCGACGACGAACCGGATATCTGTGAGTTGCTCACTTTGACTCTTGGGCGAATGGATATTGAAGCTCAGGCTGCCGCTGATCTGACCGAAGCGCGCGCGCTGCTCGGCCAGCGCAGCTTTGATATTTGCCTGACCGACATGCGACTGCCGGACGGTGACGGTCTGGAGCTCGTCGAGTGGATTCAGTCGAATGCCGCAGCGATGCCAGTCGCTGTCATCACAGCACACGGCAATGTCGAGACAGCGGTACAGGCCTTGAAACTTGGCGCTTTCGATTTCATCTCCAAGCCTTTGGACCTGAATCACCTGCGCAACATCGTCGAAAATGCGTTGAAAATGGAGGGCGAGCAGCCCACTCAGCCATCACGTCTGCTGGGCGATTCGCCGGCCATGCTCGAACTGCGAGACATGATTGACAAAGTTTCCCGATCACAGGCACCGGTACATATTTCTGGCGAGTCAGGCACCGGCAAAGAACTCGTTGCGCGGCTCATTCACGACAGCGGTCCTCGTTCAGATGGCCCATTCATTCCCGTGAACTGTGGCGCTATTCCAAGCGAGTTGATGGAAAGCGAATTCTTTGGTCATCGTAAGGGTAGTTTCACGGGTGCCGTCAGTGACAAGCAAGGACTCATCCAGAGCGCGGACAGTGGCACCCTGTTCCTCGATGAAATTGCGGATCTGCCACTGGCGATGCAAGTTAAACTCCTTAGGGTTATTCAAGAGAAAACGGTCCGACCGGTCGGCGCGGCCGAGGAAGAACCCGCCAATGCACGAATCCTGTCAGCGACTCACAAGAATCTGTCCGGCATGGTCGGCGCAGGCGAGTTTCGCGAAGATCTTTACTATCGAATCAACGTCATTGAATTGCATGTGCCCGCGTTGCGGGATCGCGGCGACGACGTCATTGACCTCGCCAATCATATTCTTGCCAAGCTCAACGCCAGCGCGTCGCTCGACGGTAGCGCCAGTAGTGCTCTTTCCGGATATTCCTTTCCCGGCAACGTCAGGGAGCTTGAAAACATGCTGGAACGCGCAGTAACGCTATGTACGACCGGAAAAATTACGGAGTCGGACCTGCATATGCGTGAATCCAGCGGCGGTATAGATGAGCCGCCGTTGTTTACGAGCACGGACCTGAGCAACCAGGTTGAAGACGTACAGCGGCAGGCCATTGTCGATGCTCTGGAAAAAACACGTTACAACAAGACTGCGGCCGCCAAGCTGCTCGGCCTGTCATTTCGCCAACTTCGGTATCGGATCAAGAAACTTGGCATCGAGTAGTTTCCTGCGTTTGTGACATAAACAGCGTCACCAATGACCAACAGGTAGTGACAAATTTTGTCAGGAAGTGACAATCCCTGTCATCTTTCGGTCGTATTACACGTCTGTCCCGATAGATCGGCGAACCCCTATATTCGCTAAAATTCCTCTTAAATCATGCAGTTAAGATTCTATCGCTCAACTTGGCACGGTGCTTGCTTTATATACCGTACTGGCGATATCGCCGTTTATTTGAACACTTTCATTTTCACGGAGACAGACAAATGAAGAAGCAACAAGGTTTTACATTGATCGAACTGATGATCGTAGTTGCGATTATCGGTATTTTGGCGGCTATCGCTATTCCTGCTTACCAGGACTACACGATTCGCGCTCAGGTTTCTGAGGGTTTGAATCTGTCTGGTGGCGCTAAAGCTGCTGTTACCGAGTACTTCCAGGATCGCGGCGCATTGCCGACCTCAAATGCCGAGGCTGGTCTGGCAACTAATACGCAGATCGTTGGTAAGTACGTAACGCAGGTTTCCGTTGGTGATGACGGCAGCAGCGTTGACGGCGAAATTGAAGTCACTTATGGCGGCGACGCTCACGCACTCATCGATGGTAGTACTCTGCTGATGACACCGGACACCACCCAGCCAGGTTCTGTCCAGTGGGATTGCACCAGCGCGATGGCCAACAAGCACCTTCCGGCCGCTTGTCGCACGTAAGACTTTTCGCTTAAGGCTTTTTGCCTGAAGCAGCAAGTCAAGAAGCCCCGGCTAGTCCGGGGCTTTTTTTTGCGGCCACTCCATTGCAAGATCCAATATCGTAGTATCGTAGTATCGTAGAAGACAGCACGCCGGCAAGAATGCGGCTGCAGCACAGGACTTAAGAACGATGAGAAAGACTAATCGCGGATTCACTTTGATCGAACTCATGATCGTCGTTGCGATAATCGGCATCCTGGCATCCATCGCCGTCTCTGCCTATCAGACATACACCGTCAGAGCCCAGGTCGCAGAAGCCTTGAATATGGCTGTAGGTGCAAAGACTCCGGTCGTAGATGCCTACAACAACAATGGCGCGCCACCGGCCGACCGGGCCGCCGCAGGCATGACCGCCGCACCGACCGACACTCAGGGCAAGTACGTCAGCTCGGTCGATGTCGATGACGGACGCGTCGACATAATTTTCGGCAATGACGCACACCAGGATATTCAGGGCGGCAGAGTGTCGTTCACACCCTATATGTCGCCTGGTGGCAGCATCATTTGGCGGTGTGCCGGATCTTCGGCTCCGGCCGGCGCCGTCCTGCTGAGCGGTGGTGGCGTCACCAGCGCTCATATTTCACCGACAATCGACGCTCGCTACCTTCCCTCCAGCTGCCGCAGCTAGACCCGAAACCGGCTTCAAATTGGCCTGCGAAAGCCTAATTTCACTGTTTGACTTAATCAAATTCTGTAACTGTGACAAGGCGCACAAAATCGAGTTGATCCGGGGACTTAGATCAGTGAGACTGTGATGCTTCAAGGAATAATTTAGCGACTTTTCTTTCATGGCAGCAACGGCAGCACAGACCAGTCTCGCAGGCCTTCCCAGACGTCTCGTCCAGGATGGCCTGATTAGCGAGGAAAAGCTTCTCGAGGCGACCGATCATGCCAAGAAAGAAAAGGTCAGCCTGGTCGCATATCTGGTCAATGAAGACCTTGCGGATGCCCGCGCGATTGCTGTAGCCGCTTCGCACGAATTTGGCGTGCCTTTGATGGATCTGGACGCGCTCGAGGTGGATCTCGATGTCATTCGTGCTGTCGATCAGAAACTCGTCAACAAGCATCGTGTCTTGCCACTGGTTAGACGCGGCCAGCGATTGTTCGTCGGCATTGCCGATCCGACCAACCTGCAGGCGATCGACGACATCAAATTTCAGACGAGTTTGCGTATCGATCCGGTGGTTGTCGAACAGGACAAACTCGAAGAACGAATTGTTAAGGCGATCGAGGCGGTTGACACAACCATGTCCGATCTCGGCGACGACGATGATTTCACTGATCTTGAAAGCCTCGACGTTACAGGCGAAGACGATGATCAGGAAGATATCTCGAGTGAAGTAGAAGATGCGCCTGTCGTCAAATTCGTCAACAAGATTTTGCTGGACGCCATTAAGCGCGGCGCCTCAGACATCCACTTCGAACCGTATGAAAAGACGTATCGGGTAAGAACGCGGCTTGACGGTGTACTTTCCGAGGTTGCGGCGCCACCTGTCGCGCTGGCCAACAAAGTCTGCGCGCGCCTCAAGGTCATGTCGCGGATGGATATCGCGGAACGTCGGGTACCGCAGGATGGCCGCATCAAGATGCGCCTGTCGAAGAATCGTGCCATCGATTTTCGTGTGAATACCTGTCCGACGCTGTTCGGCGAAAAGATTGTTCTGCGTATTCTGGATCCGTCAAGCGCCAAGCTCGGCATCGACGCATTGGGCTACGAGGAACACCAGAAAGAGCTCTACAACAAACACCTGCAGAAACCGTACGGCATGATTCTGGTTACCGGCCCAACCGGTTCCGGTAAGACGGTCTCGTTGTACACCGGCCTGAATATACTGAATACCGAAGATCGTAATATTTCGACGGCGGAAGATCCGGCTGAAATTAACTTACCTGGCATCAACCAGGTCAACGTTAATCCGAAAGTCGGCCTTACCTTCGCGTCGTCGCTTAAAGCATTCCTGCGTCAGGATCCGGACATCATCATGGTTGGTGAGATTCGTGACCTGGAGACGGCCGAGATTGCGATCAAGGCGGCCCAGACGGGTCACCTTGTGCTCTCGACCCTGCATACCAACGATGCACCGAGGACATTGACGCGAATGGTAGACATGGGGGTCAAACCCTACGCGATTGCGACCTCCGTCAGCCTCATCATCGCGCAGCGACTCGCCAGGAAACTGTGCGACAACTGCAAAGAAACAAAGGACATCCCGCGCGAAGCGCTGGAAAAAGAGGGCTTTGAAGCAGAGGACCTCGAAGAAGGACTCACAATTTTCGGACCTGTCGGCTGCAAGAGCTGCAACGACGGTTACAAAGGTCGCGTCGGCATTTTCCAGGTCATGGAAGTATCCGAGGCGATGGGCAGAATAATAATGGAAGGCGGCAACGCCTTGCAGATCGCTGAGCAGGCGGCCAGTGAAGGGGTAATCGATTTACGACGAGCCGGTTTGAACAAAGTCAAGGAAGGGGTTACCAGCCTTGAGGAAGTCAACCGGGTTACAATTGAGTAGTTTTCGACCTCGCAAACATGGACGAAGGAAATGGCTGAAGCAGCACTAGTTACCACGGTACCTTTTATCTGGGAAGGCACGGATAGGAAGGGCCAAAAAGTTAAGGGCAAGGCTATGGCAGCGGATGAAGCTGCCGTGCGCGCGGATCTGCGGCGGCAGGGCGTTGTACCTACCCGTATTCGAAAACAAAGCAAAGGCATGTTTGCCGGCGGTGGCACAGTCACCCCAGCTGATATCGCAATTTTCATGCGCCAGCTCGCGACTATGCTCGCGGCCGGCATACCGCTCGTACAGTCCTTTGAGATCGTCGGCAATGGTCATGATAATCCGGCGATGCAGAAGCTGATTCTGTCAGTTAAGGCAGACGTAGAAGGTGGTACGGCGCTGGCTGAGGCGTTTGCCAAACATCCTCTGCATTTCGACGATCTGGTGATCAATCTGGTTGAAGCCGGCGAGCAGGCTGGTGCCCTCGAAACCTTGCTGGACAAGATTGCAACATACAAAGAAAAGACCGAGGCACTGAAGAAGAAAATCAAGAAGGCACTGACCTACCCTGCTGCGGTACTGGTCGTTGCCTTTGTCGTTACGACCATTCTGCTGATCTTCGTCATTCCGGCGTTTGAGGACCTGTTCCAGGGATTCGGTGCCGATTTGCCGACCTTTACGAGAATGGTCATCGACTTGTCCGTATTTGTTCGAACCAAGGGTGGCTATATCGCCACCTTGATCGGCATAGCGATTGCGACTTTTTTCTACTTTAAGAAGCGTTCGCGATCAATGCGGCATGCTTTGGATCGCATGACATTGAAAATACCAGTCATCGGTCCGATTCTGCAAAAAGCGTCAATCGCACGTTACGCGCGTACCCTGTCGACGATGTTCGCTGCTGGTGTGCCACTGGTTGAAGCGCTTGACTCTGTTGCTGGCGCAACCGGCAACATTGTCTATGAAGTGGGCGTGCTCCAAATGCGCGACGAAGTCGCAACCGGCCAGCGCTTGCAGCAAGCTATGGAAAACACCGACCTCTTTCCAAACATGGTCATTCAGATGATCGCCGTTGGTGAAGAGTCCGGTTCGCTTGACGACATGTCTGCGAAAGTTGCTGATTTTTACGAGGAAGATGTGGACAACGCGGTAGACAACCTGTCCAGCTTGCTCGAACCGCTGATCATGGGCATCCTCGGTATCCTTGTTGGCGGCCTGGTTGTCGCGATGTACCTGCCTATCTTCAAGATGGGAGCGGTCATCTAAGGCGCCTAACGCAACCGTTTGCAATGCTGCGGCGTTCGGAGGAAACTCCGGACGCCGTTTTTGATTGTGCTACTAATCATCAGGAGAATCTGAATGGCAGAGCTACTCGCGCAGTCACCTGAAATCTTTGTACTGATCGCATTTCTGTTCGCGCTGCTCGTCGGCAGCTTTCTGAATGTCGTAATCTATCGCCTGCCAATCATGATGTTCCGCGAATGGCACGAGCAATGTAAGGAATTGCAGGAAGCGGAGACGCCGACAATTCCGGAACAGCCGTTCAATCTCGTTGTCCCGCGGTCCGCCTGTCCAAATTGCGGTAACCAGATTAAGGCCTGGCAAAATATTCCGGTCGTTAGTTATATGCTGCTGCGCGGGCGCTGCAGCGGCTGCCAACAAAAAATTTCTGCGCGCTACCCGGTGGTCGAGTTCCTGACCGCGGTGCTCGCCGCCATATGCGCTCTGCGCATGGGTTTCGGCCTCGAAGCCCTCATGGCAATCGGCCTGACATTCGCATTGGTCGCAATCAGCATGATCGACTACGACCACCAGCTAATCCCGGACTCCATCGTACTACCGCTGCTCTGGGTGGGCCTGACCATGAGCTTGTTCCACCAAAGCGTTGCTGGGTCCTTCCTGTTTGTCTCGCCGACAGACAGCATCATTGGTGCGATTGCCGGCTACCTGAGCCTGTGGAGCGTGTACAAGGTATTCAAATTGCTTACCGGAAAAGAAGGCATGGGTTACGGCGACTTCAAATTGTTGGCGGCATTGGGCGCCTGGCTAGGATGGCAATCGCTGCACCTGGTCATTTTGCTTTCCGCCGTGGTCGGCGCGCTGTTCGGCATCGCTATGATCGTATTTCGAGGCCGTGACCGCCAATTGCCGATACCGTTCGGCCCGTATCTCGCCGCGGCCGGCTGGGTAACGATGCTGTGGGGCGAGCAAATCTGGAATGCCTACCTGGATAAGTTTGCCTAGATGAGCAGGCCGTTACGCATCGGACTGACCGGCGGCATTGCCAGCGGCAAGTCTCTGGTAGCGGACTTGTTTGTGGACCTGGGCGTTACTGTGATCGACACGGACATTATTGCCCGCACCGTCGTTGCACCGGGACAGCCGGCGCTCGACGAGATTCAGCAGGCTTTCGGTAACAGTGTGCTAAACGACGATGGCTCGTTAGATCGCGCGGCAATGCGGAAGTTGATCTTCTCCGATGACGATGCACGGCAACAGCTGGAAACCATTTTGCATCCCCGAATTGGCCAAGAGACGCTGCGTCAGGCTGATGCCGCGCAGGGCGACTACATTATTATCGTCGTGCCCTTGCTCGCGAATTCTGCGCTGCGCCATGCGATGGATCGCATCCTGGTGGTCGATTGCGACGAATCGATCCAGATCGAACGGTTGTTGGCGCGTGATGCGGAATCCGAAGAACAGGCCAAACGAATCCTGGCCGCGCAAGCCAGCCGCACTGATCGGCTTGCAATCGCCGACGATGTGATCGAAAACAACTCGACTATCGAGCACGTCGCGTCCGAAGTGTCTGCATTTAACGACAGGTACACAGCACTCGCTAATTTGCCTGAAGGCTAGCGGTAGCGCAGAATACGCTGATGGCGAAACCAGCGACCGAAATAGCCGCGCAGACTGCGTCGGAAGGCCCGACGTACTACGAGCAACCGGTGTCCGAGCGCATGCGGACCTTCTTGCGGCTCGAGTTCCTCTACCAACAAATGCTCTACAACTGCGAGCTGGAGAGCGACTGGGCGACGCGCGCCACAATAGCCAGCCTGCTCGAAATCTTGGCCATTTTGTCGCGTGGCGATGTGCGCAGCGAGGTCCACAAGGAGCTGGACCAGCAACTTCAGGTTTTGCAGCGATTCCAGAGTCAGCCTGGTGTGGATTCACAGCGCCTCGACAGTCTGGTACGCAACCTGATGGAAAGTCGCGCTGACCTGGGCAGCATCGGTACTTCGTTCCTGCAACCACTCAAGGATTCGGATTTTCTGAATGCCATTAAGAATCGCAGCGCGATACCGGGCGGTACCTGCGAGTTTGATTTACCGGAGTACAGTCATTGGCTGCGGCAGTCGTTCGCGCGGCGCAGTGGCGATATGGAAGTGTGGCTGGGCGCAATCAGACCACTGTGCGATGCGGTCACCGAAGTACTCTGGCTGATTCGGCAGAGTGCACAGCCGGGCGACAAGCTCGCGATCAACGGTATGTATCAACACAGCATGCAAAAGGATGCGCAATGCCGTCTTTTGCGCGTCAATCTACTGCAAGACAGCAGTCTGTACCCTGAAATTAGCGGCAGCCAACACCGATTTACGGTGCGATTCCTGGAATGGTCGACCCTCGACAGTCGGGCTGTGCAGACCGGCCACGACGTGCCGTTTCAGCTGAGTATTTGCTAAGAAATCTTCTGCAATGCGGCCACCAGGGGCGCATCAGCGGGCAATAACTCAGCAGCGTCCAGTCGCTCTACAGCAACCCAACGAAGTTGTTGCCCGTCGAGCCCGGCAGGCTCGCCGCGCCATTCGTCAACCAGAAAAAACTGCAGGTCCACAGCGCGGTCATCGTAGACGTGAGACAGACGCAGGAATGGCTCGCTAGCAACGATTGTGATCCCCAGTTCTTCAAGTAGTTCACGCTGCAGGGCGCTGTGCGATGTTTCGCCGGTCTTGATCTTGCCGCCCGGAAACTCCCACAACCCGTTGAACGGGCCGTCGGCGAGCCGCTCCGCAAGCAGCACTTCGCCAACAGCATTGCGCAGGACCCCTGCGGCTACTTGAATCTTCAGCCGAGCTTGCCGTGGCACTGCTTGAATTTCTTGCCCGAACCACAGGGACAAGGTTCGTTACGACCGACCTTCGCCGAATCCCGTTTGAAAGTCGCGACTGCCGGTTCCTGACGAGGCGGCGCGGCTCCATCGGCCGGACTTTGACCGTCGGGGGACTGCGCGGCTGGCCCGCCAAGCGCAGGCGCTTCCGCGTGCTGAAATTTCATCGCTTCGGCAGCACGGCGCCGTTCTGCGCTGTCATCCAGATCGTCTGCACCTTTAATCTGGACCCGAAACAGCAGACTGATAGTGCCATGCTTCACCTGGTCCAGCATCGCACCAAACATTTCAAATGCCTCGCGTTTGTATTCCTGTTTGGGGTTTTTCTGGGCATACGAACGCAGACCAATGCCCTGTCGCAAATGATCCATCGCCGCGAGATGTTCTTTCCAGTGATGGTCGAGCTGCTGCAACATGATTTGTTTCTCGACGCTGCGCATGATCTCCGGACCAACTTCGCTGACGCGCCTCTGATAGGCGTCTGCCGTCTCTTCGATGCATCGATCCAGGATCGCCTCATCGTTCATGGTCTTGTCGTCGTGGATCCATCGGGCAACGTCGGTACGCACGCCAAATTCTGCTTCGAGAGCCTGTGACAGGCTTTCGGCGTTCCATTGCTCCTCAAGACTTCCAGGCGGAACATGTTGCGCTACGATTTCGCTGACCACTTCATCACGAATAGCGGCTACCGAGTCTTCTATCTCGTCGGCCTCCATAAGCTCCGAGCGCTGGTGATAAACCACCTTACGCTGATCATTAGCGACGTCGTCGTACTCCAGAAGGTTTTTACGAATATCGAAGTTATGCGCCTCAACCTTGCGCTGCGCTCGCTCGATCTGTCGCGACAATAGATTGCTTTCGATCGCTTCGCCCTCACGCATACCGGCGCGGGCCAGCAATGACTTGGTACGTTCCGGGTCACCAAATATGCGCATCAATGAATCTTCCATCGACAGGTAGAAGCGTGACGATCCTGCATCGCCCTGCCGTCCCGAACGGCCTCTGAGCTGATTGTCGATGCGTCTTGATTCATGACGCTCGGTTCCAACGATATGCAATCCACCGGACTCAAGCACTGCGTCGTGCCTGGCTTGCCATTCGGCACGAACCGCTTCCTCGTCAGCGCCTTCACCAGCTTCTAACAACTCCGCTTCAAGGTTGCCGCCCAGCACAATATCCGTACCACGACCGGCCATATTGGTGGCTATCGTTATAGCGCCCGGGCGACCGGCCTGTTGCACAACCGTCGCTTCGCGTTCGTGTTGTTTGGCATTAAGGACCTCATGCCCGATCTTGCGCTGTTGCAATATATTCGCCAGCAGCTCGGACGTCTCAATGGATGTCGTACCTACCAGAACCGGCTGGCCACGTTCGCGGCAGTCCGTGATGTCCTCGATGATGGCTTCGTATTTGTCTTTCTCAGTCAGGTATACCAGGTCGGCGGCATCATCGCGCACCATTGGCCTGTGCGTCGGAATTACGATGACTTCGAGGCCATAGATCTGCTGAAACTCGAATGCCTCGGTATCAGCGGTGCCCGTCATACCGGATAAGTTGCTGTACAAGCGAAAAAAGTTCTGGAATGTAATCGATGCGACGGTCTGATTTTCCTGTCGGATCGCGACACCTTCTTTTGCTTCGATAGCCTGATGCAGGCCATCTGACCAACGGCGACCGGGCATGGTACGACCCGTAAATTCGTCAACGATAACGACCTCGCCGTCCTTGACGATGTATTCAACGTCGCGCTGATAAATCGCGTGGGCGCGTAGCGCAGCATTGAGGTGATGCATCAGGCGAATATTGCCAGCGTCGTACAGGCTCTCGCCCTCGCCAAGCAACCCGGCTCGATGCAGCAACTCTTCAACCTTTTGGTGGCCCTCATCGGTCATGTGCGCCTGTTTGGCTTTGAGATCGATGGTGAAGTCACCGCGACCAACCAGTTTGCATGCGGCTACCTTGCCGCTCTCATCGTCAGCCACGACATCCATTTCGCGCGAGTCAGCGATTTCAATCGCTTCCTCAAGCGTCATTACCTCGGCTTGTGCGCCACCGTCACGTGCCACGGTGATCGCTGCACCCTTGTCGTCGCGCAACGATACCTGCCGTGCAGAAATCTCAAAATTGACGGGCGCCTCGGTCTCCTCGTGTGCAACGAGTTTCGGAATTAGCTTGTTGATGTGGGCGTACAAATCAGTACTGGACTCCGCCGGGCCCGAAATGATCAATGGTGTACGCGCCTCATCGATCAGGATTGAGTCAACCTCATCCACGATCGCGAAATTCAGTTTGCGTTGCGCTTTCTGCTGCAACGAATACGCAAGGTTGTCGCGCAGGTAGTCGAAGCCGAGTTCATTATTGGTGGCGTATGTAATATCGCTGTTATAAGCCTCGCGCTTTTCCTCCTGAGTTTGGCCGCTGCGAGTTACACCGACAGTCAGGCCAAGAAACTCGTAGACAGGACGCATCCAGTCAGCATCGCGTTGGGCCAGGTATTCATTGACCGTCACGATGTGTACACCGTCGCCACTGATTGCGTTCAGGTAAGCCGGCAAGGTCGCGACCAGAGTCTTACCCTCACCCGTGCGCATCTCGGCAATATTGCCGTCATGCAAAACCATGCCGCCAATAAGCTGGACATCGAACGGACGCATGCTCAGCGTCCTGACCGCTGACTCCCTCGCGACCGCGAACGCTTCCGGAAGCAGGTCGTGCAGGCTCTCGCCGTCCGCGTAGCGGCTTTGAAACTCGGCCGTCTTGGCGCGCAAGGCAGTATCGTCAAGCGCCTGCAGGCCCTCTTCCAGCGAGTTAATTTTGTTTACGGTTTTGGAGTATTGACGCAACAACCGCTGGTTGCGGCTGCCGAAAATACGGGTCAAGAAATTTGCCACCTGGGCTCCTGAAGCTTAAGGGCACACAAAGCCCGGTATTCTAACGAATCTGTCGATCTATGGGGGATTTCCGGGATATCAATGTCCCGTTTAAAATTGCTTTATATCGGTGCAGAAATACTACTTGGTGGATTCGCGAATGAAATTCACCGGATTGACGCGGTGCCCACCTTTGAGCACCTCAAAGTGCAGGTTCGGCCCGGTCGCGCGGCCTGTTTCGCCCATCAGCGCGACGGCCTGACCTTTCTTGACCTCGTCGCCCACTTCAACCAGATTCTTAGAGTTGTGCGCGTACCGCGTTGAATAGCAGCTGCCATGCTTGATCTCAACCATGATGCCGTAGCCGTAGCGATCGGCGGACCAGGTAATGACACCATCAGCAACTGCGACAATCTCAGCCCCGTTCTTACCGGCAAAGTCGATACCGGTGTGATTGGCAGGCTTGCCAGTAAACGGGTCTGTGCGCTTGCCAAAGTACGAAGAAATCCAGCCAGAACTAACGGGTCTTCCTTGCGGGTAGACGCGCGCATTGAGATCCTGATTCATCAGCACGCCTTCCAGCGCCCATAGCTGCGCTTCACGATTGTCTAGCTGATAATTGATCGACTGCATTTGGTCCAGCAATTCTGGCGCCGCGACATTAGATCCGGACATCACTGGCTCTTCCGGTCCGCCCAACGCCGGCAATGAATCGAAATCAAATTCGCCGTCCTCGAGTTCGGCCATGCCGGTTAGCCGTCGGCCCAACGCGTCAAGTCGAATTATTCGACCGTTTAGCTGCGCCATGCGAATGGCGAGCGCTTCCAGCGTGTCTTCATTTGATTGGCGAATGGTGTCGATACTTTCCTGTTGTTCGAAAAGATTCTCGGCAAGCTCCTGAGCACGGTCCAAACTGACACCGGATCCCGTCTTGGACGAGACCCAATAACCGCCGGCAAAACCCGCGGCCGATACAATCATTGCGAATGCAGCAGCAGCAGTCCAGGCCGCAGGGCCGGACAAGTTAAGCTGTCTGGGCTTACCAAAGCCCTTGCCAAATATGACTACATTCATCGAAAAAACCTCGGCAGGCGTCGTGTTTTTGTTCTAAACCTGCTGCTCTCGTTCAATTGGGTGGCCCCGCTATCATAGGAATTATTCCCTTAGACCGGTGGTTTTGCGCCCTCGCCTTTCAACGAGTTTGCCCTTATCGTGGGCACAATATGCATAATGTCGATTTTCATTACAAGAAAATGCCTCACGAACCGGGCTAAAAACTGCCCTGGGACCCTGAAAAACGCCAACTACGTCACATTTTTATGTCCATGAAGAGCCTCGAAAACCTACTAAAGACTAAACAAGACAATGGCTTAGGCGATGTCATCCAGCACGCGCAGGATATGGGCGATCTGGTGCAGGTATTGCAAGATTCTTTGCCAGATGAACAGAAAACCGCTATTTCTGCCGCAAATATTCGCGAAAATGGAGAATTGGTGGTTTTGGCGGCCTCTTCGGCCTGGGCATCAAGATTGCGTTATGAGACTGACACCTTGATAGCGGCCGCTACCGCAGCAGGCAAGGCAGTCAGTCATTGCACAGTGCGCGTCGTCCGCGATTAAGCTGTGTTTGTGGTCAGGCGTAGGACGGTGTCGAATAGGACACCGGTGCCTTCTCAGGGCTGCTGTAAGTCACCTCTTCCCAAGACGATTCCTGCTCGAGCATTTCTCGCAATAACTTGTTGTTGAGATCATGACCCGACTTGTAGGCGCGGAATTCACCAATGATCGGATGACCCAGCAGGTAGATGTCACCAATGGCGTCGAGAATTTTGTGAATCACAAATTCGTTGCCGTAACGCAAACCATCTTCATTGAGAATGCGATAGTCATCGAGAACGATCGCATTGTCCATGCTGCCACCGAGCGTCAGGTTTCGTTCGCGTAGTGCTTCTACGTCGCGCAAAAAGCAGAAGGTGCGCGCGCGGCTGACTTCTTTCAAAAAAGACGTCGACGAAAAATCAATGTTGGCGTGTTGCGACAGCTTGTTGAACACCGGGTGATTGAAGTACACCTCGAAATTCACTTTAAAACCGTTAAACGGAAGAAGCTCCGCCCACTTATCGCCATCTTCTACGCGGATCTTTTTCTTGATGCGGATAAATTTCTTGGCAGCGTTTTGTTCTTCGATGCCGGCAGACTGCAACAAGAAAACGAACGGGCCAGCACTGCCATCCATAATAGGAACTTCCGGCGCAGACAGATCGACATGAACGTTGTCGATTCCAAGCCCCGCGAGTGCCGACATCAGATGCTCGACCGTAGCGACTTTGACCCCGTCCTTGATCAGCGTCGTACCTAACATGGTTTCGCCAACAAGACGTGGATCAGCCTCGATGTCCATTGGCTCATCGAGATCAACGCGTCTGAAAGTGATTCCTGAGTTTTCTGCGGCTGGGCGCAAAGTCATGTAGACCTTTTCGCCCGTGTGCAAACCTACGCCGGTTGCACGTATGGCCGTTTTCAAAGTTCTTTGGCGCAACATTGGGTGTCTATGTCAGCGATTTGTGCGTGCAAGATTAGCACATCGAGGAAAAACTCTTCAAGAATTCAATCTCTTAGAGACGTTCTATGCGCATGAGGTTAAAAGTCGAACTGGAGAGGCAGTGAAATTGCCGGCCCGGAAAGTCCGGGCCGGCGAAGCGGAGGTATTACCCTAACGACGTTGTGAGTCGTTAGTCTGCCTGGCGTCTCAGGAATGCCGGAATATCAAGCAACTCTTCCTGCAGTCCTGGTTCTTCCAGACCATCGCCAACAGCGCGTTGCCGCTGCACGGTCGGCTTTTCAAGACCGTGGTAATTCGGCTCTGCTGCTGCCGCTGTCTTTTTCACGATGCGCATTGGTGACTCGGCGTTGGTAGCGTTCTTGCCAAGACCTGTCGCCACTACGGTGACGCGAATTCGATCGGTCATGTTCGGATCGATCACTGTACCCACAACCACCGTCGCATCATCGGACGCAAATTCCTTGATAGTCTCACCGACTTCCTGGAACTCGCCAATAGAAAGGTCCATGCCAGCTGTGACGTTGGCGAGAATGCCGTTTGCGCCCGCCAGATTGATGTCCTCAAGCAACGGACTCGAGATAGCCGCTTCCGCAGCCTCGCGTGCACGTCCTTCGCCAGACGACTCTCCAGAACCCATCATTGCCATGCCCATTTCCGACATCACTGTGCGTACATCAGCAAAGTCGACGTTGATCAGGCCGGGACGGGTGATCAGTTCGGCAATACCCTGAACCGCGCCCTGCAGCACCTGGTTTGCCGATTTGAATGCATCGAGCAAGGTTGTTTCACCACCAAGAACTGCCAGCAGTTTCTCGTTTGGAATGGTGATCAATGAGTCCACGTACTTGCCGAGCTCGGCAATACCTTGATCGGCAATCGAGAGGCGTTTACCACCTTCCATCTCAAATGGCTTGGTTACGACAGCGACGGTCAGGATACCGAGCTCCTTCGCAACCTGGGCGACGACCGGAGCCGCACCCGTGCCGGTGCCACCGCCCATGCCAGCTGTGATGAACAGCATGTCCGCACCCTCGATCACCTCGAGAATCCGGTCACGATCTTCCATCGCCGCCTGTCGACCGATGTCAGGATTAGCACCCGCACCGAGACCTTTGGTGATGTTGCAGCCGATCTGCAAAGCTGTCCTGACCTTGGCCGTTTTCAAGGCCTGTGCATCAGTATTCGCGCAAATGAAATCGACACCTTCAATACCTGTCTCGACCATGTGCGCAACGGCATTCCCGCCGCCGCCACCTACACC
>JBPCXZ010000210.1:0-2625 GCA_051008055.1 Woeseiaceae bacterium
CCGAAATGCGATAGCAATCGACCAGTTCGCCGGGTATCCTCGGCGGCAATAAGGTCCACGTTTTCTAATGTGTCACGCGCTCTTGGCGACAGATCTTCGAGATTGCCGATCGGCGTCGCCACGACGAAAAGTGTGCCACTCATTACGGACCGCCTGACTTAAGGAAATTACTTTGCGCCATCCTGCACGTGACCTGACCACTTTGGCAAGACTTGCTATTTTGCTGGCAATGACAGTGTTCGCGGCCGGCTGCGCATCGACGGGCAGCGGTTCAAGCAGTTCGTCCGGTGAAGGTCGTGCAGAACGGCAAGCAGAGAACGGCGACTATCAGGGCGCGGCGGCGACTTACATCGAGCTGGCTGCGAGCGAAACCGGCGCCGAACGTGATCGCCTCACGCTGCTCGCAGTTGAAAAGTGGCTGGATGCCGGCGACGCGTCGCGCGCACGAAGTGCATTCTCGACAGTTAGCCGGCCGAGTGACAACCAGACGCGCCACCTGTGGCAAAGCAATTCTGCAACCTTGTTGTTGTACGAAGGAGACGCAGACGGGGCGCTGGAAATTCTCGAGGGCATGAGCCGCGAGCCGCTGAGCAGGAAGCGTCGCTTGCGCGTTGACGCGCTGCGTGCCGATGCGTGGATTCAAAAAGACGATCCGGCACGTGCCGTCGAACTAATGACGCAACGTGAATCAATGTTAAGCGGCAGCCGCAGTATTCAGAGCAATCGCGAGCACCTGTGGCAGGCGCTGCTGGTCAGCGATCCCAATGTCCTGCGTGCGAGTACCGCACTTACGCTGGACGAAAACACGCGTGGCTGGCTCAGCCTCGGCACACTAGCGGCATCGACCGGACAACAAGGTATCGGCTGGGTCAACGGCGCAGTGCGCTGGCGCGACACGCACGCGGGCCATCCAGCGATGTCGATCATCAATCAGCTGGATCTGCCGGACGAACTGATCCTGGACTATCCGAAGCAGGTCGCCTTATTGCTGCCGCTGTCGGGACGTACGGCCCGCGCAGGACAAGCTGTGCAGAACGGCTTCATGGGCGCTTACTTCTCATCGCTGGCAGGTCTGGATGATGAGCAATCGATTCGTGTTTATGACGTCAATACTGCAGGCGGAGCGAGCGCCGCCTATGCCAATGCCGTGGCCGACGGCGCAGAATTCGTTATTGGACCGTTACTTAAGAACAACGTCGAATCTCTGGCTAACGACATCCTTGTGCCAGTGCCAGTGCTGACGTTGAATTACCTGCCCGACGAAGTACTCGCTCCGCCAGGCCTTTACCAGTTTGCCCTGGCACCCGAGGACGAGGCGCGTAGCGCGGCTGTGCGTGCGATCAGCGACGGTCACACACGCAGCGTCGCATTGGTGCCGAATAATGACTGGGGCAGACGGGTTCTGTCGGCGTTCGCCACCGAGTTTGAGGCGCTGGGCGGAACCCTGCTCGACTATCGCAGCTACACACCCGCAAACCAGGACTTCTCACGAACCATCGAAGACCTAATGTCGCTTTCGGGCAGCGTGCAACGCTATCGACGTCTGCGAGCTAATATTGGTGCGCCGCTGCAGTTCGATCCACGGCGACGCCAGGACACTGATTTTATTTTCCTAGCGGCGGATGCTGGCGCAGGTCGGCTGCTCAAGTCGCAGTTGAAGTTTCACTACTCGGGCGATATTCCCGCCTACTCAACCTCGTCAATTTTTGAAATCGACGGGCGTTCCAACAGCGATCTAAATGGCATTATGTTTGCCGATTCCCCATGGGAAATTGCACCGCACCCGTGGATGGAACATCTACCCGCCATTTACCACGAGCATTTCCCGGATGAGCGGCGTCTGAGTCAGCTGCACGCAATGGGCTACGATGCATATCAGTTAATCGCTGCTTTGTACTCAGCAAACATGGGCAACATGATTGAACTGGATGGCGCAACCGGGCAGCTGTATCTCGATACTGACGGCCGGATTCATCGCCGCCTGGCCTGGGCGCAGTTCCAAAGAGGCGAACCGGTACCCATGCCACAACTCGAAATTCCAGTCGGTCCATTCCAGGACATCAGTGACAATCCGGAAATGTTACCGCCCGAGAATGCTGACGACGACTCTTGGACCGAACAAACCACCGAGCTGTAGGCGACAAAGCCGAAGCACTGGCATTTGGTTTCCTGAAACAGCGAGGCCTGGTGCCGGTAAGTAAGAATTTCGCGTGCCGGCTGGGTGAGCTTGATTTGATAATGCTGGACGAGCGCTGCCTCGTCGTTGTCGAAGTGCGCTACCGGAACCATCGCTCTTTTGTGTCGGCAGAGCAGACGATAGACCTGCGCAAGCAACGCAAGATCATTCGCACGACCGCGATGTTCCTGGCCTGGAATGAAAAATATGCGACGCTGCCACTACGCTTCGACGTTGTCGGCGTCGACGTGGACGCAGGCGGAGAAACCAGTATCAACTGGATTCGCGATGCCTTCCGGCCAACCGATACCCGGTTGTGACTACTTGACGACTCTGAGGTGTGGGCGCTGCTGCCGCGGCGTTTCGTCGAGCGATTCTGTCTGCACAGCCTGTTCGGTCGCTGCTTCAGTATCGTGCGAGAAGATCATCCCCTGACCGGTCTCGCGCGC
>JBPCXZ010000211.1:0-8453 GCA_051008055.1 Woeseiaceae bacterium
ATCGTGCTGGTGGTGCCATTGATCCTGCCGATCGCGGCCGGATTCGATGTGCACCCGGTTCACCTCGGCATTGTTTTTCTGGCGGCAATGGAACTCGGTTACCTGACGCCGCCGGTAGGTCTGAATCTGTTTATTTCCAGTTACCGATTTGAAAAGCCGATACTGCATGTGTATTCGGCAACGTTTCCCTTCCTAATGATTCTGCTAATGTCTGTTATTCTCATTGCATTCTGGCCGAGTCTTTCTTTGTGGTTGGTACCAAGTTAGCCAAAATTATATTGCTGTCCATTGCGGCAGTGAACCTGATCTTCCTGCAGTCGTGTTCAGCCGATGAGGGGATGCTGGGTCAGATATCCCTGCCGCCAGGCTTCGTTATTGATGTTTTCGCCGATGTACCGAAGGCACGCTCGCTTGCGCTGGGCGATGAAGGCACGGTTTTCGTGTCAAACCGGCGCGGTAGTTCAATTTATGCGGTCGTAACAAACGCTGCCGGTGATCGGGAAGTGATCGAACTTGCAGAAGACCTGGATACGCCGAATGGCATCGCGTTCTTCGACGGTGACTTATATGTCGCGGAAATCGGTCGTGTGCTTCGGTACGAGAATATCGAGAGTCAATTGCGTGACGTACCGCAGGCTGAGGTCCTCGATATTGAGTTGCCGTCGGCATCACATCACGGTTGGCGTTACATCGGTTTCGGTCCGGACGATCTGTTGTATATCAGCATCGGCGCGCCATGTAACGTCTGCGAGCGCGAAGGGTTTGCGCGCATCGATCGTATGCGGCCGGACGGCTCCGAGCGCGAAATATTCGCCACAGGCATTCGAAATTCGGTCGGCTTTACCTGGCAGGAAGAAACAGGCGACATGTGGTTTACCGACAATGGGCGCGACATGCTCGGCGACGATTTACCACCCGATGAGCTGAATCGAGCGACGACCGCCGGAATGAACTTCGGATTTCCGTATTGCCATGGCGGCTTTGTGCTCGATCCTGAGTACGGTGGAGGCAGAAGTTGCACGGAGTTCACGCCACCGGCGCAGCGGCTCGGGCCGCACGTGGCATCGCTTGGTGTAAAATTTTACACAGGAAAGGAATTTCCGGCCGAGTATCAGGGTCAGATATTCATAGCTGAGCACGGTTCGTGGAATCGCTCTGAGAAGATCGGCTACCGAATAAGCCTGGTACGACTGGATAAGGATCAGGTGGTTTCCTACGAAGTATTTGCCGAAGGTTGGCTGCAGGGCCAGTCTGTGTCGGGGCGCCCGGTCGACCTGTTGGTCATTGAAGACGGCTCGTTGCTGGTGAGCGACGATCACGCCGGAAAGATTTACCAGATTCGATACGAAGGATAGTCGTTAGATGAGTATAAGAAATCCGCTAATTAGGTTTTTTTCCTGGATTTGGACTGGCGTAGATGGGCTTCGCAAAATTCTGCATCTCATCCTGCTGCTGTTTGTGTTCATGTTGTTTTTCGGTCTGAGCGCCGAGGTGCCTTCGGTCCAGCCTAATGGTAGTGCGTTATACATTCAGCCCTATGGAGCCCTGGTCGAGCAATATGCAGGCGATCCTTATGATCGTGCTATTGCAGAGTTTCTTGGCGATGGACTGCCACAGACGCGAGTCAGCGACATTGTCGATGCGCTGGAGTACGCGAGGGACGACGACCGCATCGAAATGGTTTTCCTGGATCTGACAATGCTTGGCAGCAGCGGCCTGAGCAAATTGCAGATGATTGGTGCGGCAATTGACGACTTTCAGACGTCAGGTAAGACAGTTGTTGCGAATGCCGACTTTATGGGTCAGCAGGCCTATTACCTCGCCGCCCATGCCGACGAGATTTACCTGCATCCCAATGGTGCGGTCATGTTCCGCGGATACGGGCGCTACCGACAGTTTTACAAAGATGCAATCGACCTATTACGCCTCGACTGGAATGTCTTTCGTGTTGGCACGCACAAATCGTTTATAGAGCCTTACACGCGTATGGATATGTCGGACGAAGATCGCGCAGCTTCCGGACGACTTGTTGAACAGATGTGGGCGATGTATCGCCAGGGCGTAATAGCAGCGCGCGGCCTCGAAGACGGCGTGCTCGAAGAGTTCACCAACAACCTGGTGCAACACTTAACTGCGACCAGCGGTGATATGGCCATTGCGGCATGGAATTTCGGTCTGGTTGACGAACTGTTAACGCGTAATGAGGTTCGTGACTACATGATTGAGCAGGTAGGCAAATCGACATTTCGCGAAGACTCATTCAATGCGACCAATATGTACGAATACTTGGCACAAATGAATTTGTTGTCGGGCGGCACGGCTGCTGCAGAAAACGTTGCCATCGTTGTCGCGGCCGGCGATATCATGTTCGGCGATCAGTCACCAGGAACGATTGGCGCAGATTCGACAGCAGCGTTGCTGAGGTCGGCCAGAACCGACGATTCTGTACACGCAGTGGTATTAAGGATCGACAGCCCTGGTGGCAGTGCTTTTGCAGCCGAGGTGATCGCCGATGAAGTGAAGGCACTACAGGCGGCGGGTAAACCGGTCGTCGCCTCAATGAGCAGTGTTGCGGCATCGGGTGGGTATTCGATTGCCATGCATGCTGACAAGATCCTGGCGAGCGCAACCACCATCACCGGATCGATCGGCGTCTTCGGCATGTTTCCGACCTACCAGCGTAGTCTCGAAGCCGTCGGCATAACGTCGGATGGTGTGGGTACGACGCCGCTTAGTGGGCAGCTACAACCGGATCGCGAAATGAGTGAGCAAACCCGGCAACTGCTGCAGCTTCTAGTTGAAGACACATACGATGATTTTATCAGCGACGTTGCTGCGAGCCGTGGCCTGGAGAAAGATGCGGTTGACCAGATCAGCCAGGGTCAGGTCTGGACGGGCAGGGAAGCGCTGGATAATGGATTGATCGATGGCCTAGGGGACCTCAAATTTGCAATTGTCATCGCTGCAGAACTGGCCGGTCTTGGAGAGGGCGATTTCGGAACGATTCTTATCGAATCCGACCTATCGGCATCAGAACAGATGGTTGTTGATTTGCTCGGCGTCGCTGTTGGTTCCGGAATGGACGTTTCGCGGTGGATTCAAACACCGGAAATTGTCAGCTATTTTACCCGGACGCTCGATGAGAAATTTAATGCGTTGTTTCGATTCAATGACCCTCAAGGCATGTACACGCACTGCCTGTGCGAATTGAACTAGACTCGAATCTCAGTAGCGCTTGATGCGATCGAACGCTCGATCGGCTCGATAAGGCGCCAGCATTTCGGAGCGTACACCCGAAACCAGTTCGTCGGCGACCAACCGTCCTGTAATAGGCGCCAGCGTTACGCCGCTGTGCATGACGGCGACGTAGATATCGTTTCGTGCCGGTGACGGGCCTATTACCGGATGACCATCAATTGGCAGTGGTCGCCAGCCGATATACGCATCTTCCATCACCGCATCCTTGAGAGCAGGCGCAAACTGTTTCGCGACGGCCAGCATGCGGCTCGCATGTTCATTGGCGATCAGCGAGCTGGGAAAGTCGTTCGGTCTTCCGGCGAGCCGCATCGCGTGCGCTTCATTGCCGGGGGCTCCGTCTTGTTCGCCTATGACGACGCGGCCGTCATTGCGTTGATGCATATGCACGCCGGGAGCGGCAATGATGCGATTTAGTATGCGCGGCAGAGGCTGCGTGACTACAATGATTCCCGGTGTGGAGCGTTGCGGAATATCGATGTCAGCAATGTTCCTGATGACGTCTGGTGCTGCGCCGGTCGCTAGAACGACGCGGTCGGCTCGCAAGTTGCCTGTCGATGTCTCGACAGAAACCAGGTTCCCGTTCTCGACTTTTACCGAGATTAGCTCGCTGGGATATTGAACGACTGCGCCCATCGATTCCGCAGCTGCAAGTAGTGCTCGGGTGGCACCGACAGGATCGACGGTGCCATCATTTTGCGAATACGCCGCCGACCAACCGTTGCTAAATAGAACGTTTGGCTCTAATTCGGCAAACTCGAGCGAGTCGATCATGCGGGCAGGCTCTTCCCATGAAATCTGCTCATCGATCTGTGACGCCAGCCGGGTCTGGCGTTCGTCACCGGAGAACCACTCCAGTGAGCCGCCCCATCGCACTGGGAGCTGTAGCTCCTCATGTAGCTTGCGCCAATAGGCAACACTGGCCTGGCTGAACTGATGGTAGCTGCGTGGTTGCTTCGCCCAGGTCGCGTTGATCCAGGCAAACGTGCCGCGACTCGCATGGGATGCGGGCGCCTGTTTGTCGATGATCGTGACCGCCGCGCCGGACTTTGCCAGATGATAAGCGATCGAGGCGCCAACAATGCCGGCACCGGCGACTACTACGCGCAGGTCTTCGGATTCAGCTCGCCTCTGTTCACAACCAGCGACCGCAGTAGCTGCAAGGAGTTTCAGAAGCGTGCGTCTATCCATGCAGGGTTAGCTAGTCCCAATTCAGAATAATTTTGCCCGACTGGCCTGATTCCATCAGGTCGAACCCGGCTTGAAACTCGTCAGCAGGGAAATGATGCGTGATTACCGGGTCAATGTTGAGTCCGCTTTGCAACATGCTGGCCATCTTGTACCAGGTTTCGAACATTTCGCGGCCATAGATTCCCTTCAGCTCGAGGCCTTTGAAAATAATCTTGGTCCAGTCAATGCTCATGCTGTCCGGCGGAATGCCAAGCAGGGCGATCTTGCCGCCGTGGTGCATTGTGCGCAGCATGTCGCGAAACGCGCTGGGATTACCAGACATCTCCATGCCAACATCAAAGCCTTCTTCCATGCCTAAGTCTTGCATCGTGTCGTCGATAGACTCGTTGCTGACATTCAATGTGCGAGTCGCACCCATCTTCCTGGCCAGATCAAGGCGATAGTCATTGATGTCTGTGATCACGACATGTCGGGCGCCGGCGTAACGGGCGATGGCGACGGCCATAACGCCGATCGGACCTGCCCCGGTAATGAGAACATCCTCACCGACCAGGTCAAAAGACAGTGCCGTGTGCGTTGCGTTTCCAAGGGGATCGAGGATCGCGGCCATGTCATCAGTAATTGAGTCTGGCAGCTTAAATACGTTAAACGCAGGAACAGCTACAAATTCTGCGAAGGCGCCATTGCGGTTAACGCCGACCCCAAGGGTATTCATGCAGAGGTGGCGCCGACCGGCGCGGCAGTTGCGACAGACCCCACAAGTGATATGTCCCTCGGCAGAGACTCGATCGCCGACACTGAATCCGTTGACTTCGCTGCCAATCTCAACAATTTCGCCGCAAAACTCGTGGCCGATAGTGGTCGGAACCTTGATCGTGCTGCTGGCCCAGTCGTCCCATTGGTAGATATGAATGTCGGTGCCGCAAATTGCGCTGCGTTTGACGCGAATCAGTACGTCGTTGTGTCCGACGGAGGGGGCTTCAACATCCTGCATCCAGATGCCACGCTCTGCGTTTGCTTTGACTAGCGCTTTCATCAGTGAATGACCTTCAGTTCGCGACCAACGTCGGTAAACGCGTCAACAGCGAAATCCAGTTGCTCTCGAGTGAGGCCCGCAGACATCTGAGTTCGGATACGCGCTTCGCCCTTAGGTACGACCGGGAACGAAAATCCGATGACGTAGACGCCGCGCTTGAGGAGTTCATCTGCCATCGCGCTTGCGAGCTTGGCGTCGCCCAGCATGACCGGCACGATAGGATGCTCACCAGGTTTCAGGTCGAAGCCACGTTCCTCCATTTTCTGTCGGAAATACACAGCATTTTCATGCAACTGCTCGCGAAGTGAGCTGTCCTCGGTGAGTAGGTCGAAAACGGCAATGGACGCGGCAACGATCGCGGGGGCGACGGAATTGGAAAAGAGGTAGGGTCGCGATCGTTGTCTAAGCCAGCCGATGATTTCCTTGCGGCCTGACGTATAGCCACCGGATGCTCCGCCAAGTGCCTTGCCCAGGGTGCCGGTAATGATGTCGATTTGTCCCATCACATCGCGGTATTCGTGTGTGCCGCGGCCAGTCTTACCGAGAAAGCCGGTAGCGTGACAGTCGTCGATCATTGTCAATGCATCGTACTGCTTGGCAAGCTCGCAAACACCCTTCAGATCAGCAATCGTGCCGTCCATGGAGAATACGCCGTCGCTGACCACTAATCTGGCATTGGCCGATTCCGCGTCCTTCAGCTTGGCTTCCAGATCCGACATATCGTTGTTTGCATAGCGAAATCGCTGCGCTTTCGATAGTCGAATGCCGTCGATAATGCTGGCGTGATTCAAAGAGTCGCTGATGACTGCATCGTCGGCGGTAAGGATGGTTTCAAACAAGCCGCCGTTGGCATCGAAACAGGATGGGTACAAGATGGTGTCTTCGGTGCCGAGGAATTCACTGATGCGTTGCTCGAGTTCCGTGTGCAAGGTCTGGGTACCGCAGATGAACCGAACCGACGCCATGCCGAAACCGAAGTCTTCCAGCGCCTGATGAGCCGCATCCAGTACCCGTGGGTGATTTGCGAGGCCAAGGTAATTATTGGCGCAAAGGTTCAGCACCTGGTCCGTTGAACCATTGTTTTTGACCATAATTGAGGCTTGCTGAGGCCCTGCTATGCGTCGCTCGGACTTGTACAGCCCTTCTGATTTCAGCGCTTCGGTGCGTTCCGCCAGGGATGTGAGAAAACGGCTGGTCACGAGGTGTATTCCCTATATTCAAAGGAGGCAAAGTATAGCAAGATGCGGTTTTTACGAACCACGGTATTGTCTGATGCGATTTGATGACCAGCCTGCCGGTCGCGCCAGCGCGATTGCAGGGCTTAATGACCTTTACCTGGCTGATGAAGCACAACTCGTCAGCGAACTGGCGGCCGCAGCCGACCCTGGCGATGCTCAGCGCGAGAAGATTCTGGAAACTGCTGCGCAATTGGTGCAGGCGGTGCGCAAGAACACGGCTAAGGAAGGCGGTATCGACGCATTCCTGCAGCAGTATGACTTGTCGTCCGAAGAAGGTGTTCTGCTGATGTGTATTGCAGAAGCCTTGTTGCGTATTCCCGATGCCGATACTGCAGACAAACTGATTGCTGACAAGATCACATCCGCGAACTGGTCAGATCATCTTGGTGAAAGCGATTCCTTGTTTGTGAACGCGTCGACTTGGGGGCTCATGTTAACCGGCCAGATTCTTAAGTTTGACGAGGCGACTGGCAAGAATCCTGTGCAATTGTTGGGCAAGCTGGCGGGAAGAGCGGGTGAGCCAGTTGTGCGAACCGCCATGCGTCAAGCCATGCGTATCATGGGACATCAGTTTGTGATGGGACGAACGATCGAAGAAGCGCTCGCGCGTTCGGTTAAGAAAGACAATGCCGCGTATCGGCATTCATTTGACATGCTGGGTGAGGCCGCATTGACGGCATCCGACGCGGAACGGTATTTCAAGTCTTACTTCGATGCCATTGGCGGCATTGGTGCAGGACCGCAAGATGCGCCGGACGACATTTTCGGTGCCGCGAGTATCTCGGTCAAACTTTCGGCCTTGCATCCAAAGTACAGTTTTATGGAGCACGACCGAGTAATGCAGGAACTCGCGCCCAGAGTCCTCGAACTTGCACAACATGCGAGGGACTCCGGCATTGGGATCACGATCGACGCCGAAGAATCTGAACGCCTCGAAATTTCATTAGAGCTGTTTGAGCGTGTCTATCGAGACAGCTCATTGGCAGGTTATGAAGGACTTGGACTTGCGGTGCAGACCTATCAGCGTCGGGCGCGTGATGTAATTGGTTTTCTGGAACGGCTTGCGGCTGATGAAGGGCGGCGCATACCAGTGCGGCTCGTAAAAGGTGCTTATTGGGACACTGAGATCAAGAATGCTCAGGTCGAGGGTCTTGAGAGCTACCCGGTGTTTACCCGCAAAGCGCATACCGATGTTTCGTATCTGGCCTGCGCTCGACAGGCGCTGGCTGCCGGTGACGCACTCTACCCTCAGTTCGCTACACATAATGCGCATACATTGGCGAGCGTGTTGCGCTATGCCGGTTCACGTCGCGACTACGAGTTCCAGCGTCTGCACGGTATGGGTGAAGAGCTGTATGCGGAAGTGATCGACCCAGAAAAATATGCGCGCCCGTGCAGGGTGTATGCGCCGGTTGGCAGCCACGAAGATCTGCTGCCATACCTGGTTCGTCGTCTCCTGGAGAATGGTGCAAATACGTCCTTTGTTAATCGAATCATTGATGAGTCGATCGATGTACAGGACATCGTTGAGGACCCGATCCTCGCGGCCCGCTCGCATGACTGCAGCCCACATCCGTTCATCAAGCCGTCATCGGCTATGTTTGGCGACGAACGAGAAAATTCGAAAGGCATCAATCTGCCAGATCGCAATGTCACGCAGGCACTGCTCGCGGCTATGCAAGCGGAATCGGAGAAAACCCATGCCGCCGGACCGATTGTTGGTGGCGAAAGGC
>JBPCXZ010000212.1:0-4384 GCA_051008055.1 Woeseiaceae bacterium
GATGCAAGGCGGTGTATTTCCTACTTGACGATAGAAATGCGCGAGACCATTCCCGAGGAGTTTCGCAAAGCCATTGGCAATCGGATTTACGGGTGCGACGACTGTCAGCTCTTCTGCCCGTGGAACAAGTTCGCCAAACCCAGTGCCGAAGGTGATTTTGCACCGCGCCATGGGCTCGATACTGCGGAGCTTGTGGAGCTGTTTGCATGGACTGAAGGGATTTGGCTGGAGAAAACGGAAGGCAGCGCGATACGTCGAATCGGCTATTCGACATGGCTGCGAAACGTTGCGGTAGCACTTGGCAATGCCGAAACTTCGCCTGAAGTTATCGCCGCACTCGAAGCAAGAATTGACACACCGCTGGAAATTGTCGCGGAACATGTGCAGTGGGCGCTTCAGCAGCACCGCTAGCTTTGCCTATTCTGTGTCGCAGTCGATGTTAATTACTGAGCGGAACCGCAAGAATTAGCGGATGCCAGAATCACTGCAAATAAACTCGGATTACAAACGTACTCTGCTAGAGGGTCTGGACCTGTTTCAGGACGTGCTGGCCGATGATGTGCAATCCGCGCTGCAGCGATGCGACAGACGCGATATCAGCACCGGCGAACTGCTTCTGTCACCCGGTGAAAAGAATGAACATGTCTACATCGTGCTTTCGGGCTCCTTAAGCGTTCATGTTGGCTCGGCTGACGCGCCGGCACTTGCAACCATCGGCTCAGGCGAATGCGTCGGCGAAATGTCGATCATCGAGGATCGTGATCCATCAGCTTTCGTGCTGGCAGCGGAGAACACGCACTTGCTTGAGATTCATCGCAGCATTCTCTGGGAAATGGTTAACGCTTCTCATGAATTCTCCAAGAACCTGCTCGTAGTGCTTTCGGAGCGCGTTCGCAGCCATAACAAGGTGATCGCCGACAGCTTTGGCGAACTACGCAAATTCGAACGTCATGCGAATACAGATGCCTTGACCGGGCTCAGTAATCGCCATGCGCTGAATGAAAAATTTGGCCGCGAACTCGATCGCTGCGAAAAGAATGAAATGTCGGTTGCACTGATCATGATTGACGTCGACAACTTCAAGAAGTTTAACGACATGTTCGGTCATGTAGCTGGTGACCGGGCGTTATGTGCAGTGGCAACAATTCTTAAGAAACAATTTCGGCCACGCGATCTTCTAGCCCGTTATGGCGGCGATGAATTTGCCGTGCTGTTGCCCGATGTCGATTTGGATCTTGCAACCACTATTGCTGATCGCGTTCGCAGTGCTGTTTCTGGCGACACCGGTGATAGCCAGGACTCACTGATCCAGATACCCATTCAGATTTCTATGGGTGTTGCTTGCCTGCAGAGGAATGGCAACCTGTCCGCCTTAATTCGAGACGCTGACGCCGCCCTGTACCGTGCCAAGAGTGCCGGTAGAAACCTGGTCTGCAGCTAGGCCAACGCTGCCGAGATTGGATTATAGAAGTGCCGACCACCGGTCGTATTCTCGATCTGCTGTAGTAACTGCTCGTAGTCATCTTCGTTATTGATCGGATCGATATCCGAAGCATTTACGATCAACAGCGGACCTTCGTTGTAAGCGTGAAAGTACCGCGCGTAACTCTCGGTAAGTTGTTCCAGGTAACGTCGGTTTATGGCACGTTCGAAGCCTATACCCCGCCGCGCGATCCGGTTCAGTAGCGAATCAACCGATGCCTGCAAGTAAATCACCAGGTCAGGTATCGGCGCATCGATATTGAGCGATGCGACTACTTGCTGGTACAACGCCAGTTCGTCAGCGCTGAGGTTCAATTCTGCGAAAATATTGTCCTTCGCGAATACATAGTCTGACACTTTAATGGTCGCAAACAGGTCGGACGGACGCAAATCCTCCATTTGCCTGGTTCGAGCAAACAGAAAAAACATCTGTGCCGGCAGCGCTGCCGACTGGCCATCCCTGTAAAAGCGTTCGAGAAATGGATTCTCGAGCACTTCTTCGAGTACCAGGTCCGCCGACATGCTGGCCGCCAAGCGCTTGGCCAGGCTGGTTTTGCCGGCACCAATTGGCCCTTCGACCGCAATGTAACGCGGCTTCCTTTGCTGCTCGGCAATTTCGGAGATATTGGCAATACCCGTAATCGACATACGATCCAGTCAGTCCATTTTCGAAATTAGTGGCGATTTATCATCAACTACGATGTCCACCACTGGCCCAAGTCCGGGAATCACCAGCTCATCGGCGATTTCCCTCAGTGGCAACAATACAAAAATTCGCTCGACAATGCCCGGATGAGGGATTTGCAGCTCCGGCGTGTCCATAACTTCATCGCCATACAGCAGAATGTCCAGATCGAGGACTCTCGGTCCCCACCTTTCCGCATTGAAATCGCGGCCTTGGCTGCGCTCCAGCTCCTTCAAGCAGGACAGCAGAATTGCAGGCGGAACCGCCGTTTCTACAGCCACCACGGCATTCACAAAATCGTCCTGTTGCACGTCACCGAACGGCGCGGACCGATACAAAGAAGATTTGGCGACAACGTGACATCCCGGCAAGGTGTCCAACAAGGAAAATGCAGCTTCTACCTGGCTGCGTGGATCGTCGAGGTTGCTACCTATGCCGATAAATGCGCGAACCGGTTCGCCGCGCTCATTCTCGCTCTGACTCATGTCGAGTCCGCGGCGGGCCCCTTGCGTCTACGCCGGCGCCGCCGCCGCTTTTTGCCAGCCGGCTTGTCCATTTCGAAACTCTTTGCACGATCGTCCACAGACTGCGTCTGCACCTTTGTCCAGAATTCGGCCAGTTGCCGGTCAACCTGCCCGACCTCGCTGAGCAGCATCATGAAATCGTAGGCCGCGCGAAATCTTCGATGTTCAAGAAACTTAAGAGCGCGTTTGCCGCGCTGACTCGTAAAGCGTGGCTGCAGGGCGAGCATCTCGCGCATTGGAACCGTGAATCGTTTCGGTATTGAAATACGCCGCTGCTGCTGTGCCATGAGCTCATAGGATGCCAAGCTCAGCGCCTGCGACTCCGACATTTTCTGTTCGCCGCGTCGAATCGCAGCAAGACGTTGGGTGGGCGCCCAGAAAAACACGCCGATAAGGAACATGGGTGTAACCGACTTACCTTGCGCGACTCGTCGATCAGTGTTTCGCAGGGCGGCCCTTACAAACTCTCCAAAACCATCGTCTGACTGCAGCTCTTTCTCCGTGGCAGGAAAAAGTTGCTCGAACAAATTGTACTCACGAAGCAAATCGAAAGTCTTTTCAGCATATCCAGACTGGAACATTTTCAAGAACTCATCAAAGAGTCTTGCCGCTGGAACGTTCGCCAGCAAGTCCACATGCTTGCGCATAGATTTTACTACTGAATCGTCAATCTCAAATTCAAGTTTTGCCGCGAATCGAACGGCACGCAACATACGCACCGGATCTTCCCGCAAGCGCGTATCAGGGTCGCCGATTAGAACAAGGCGCCGACGCTCAATATCGCGCACACCGTCAGTGTAATCCCAGATACTAAAATCTGCGATGTTGTAATACAGCGCATTGCAGGTGAAATCGCGACGCCAAACATCCTCGTCAATGCTGCCGTATACATTGTCGCGAATGATGCGCCCTTCGTCATCATGAGCCGCATCGTCGGCCGCGTGATTGGCGGCGGCGCGAAATGTAGCGGTTTCGATGATCTCCCGCCCAAAACGAACATGGGCAAGACGAAAGCGTCGACCGATCAGACGACAGTTGTCGAACAACGCCCTGACCTCTTCTGGCGTCGCATTGGTTGCGACATCGAAGTCCTTCGGATGCAGGTCGAGCAATGCATCGCGCACGCAACCACCTACCAGGAATGCCTGGTATCCTGATTTGTGCAACCGATATAACACCTTCAGAGCGCTCTTCGAGATCTCGTTTCTCGAAACAGTATGCTCAGGTCTGGGTATTATCTTGGGTGAATTGGGCTTCTTGGTCCCTTTGTTTTTCAATCGACACCGCTTGGAAAATAGAAATGCGTCCGTATAATAGCAGCCCCGCTGAGCGGCGGTTAGATTAAACGCTCACTCTGCTCCCTTCGTCTAGTGGTTAGGACGCTGCCCTCTCACGGCGGTAACAGGGGTTCGAATCCCCTAGGGAGTACCAATCAAGTCGAAGGGTTAGCACCAAACGGTGTTAGCCCTTTTTGTTTTAACCAACCATTTAACCAACTGAACGAACGTCTGCTTTGAACAAAAGCGGTCATCCAAAATTACTTTTCGGTAACTGCTCGACCGGCCGCTTTCGGCCAATAGCAGACGTTCAATACACCCACACCGCTCCGGATCCTAGAATACTATTATCGGAGTATTCTCCGCCTACTCCAGTCGCACCGCCGTCCTCACCATTGGCCCCGACTGCCAACGTC
>JBPCXZ010000213.1:0-2939 GCA_051008055.1 Woeseiaceae bacterium
GAATCTTCTCGCCCCGACCAATTCTAAGAGCACAGTTAACTACAGTTTCGCGACGTGCTGCGTTAGAAAGACGGTAGCAAAGTCAGGAGGCGGCTGCTGGTGCAGCGGGCGCCAGCTTGCGGTCTTCAATACCTAATAAAATTGGCTGTGCCAGCTCCCGATAAATATTCACTTTCGCGTTATAGGCAACGCGCGATAAGCCGTGTTTGTCGCGAATCAGCAAACGCCGGATATTGAATTGGCCGCCACCCATATGCTCACCGGTCAAATAGCATTTGATTGCTGTTACTCGCTCACCCGAGAACTCCATGCCGCTCAGTTTGGAAAGATTCCCCTGCGCACGTTGCAGGAACGTCACCGCATCAATATGCGCTTGCGAGTCTGCATGATCCTTGGGTACGCCGTCCTGCAGGTCTGCCAAAAACTCGCCAACCAGTATCTGGCCAGGCAGGGCTGCTTCGATCATTCGGGCTAGTTCGATGGTGACGTCGCCGACAATGAAGTCGTGCATCGTCGGGTTGAGTCCTTCCGCCTGGTGAAATTCATAGCAGCTACCGACGTGAAAACAGGCGCGTAACCTGGGTACAGCTTTTGAAGATGATTTGCTGCGTGCAATCGCATTGTCAGCCAAGACGATGTGCATAAAGTGATAGAGGTTTACGTTGGCCTCAAGTCCGTCATCACGGTTCCAGACGTAGAAACCATCCCCACTGGAAGACCGCGCGAAGTTGATACCAACGTCCTGCTCCAGCATCTTGGCGTGCGCAGAGTTGAGTGAGTACGAGAGACTGTTGAGCTGCGTCATTTGCTCAAATGGTGTTAGCAGACTGAAACCGACAATATCGAACAACGTGACAGCGCGACTGGCGACGTAATTTATGCCGTAACGTCGAATCATCTTCTCGATGATCTGTGTTTCGACAGGATGCCCGCTAAGCGCTTGTCGCAAAGGGACGAACTTAGGCTCAACGGATAGCAGGCGAGCTACTTTCTCCATTTGCTGCACGGTCAACTTGCGTTCACCGGAAATCAGTTCGGTGATAAAGCGTGGCGATACTTGCGGTGAGTGCTCGCCACCGCCGGCAGAGGTGTATTCGGCAATTGCGTAGTGAGGCACGACCAGAACCAGTAAGCCGCTATCCTGGGGTGCCCAGCTGAGAATGTTATTTTGTCCCAGCGACCAGTGCAGATGCAGGCTCTTCTCGAGGTCGACAAGATTACTGCGCTGCCGCAGACCCATGCCCTGGGCTAGACCGGCCAATTGATCCAGATACGGCGAAAAATCGGCGATACGCCGAATGCCGGACTGTGAGAGATCGTCAAATTCCATTCAGGGTTCCAGGCACCGGTCGAAAACAATCAACTTATGCGAAGCACACAAGTATTATTAGGAAGGCGATGTATATGGCTTAATTTTAAAACATTACGGCTTTGCAGCAGCATGGCTATCTTACATAAGTACAGGAACGGATTTTGGCAAATATCGGCAACGACAACGCTCCAACGATTGAGCAGATCAGAGCTCTGCAGGAATCGCTCGCTGGCGCCGTGAATCGAACCCCTGTGACGCGGTGTGCTGGACTCGAAGAAATTGTTGGCGGAGATACCACGATATTTGCCAAGCTGGAATTTCTGCAACGCACGGGCACCTTCAAGGCTCGCGGTGCGCTGGCTGTCCTGGCGCAACTCGACCCGGATCAGATTGAACGAGGCATAACAGCGGTCAGCGCTGGAAATCATGCGATCGCAGCCGCTTATGCCGCCCGTTCCGTTGGTGCTAGCGCCAAAATCGTCATGATCGGTTCCGCTAATCCTTATCGCATAGCTGCCTGCGAAGCGGTGGGCGGCGAAGTTATTCTTGTAGACGATGTGCATGAGGCATTTGCGGTTGCAGAAAACATTCAGGAGGAAGAAGGGCGCTATTTTGTGCATCCTTTCGAAGGTGCGGATATCGCCACAGGTACTGGCACACTCGGCCTGGAAATCCACGAGCAATGTCCGGATTTCGACTCAATTGTTGTAACGATCGGTGGTGGTGGTTTGATCGGCGGAGTTTCCAATGCGCTGAAACAACTCCGGCCCGACTGTCACATTATCGGTGTCGAACCCGACGGCGCCGACTCTATGCATCGCAGCATGACCGCTGGTGAACCCAAAGACATACCGAATGTTGAGACTATCGCCGACAGTCTTGGCGCACCATTTGCGCTTCCCTATTCATTTGGACTCTGCCAAAAAAATGTCGACCAGCTTTGCCGCGTTTCCGATAAAGAAATTCGACGGGCTATGGGCCTGTTGTTTAGCACATTGAAAGTTGCCGTTGAACCGGCCTGTGCAGCCAGCTCGGCGGCCTTAGTCGGGCCATTACGTGAACAGCTGCGCGGCCAGCGCGTGATGCTGCTGTTCTGCGGCAGTAATATCGACTGGCAGACTTTCGCCGACACGGCCATATTCCAGGACGAAGATGCTACTTGACGATCTAAAAACAATCGTAGGGCCATCCGCCTGGTTGACCGACCAGGATGAATTGTTACCGTTTCTTACCGAATGGCGCGGCGCCGTTGAGGGCCGAACCGCGATCATGCTGTTGCCGGACAGTACCGAACAAGTATCGAAAATTGTGGCGGCATGCTCCGCAGCCGGCGTCGGCGTGGTGCCGCAGGGCGGTAATACCGGGCTGTGTGGCGGCGCGATTCCAGATAGCAGCGGTGAACAGGTGTTGTTGTCGTTGTCCCGGTTGAACAAGATTCGCACTGTTAACGCGGATAACTTCTCGATGACTGTGGAAGCCGGTTGCATTTTAGCCACTGCACAGGAGGCAGCTCGCAGCGTAGCTCGATTGCTTCCTCTTAGTTTGGCCGCCGAAGGTAGCTGTCAGATCGGAGGAAATTTGTCGACGGATGCAGGTGGCATCAATGTAATTCGTTACGGAACTGCCC
>JBPCXZ010000214.1:0-3069 GCA_051008055.1 Woeseiaceae bacterium
TTGTCGCCAAACATCGGCGTTAGCGCCTGGTCTTCCAGTCGGTCCAGCAACGAGTTCGCCCAGGTCAGTCGGCTCGCATAGGCCGTGTTTACGAGACTCATCGAACCGCGCGGATGAATTTCACCAGTTGCGCCCACCGAACGAGATCTACCGTCGGTAAATGCAAGTGCCTGCACGTGGCAGGTCGCACACGAAGTAGTTTGATTGACCGACAAACGTCGGTCATAGAACAGTCGTCGGCCCAACTCGACTTTGACAGCGCTCATTGGATTGTCTTCAGGAACCACTGGCCGCGGCAGGTCGTCGGCCAGTTGCCAGTCGTAATCTGGCTGACCGCAGCTACTGATGCTCCCACTCAGCAAAACAACAATTGCGAACCAAAGAACAGTGCTTGTTCTCATGGGCGGCGATATACCGAGAAAATTCGTTGCGCATCGACAGCACCGCCCGTCGCATGTTGCAGTCCAAACGCCGCGAATGGTTCGCCGCAACTTGTTTCGGGCGGTCCCGACGAGCAATCGCTGGGTATCGCGTCGTCGAGCACACCACCTGATACAAGCTCAGCCAGGTCCACTGCCACGCTGTCGCCAGGACTAAAATCGTCGAGATGCACTACCACCCGGTTCGGCGCACTGCAGCCGGTGATGTTTTGAATAGTGCCTTCGCAACCCGTACTGCCGAGGTGAATCCAGAAGCTGTCATCCTCTGACTGGATTCCGGCTCGCAGGAATTTGTAACCACCACGCCAATGCCAGTGCATGTCGGCATCACCAAGAGGCGCCATGGCCTTGAGCGGATCGCCGTGATTGCGGGAGAACGGCACGCCGAGCGTAAACTCCAGGCCGCGAAGGTCCCGACCATTGGTATTGCCTCGAACAACGGCGTTCACCTGACTCGTACCGTTGAGACAACTACCAGTGCCATCCTCGAGATCGAGCAATGCCAGGTCCGACAGCTGCCAGTCATCGGTTTCCAGCTCGACCGGATGTCGCTCGCCGTCCCCATCAATGAAACTGAGTTTGTGAACATAAAAGCGCAAATCGGTGAGATCGATGCCTGCAGCACCGTCACAAGCCAGCGGCTCACCCGAAAACGTCACGACGAACGGTATCTCAATACGCGATGAACTCTCACTGCACGCAGTGATCAAACCGAATATCGCGATATATGTCACATAACGCCAGATCATGTCGAACCCTTCACCGAAATTCCTGTCGAATTATAGTAGCCTGCGCCCATGAATATCCGACCATTACTTTTACTGTTGTGTTCCGCCTTTTTTTCGACGGCAGCTGTCGCGCATTCGGGCGACGAACCACCGCTGTACGTCGCACCTGAGGGTGTTGATACAGGCCTCTGCCAGGACGCTGAGCAACCTTGCGGAACGATTGATTATGCACTGAGCAAATCAGGCAAAGGCGCCCAGATTCGCGTGGCGGCGGGCCATTACAGAATTGGTAGCGACAACGAGCTGTTCCATCTGTTGCAGGGAACTATCGACATTCGTGGCAGTTTTGACAGCGAAGAGAAGTACCAGACGGCAGAACAGGAACCGACGGTCTTGAGCGGTGCGCCGCGCGACTATGCCGCCCAACTACGTGAACGCGGATTCTTCGTTGCGCCGGATAACAAACTGAGCGATCGCAATTCTTTCAGCAAAGTTCGCGAACAGTTACAAGTACATCAGTCACTGCAATTGAGCATGCCGGCGACACCTTGTGTCGGCGGCAACGTCAATGGCATGGCCTGTGTAGATGTGGACCTTCTGTCTCATGTCGGCATGTCGGATATCAGCGCACGCCCGGGCGCCGGCGCCGATGTCTGGGGTTTTGTTGATCTGCATACCAGCCGTGAGTACGCCATCGTCGGCTTCAATACCGGCACGGCTGTTTTTGACGTCACCGATGCCGAAAACCCGCGCGAGGTCGGCTTTATCGACGGCCAGACGGCGAGCTGGCGCGACATCAAGGTCTATCAGTTCTGGAACACCGCGACGAATCGCTGGAATGCGCAGGCATACATCACGACGGACGGTTCAACGGATGGACTGTTCGTCATCGACCTTTCTTTATTGCCGCATAGCATTCAGCGCGTTAATTTCGCGGGCGATTTCGCGCAGGCACACAACGTGTTCGCGACCAATTCCGATTACGGCACCGGGCTTTCGCTAACCGGTGCTACGCCAACGCTGGTTATTGCCGGCTCCGAGCGAGGCGTCGGCCAGTATCGTGGTTACAACGTGGATAACCCGACTGCACCGGAACTGGTGCCCGGCGCAGGTGGCACCGGTTACATGCATGATGCGGCATCCATGATTATCACCGATAGTCGCAAGGACACCCAGTGCGTAAACGGGACCACTTATTGCGAGGTACTTTTCGATTTTAATGAGAACACCGTTGATATTTGGGACGTTACGGCGACGGACAACCCGCAACGTCTAAGCAGCACCAGCTACACCAATGCTGGCTATGTACATTCCGGCTGGCCGTCGGAAGACAAGCAACACCTGTTCATCCACGATGAGTTTGATGAACGGTCGTTCGGGCTTAACTCCACCGTCAACATTTTTGACCTGTCCGATCTCACATCGCCTGCCGCTTTGACCCCCTGGAGCGGCCCAAGCGGTGCGATTGATCACAATGGTTTCGCCCGTGGCAATCGCTACTACATGTCGAACTACAGTCGTGGTCTGACAATTCTCGACATCACCGATGTCGCGAACATTCAGCAAGTAGGGCACATCGACACATTCCCAGCGACTGACACGAATGCCTTCGTCGGCGCGTGGGGTGCCTACCCGTTTTTTCACAGTGGCAATGTCGCGATCAGCGACATCGACAGCGGTTTCTACATGGTCGCCGACCGCACCCTGGACGTTGCCGAGGGTAGCCTCGCATTTTCGAGCCGATCTTATGGCGGGGCGGAAGGAACACAGGTTCAGATACCAGTAGAAAGATTAGGCGGTAGCACCGGTAGTGTTAGCGTCACCTACGAAGTTCTCGGTGCAACAGCAACTGGCGATGATATTGCCGGCGGCAGCGGCGCGCTGAGCTGGGGCGACGGCGA
>JBPCXZ010000215.1:0-8959 GCA_051008055.1 Woeseiaceae bacterium
GCGGTGCGTATTACGACGTTGCCGTCCGGCATGTCGTCCAATGACAGCTCCCGCACGGGTTGTGCAACAACGTCCTCTTCGGGTGGCAACAATGTCGCGCGAAACGGCACGTTGACTGACGACCAGGCGTTAAAGTCGCGGCGGCGAATGCTGCCACCGGCCGTGTACAGTAGCTGCTGACGGTCTATCCAGCTCACCGGTGCAGATCCGAAGTCTTCACCCTCGATTAATGGCCGTACCAGGAGCGGCTTAGAAAGGATCGCCATTTCGATAGCGCTTCGTGACAAATAGGTCTGCAAGTAAGTAATGAGGCTGCCGTCAGGCCGCCATTGCGGTGCCGATATTTTCGTATTGGAGTTCACCAGGACTCGCTCGGGTTGTCCGAAGCGCCGCAACATGAGCCGCCAGAAACCATCCTGTTGATGCACGTAGATGAGATCGCGACCATCGGACGACCAGGCTGGATCAAGTTCATCGCCGTCCAGGTGCGAAATGCGCCAGCTGAGCCCAGTATCGATATCGTATTCCCAAAGATCGAAGCCGCTTTCGTGCCTGTCCGAAGAAAACAGGATTCGCTCGCCCAATGGATGCCAGCTGGGTTGCTGGTTCAGGTAGTTCGAATCGCTAACATTGGTGATCAGACCGCTGGCAAATCGATACAGTTGAATCTGGTCCAGTCCGTTGATCGTGGTCTGATAAACAATCGAGTCATCCAGTGGTGACCAACGTGGCCGACTGGCCGGCGGCTGGATCTCTGGAATTTTTTCGGCGGCGCCGCCGCCGGCTGGCAGTATCCAGATTGAATCGAGTAAATCGATTGCAAGTCGACCGTCCAGCGCAACATCGACGGAAAGATCGTCGCCTTTCGTAACAGTTTCCTGTGCAGTGGCAAGACTAGAGAGGACCAGCAGAACAATTGCGAAAAAGCTACGTTTCAATTTTAGATATTAACTATGGTTGCAGGCGCGTGCCGGACCATTCACCGGCTTCAAAGGAAGCATCGTCCGCCTGTGTTAGATCGCGCTCCCAGCGCGCTCGATCATGGATACGATCTTTGCCTTCTATCCAGAGTTCGACCCGCCTGGCCCAAATTCGATAGCCACCCCAATGCGGTGGCCGTTCAATTGTCGGCCGGTCGGATCCAACAATAGACTGCAGGTTCTTGGCAACGTTTACGCCGAGTTTCAGTGCGCGTTTGCCGACCTGGCTGATCAACGCATTGCGCGATTCAAGCGCCCGGCTCTGATCGCTGCCCCAGGCGCCAATCTGGCTGCCCCAGTCGCGCGTCGCAAAATACTCGTCACTTTCTTCGGCGGGAGAGCGGACGGCGACTCCCTCGATCCGAACTTGCCTGCCTAACTGATCCCAGTGAAACAACGCGGCGACGTTCGGATTCTCATCAATCTGCCGCGCCTTATTTGACTCATAGTTCGTATAAAACACCAGGTAACCGGCATCAGCCTGAAAGTCCTTGCAAAGAACCATGCGCGCGCTCGGTCTGGCGTCACTGCCAACCGTGATAATAGCCATCGAGTTTGGATTGCGTTTCACCGCCTGCTCTTTGGCGTCGGACAGCCACGCGGCAACCCAATGCATCGGATCATTGGGCAGTTCGTCAGGAAGTCTTGTTGCGAGGTAAGGGTCAGTCACACGCGCAGCCTACCAAAGCGATCGCACGGGATCACGCGTTGGTAACAATCGTGCCACCTTCGCGACGAGGATCGGCGGCAGCAGCAATTCCATCATTCGGGCTGTAGCGCGCCACCCCAACACCGCCGAAGTACATCCCGACCTTTGAAGTCACATGCACCGGGATATCCGTAGCCGGCAAATCCAGCCCGGGTTCGGCCATCAGGCGCTCGGCGTCGCCGCTGGTATCGACGTGGAGTCGCGGGTGCGCTATCGCGTCCGACAGCGACATTCCCATGTGCAGGTGGTTGAGCAAGAACTGCTGCAATGCCGTGGTAATGCGATCTGCGCCTGGTGAGCCGACCGCGAGCACCGTATCGTTCTTGCGGGCGATGCTGGGTGCCATATTGGACGGCAGTCTTGAACCCACTGGGCCTGCCTCGAGACCACGACGATTCAGTTCAATCTCGCCAAGGCAGTTGTTCAACCAGAGCCCGGTTCCTGCCGGCATTTCTCCGGACCCGTAGCCGGAAGATGCTGTTACCGCGCAGGCAAGGCCAGCGTCATCGACGGCTGATGTATGCACCGTCGAAGCCGAAGCCCACTCGCTGAGCAACTGCCCGCTGCGCGCTGACTCGAGCAACTTAATAGCCTCGACAGGCACGTCATCAGTGAGGTCAAGACGGTGTTTGCGAAAGCCCAGGCAGGCGCGCTGCACTTTTATCAGGCTTTGTAACGCATCTCTGCTCCACGATTTCTGGGGCAGGTCCGAGCACGCGAGTAGCATGGCCGATAGCATGACACCGCCAACCGCCGGTGCCGGGTTGCTGGCGATAGACCAGCCACCAAGTGGCACGCAAAGTGACGGTCGTTCTATAGCCTCGAAACTCGACAGGTCCTGCATGCTTAGCGCACCACCTGCGTCGCGCACGTGTGATGACATTGCGGTTGCGAGCTCGCCTTCATAAAAAATGCGGGCACCTTCTTTGGCGATTGCCGCAAGGGAGTCGGCGAGGTGTGGGATGCGCATAGCACTGCCGGCAGGTCGTAGTTCACGCTGGTCGGTATGCAGAGCGAAGAAGCCATCGTCGCTGCGACCGAAAATTGGTTCGCCCGAATAGCCCAAATAATAATGACAGGCCGACGACAACGGAAAGCCGTCGCGAGTCGCTGCGATGGCAGGTGCAAACAGATCTTGCCAGGACACGTTGCCGAACCGTTGCCAAGCATGTTCGAGGGCCTTTAACGAGCCGGGAACTGCGACGGATCCGGCGCCCACCAGCGTGGTAATTCCGCCGCCATAGTCGAGAGTGAGCGACTCCGCACCGACACCGAGTTCGCCGGCCGCCAGACCTAATCCAGGAACTGCTGTGTTGCCGTCAATGGTTACGGGGTCGCCGCCAGGCGGCCAGACCGTCACGTACGCACTGCCTGCGAGCGCACAGACCCCGGGCTCTGTATTCATTGTTAACAGCGCCGCGGCCAGCGCGCAGTCCACTGCATTGCCGCCGAGGTCGGCAACCTGTCGAGCGGCATCAGCCGCAAGATCTGAGGTGGTTGCGACGCCGACCTGGGTCATGTCAGATGCAAAACGGCGCGCAGCAGGAAGTCAAAAATGAATGACTGATCGAATGCTCTTGCCTTCGTGCATCAGGTCGAACGCTTTGTTGATGTCTTCAAGCGGCATTGTGTAGGTAATACACTCGTCGATCTTGATCTCATCGTTCATGTACTGATCGACCATTTCCGGGAGCTGGGTGCGCCCCTTGGTTCCGCCGAACGCTGTACCTCGCCATACGCGACCGGTAACGAGCTGGAACGGCCGTGTCGATATTTCCTGACCCGCACCGGCAACTCCAACAATGACTGATTCACCCCAACCCTTGTGGCAACACTCAAGGGCGGCTCGCATAAGGTTTACGTTACCAACACATTCAAAGGAGTAATCAACACCGCCGTCGGTCAGGTCCACGATGACCTCCTGGATCGGCCCGCTATGGTCGTTCGGGTTGACCGTGTCGGTCGCGCCAAACTGTTTGGCCAGTTCGAATTTGTCTTCGTTTATGTCGATCGCAATGATGCGTCCGGCCTTGGCCATTTGCGCACCCTGAATCGCACTCAAGCCAACGCCGCCTAGCCCGAAGACCGCCACAGTGTCGCCCGGCTGCACCTTGGCAGTATGCAATACAGCACCAATGCCGGTCGTGATTCCACAGCCCAGCAGGCAGACTTTTTCAAGTGGTGCCTGTTGGCTGATCTTGGCCACCGAGATTTCCGGCAGTACCGTGTATTCGCTGAATGTCGATGTGCCCATGTAGTGATACACGGTTTTGCCGTTCGCGGAAAACCGTGAGGTGCCGTCAGGCATCAGTCCCTGGCCCTGTGTAGCACGAATGGCCTGGCAGAGATTGGTCTTGCCCGAGGTGCAGAAATTGCACGTGCCGCATTCTGGTGTGTACAGCGGAATTACGTGGTCTCCAACTTTAACCGACGTAACACCTTCGCCAATTTCTTCAACGATTGCGCCGCCTTCATGGCCTAAAACGGATGGGAAGATGCCCTCGGGATCTTCGCCTGAAAGAGTAAATGCGTCTGTATGACAAACGCCGGTGGCGACGTTGCGTATCAAGACTTCGCCGGCTTTCGGGCCTTCGAGATCGATCATTTCAATTTCAAGAGGTTTGCCTGCTTCCCAGGCAACGGCGGCACGTGTCTTCATGCGTATTAGCTCCGTTTGTAATTTTTCTACTCGGCTGGCGTCGATATTCGCACGATTGGCGGGTTGCGGACAATGCGCAGGCGCTTGCCCATGTTTGCCGGTGTCCTGTAAAACTAAGCATTGAACTGCCCGTGCGGGCGTAGCAGACGAATACGATGACACTGGAAAAGCTTCGCGGCGAACTTTCCGCCGTAGACCGGCAATTGGTAGACCTGATCGCAGAACGACAGCGCCTGGTTGGTGAAATTGGACGAAACAAGCAGGAGACGGGCACCGGTACACGCGACTATGCCCGTGAAAAAGACGTGCTGGATATGGGCAGGGAGCAGGCGATCGAGATCGGTCTGGATCCTGATCTTGCGGAGAATGTATTGCGCGAGCTGATTCGCTCATCGCTCGCGAGCCAGGAGCGCGACCGGGTTATCTCCGAAGGTAAGGGTGACGGACGCCGCGTGCTGGTAATTGGTGGCGCCGGCAAGATGGGGCGGTGGTTCGCTGAGTTTTTTGCGTCGCAAGGGTTTGAGACTGTGGTCGCGGACAAGAGCGTTGCAGATGGCCCGGGCACCTATTCAAACTGGACAGACGCAGGGACGGACTTCGATGTCATCGTCGTCGCCGCGCCACTGGGAATATCCGGGCGTATTCTTGCGCAGCTCGCCGTTCTCAAACCGGCCGGCCTTATCTTCGACATAGGCTCCCTGAAGACACCATTGATGGATGGCTTGCGTGAATTGGCATCGGCAGGCTGCAAGGTGGCCTCACTGCATCCCATGTACGGGCCGAATACTCGCCTGCTGTCCGGACGGCACCTGATTTTCATGGATGCCGGCAACGCCGAAGCTGTCGCGGCAGCGAAGGAGCTGTTTTCGGCGACCATGGTCGAGCAAATCGATATGAGCCTGGATGATCATGACAGGCTCATTGCCTACGTCCTGGGTTTGTCGCATGCACTGAATATTGCGTTCTTTACCGCGCTGGCTGAGAGTGGGGAAGCGGCGCCGAAACTCGCGCAGATGTCGTCGACTACGTTCGACGCCCAGTTACTCGTTTCGGCTGCAGTCGCGCAGGACAATCCGCGCATGTATTTTGAAATTCAGAATCTAAATAAATTCGGCCTCGGGCCACTCGACGCCTTGTGCGAAGCCGCCACCCGAATTCGGGACGTGGTATCACGCGGGGATGAGGACGGCTTTGTCGACCTGATGCAAAAAGGACAGGAATACATTGCGACACGCGGCTAAGACAATACTTGCCAGCCTGCTGCTGATTGCTTGTACGCAGGAATCGGTTGAACCAGAAGTGCAGCTCACCCCGGAAGCGACCGCGGCAGACTCCGTAGTTGTTTACGCTGCCTACGAGGACAAGACTTACTTGCCGGCTTTGTTTAATGAGTTCACTCAGGAGACAGGAATCGTTGTGGTCGTGCGCAATGGCGAGGTGCCGGGAATCGTAGATGACGTCATTGCCAGCAGTGTCGACCCGCTCGCCGACGTCCTGATAACGCCATCCGTATTCAGCATTTGGCGCGTCGCCGAAGAGGGCGAACTGCGTCCCAATTACTCGGAGCGGGTCGCTGCTACTGTGCCTGCTTGGCTGCGAGACCCGGACAAGTATTGGCTGGCGCTTGGCTATCGGCAGGCAGAGATCGTGTATGACGGGGCGCAATTTGAGTCTACCGACCTGACTAGCTACGAGGGCCTTGCTGCTGAATCGCTGCGCCGCAAACTGTGCTTGTCGAGTTCCAGTCTCACGATTAACCGCAGCGTGATTGCAATGCTTATCAGCAAACTGGGCAGACGCGACGCGGAACTCGCCGTGCGAGGCTGGGTAGCGAATCTGGCTTTGCCACCTTTTGATACTGAGGCGGCTCTGGTACAGGCGCTCGCACGTGGCGAATGTGCGGTGGGTATTGTTTCCAGTGGGCTAACCGCCGGCACGCGTCTGCAGGCGCTGGTGCCGGAAGAAGCGTACGTCGATATCGAGGCGGCTGGTGTTACCCGCCACGCACGCAATCCAGAAGCGGCATTCCAGCTGGTCGACTGGTTGGTGAGCACGGATATTCAATTGCGTCACGCAGGGCAAATGGCACGGTTGCCGCTGTCCAGCGATGCTCCGGCTGGTCATAATGTCATCCAGGCGGCGGCCCAAGGCGAAGAGGCGAGCAAACTTGCAGAACGTGCGCGGTATCGCTAATCGATACGCACGATTGGTGTACAGTAAGTAGCAATTAAAGCTTTTGTACCGGTTGCCATGAGCAACGATTTGATAGACGAAGACGGGTTTCGTGCCAACGTCGGCATAATTCTTGTTGATGATGCGGGTAAGTTGCTGCTTGGCGGCCGCGTCGGCAACAAGGGCTGGCAGTTTCCGCAAGGCGGTATCCTGGTAGGCGAAGACCCTGACGATGCAATGTATCGTGAGCTGCACGAGGAGATTGGCCTCGCGCCGGACGATGTCGAGGTGCTCGGGTCCACGCAAGACTGGATCAGCTACCGCCTTCCCGACAAATTCATACGCCGCCACAGCATGCCATTGTGCATTGGGCAGAAGCAGCGCTGGTTCATGCTACGGCTGGTTTCAAGTGGCGACAACTTTCGGTTTGATCGCGGTGAGCAGGCTGAGTTTGAACGGGTACGCTGGGTAGATTACTGGCGCCCAGTGAACGAAGTCATTTATTTCAAACGTCGCGTCTACGCGCAGGCCTTGCACGAACTGGGCTCAACGGCGTATCCGCACAAATTGCCGTCAAGACCACGCTGGTGGCCGAAACGTTGGCGGTCGGCATTTGATAAGGATATTCAGCGCGCTAAAAAGGCTTAGCGACGGCCAACAACACAATTGCGATTAGGAAGAACGTCGGGATTTCATTAAACCACCGCAACCACTGCGTGTTGTAATCGGGTGCTGCGTTCCTGAGCCGCTTGATCCACAGCCAGCAGCGAACGTGAAAAATCACCAAACCAGCTAACAAGAGCAATTTGGTATGAAACCAACCTAGTTGAAAAAGGCCCGGATTCAAAAGCAGCAGCCAGGCCCCAAATATTGCGGTCAGTAATGCACCGATGGTCATGATGACGAACAGCCGTGTTTCCATGAGCGTGAAGCGCTCACGACTCGTCGAGTCATCTGCCTTGCGGTGATAAATGAACAGGCGCGGCAGGTAAAACAGCCCCGCGAACCAGGTCACCATGAACACAACGTGCAAGCCTTTTAGCCAAAGATAGTAAGCTGCCATAAGAATATGATGCCTAAACCTGTGAAACTCGTCACGTTCGAGTGGCATGTTCGTGGCCCAGCGCACTTCTCACTGGCCGTAGCGCCGCGTAACATAACGTCTTTGCGCTCTTAGAGATTATTCTTTGTCCAGACACTCGCCTTTTCACGCGCACAGCCCCCGCCGTGTCATTGCCACGCGCGTGTTCATCGCCTTGCTGGTCACGGTTTGCGCCTACCTGGTGTATGAATTCGGGCGAATCCAGGCCAACTACAATATTGTTGACGCCGGCCACGAGCGGGAAGCCTATGAAGAGCGGATTGCGACGCTCGGCGACGAAATCGTGCAATTGAAAGAGACTATTGCGCGCCTGGAGACCAATCGCGATATCGATAGCTCTGCCTACAAGGACGTTGAGGTGAGCTTGGTAAGCCTGCAGGCCAAAATTCAGGAACAAGCTGCCGAGATCGCTTTCTACCGCGGTATTGTTTCGCCAGCTGACGGTGTAGCAGGGCTCAGGGTGCAGGATTTACGGTTGTCCCGTGCCGGCTCGGAGCGCGTCTATAACGTGCGACTGGTGCTAGTGCAGTCACTGAAACACGATCGAACGGTATCGGGTGAGGTCCATCTGATAGTAGAGGGGGTGCAGAACGGCAGCGAAGTCAGTTACCCTTACTCCCAATTGCTGGAGGCAGAGGCAGACAGCAACTGGGCATTCAAATTTCGCTATTTTCAGGATTTCGATCGAGAGATCGTATTGCCGGACGGGTTTACGCCCGAAAACATACGCATCGAAGTCCGATCGAAGACTCGATCGATTTCCAGTATTGAAGAGAGCTTTGCCTGGACGACAAGTCCAGGCTAACGCAGGAGCTTAACAATGTTTGGCAAGAAACAACGCAGGCACACGGTAGTGGATACGCTGGTCGGCGCGAACTCTAGATTGAATGGCGACCTCAATTTTGAAGGTGGTTGCCACATCGATGGCACGGTAGAAGGCAACGTAAGTGCCGATGCCGACAGTAGTTCGGCACTGAGCGTTAGTGAACAAGGCAATGTCGAAGGCGGCGTTACGGTGCCTTATGTCGTACTGCACGGCATAGTGCGTGGTGATGTTTACGCGACGCAGCGAGTTGAGTTGGGACCGACTGCCCGCGTGATCGGCAATGTGTATTACAATCTGATTGAGATGGCGATCGGCGCCGAGATTAACGGCAAGCTTGTTCATCAGCCCGAAGGCCAGGTAGCACTATTGGAGCAAACAAGTCGCATCGACGAGTCTGCCGCTTAAAGAGTTCAGCAACAATGACAACACAAACACCCGTCGTGGGAACATCCGCACCGCCACCGCCAATCGTATTTACCGATGCTGCGGCTAGCAAGGTCGGCGAACTGAT
>JBPCXZ010000216.1:0-5224 GCA_051008055.1 Woeseiaceae bacterium
GCTCGGTTATCTCAATCACTGCATCGCCAAGCTCGAGCTGTATGCCTGGTGGCATGTTTTCGGGACTTAGATCCATGTCGACGAATAGCTGATCACCAGCGAGTGGCCAGCGATCTTCAGAGCCTGCAACGAGATCAACGACCCGCGTGTTCATGATGTTGAGTTGCATCTCCGGATCAGCAGCACCGTCCGGCATATGCCGTGAGCCGCGAGCCAACCAATTGTCGCCAACAAGTCCGGTTTCAACGTCGAGGTGGGCTTCGCTCGGTGTATCACGTCCGTCGATTTCCGGCCGACATACAATAAGTTTTAGCTCTCCGTCATCCTTGGGCGTCGCCAGAATGTGGTCAACGCCTTCCTCAAGCTTGCTGGCCGAGAGATGTTTCGCTGCATCCATGTGCTTAGTCCTCTACCTTTTGCATGACCTGCACCGTGTTGTTATCCAGGTCTTTCAACTGTAATAGCACGATACTGTTTTCCTGATCATAAATGATGTTTGCCTCCGCGGTAGTCGCGGGCAATGCGGCGGCGAAAGCAGTCAGGTCGTCAACCAGCATGCCAACCTTAAACGGCCCTTCGATCTGGCCGCCGGGTCGGGCGGCCGCTGCATCCAACTGCAGCAATTCGACGAACAAACCGGGCCCGGCCATATTGATAATGTCGTAACGACCACGTTCGGTAGAGCGCGAAATTTCCTCGAGCCCGAGAACAGTCTGGTACCAGTTTCTCGACGCTTCGACGTCGCTGACGATCATTGCGAAGTAGCTGCCTTCGATTTTTGCCTCAACCGCTTCGTCCGCATGGGCGACAGTGGCAAAGCAAGTCAACAGCACTACTAGCAGTCGTGTTTTCATAGCAACTCCGGTCTATTCACAGGCGCGCATTGCTTCAGTTAACACGCGCAAATCCTGTTTGAACTCCTCGCTTCGTTCGGCTGAGTAGCCGCGCAGCATTTCTGCCTCAATCTCATCAATTGCTTCTCTGAGTGGGATTTTACACACCTCAACATCTGCTGGCTTTTTCAAATCAGCTCTTACGGGCTCGGGGTCTGCGGGCAGCTCGGCAGCGGTGGCCGGTTGCGACTCCTCCTCTAAGGCTGGCACTGGCACGAGCGGTTCAGACTCGACCGGTTCCGGGCATGGTGTCTGCTGATAGGCGACGTTGCCATCCTCGTCCACACACTTGTGAATGTCGGAGGAAGCCAGTGGAGCGCTGAGCAACAGCGCTGTAAGAGATGTCCATATCATCGCTAGATATTCTAAGCGCTTCAGACGCAAGAGTTAATGCCTTGTCTGGAAACTTTGTTGTTGGCAACTTTTTGTATTCCTTACAGCCAGTCTGGTTTGGGTTTATGGCTGATTCAAAATTTATTTAGCTAGGGTTGGGCGGCGGTTTGTGTTTCCGGGGTCTCGTTCACCGTTTCAGCCTCTGGTCCGTCTTCCATGCCAGTAACGGCCGGTATTGCAGCTGCTATTGCAGCAATAAGAATGCATCCAATACCCCCGGCGATATACCAGAATCTTACTCCAAGAAGTTCAGCGACCGGCGCTGCGAGGAGTAGCGCGATTGGCGTCGCTGCGCCCGCGATGCTGCCAAGCAATGTGAACAATCGGCCCTGGTAATCCGCGGCAACCTGGGATTGCAGCATGGCCATAATTGCACCATTGATTAGGGCAGCAGCAGCGCCAACCAGAAACATAGCCGCAACTGGAAGCCATGTTGAGCTTGCAGGCGAGAGACCAATGAGCAATGTTGCTGCGCCCATGCTGGCGAATCCGAGCAATACAGTATGTACGCGCTTTTTGAAGCCTCCCCAGCTTGCGAGTAGTGAGCCACCGATAACGCCACCGACACCAAACAGAAGCTGTAAGCCGCTTAGATAGAAAGCTCCGCCACCGAACTCCTGTAGAACAAGGAGAGGTAACAGCGCAAAAGCGGGGACGATACAGAAGTTGACGAACGTTGCTCCGATGATCAGGTATGACTGTTCTTTGTGATTGCCAAGATAGCGTACGCCCTCGACAACATCGGCGATGACCGATGTGTGTTCAGATTCCGCATTGTCCTCTTTCGGCTGTGGAACCATTACAAAGATCAGGGGTATCACTGCGATCATCGCGGTCACGACGTCGAGCATCATTATTGACGACATTGGGAGCCACGCAATTAATGCAGCGCCGAGAGGCGCCGCCAATAAGGGCGATCCGTTGGTGAGCGCTTGGTTCAAGCCTTGCACGCGGACGTAATGTTCTTCCGGAACCATTAGCGATGTTGACGCAAGCATTGCGGGAGCATGAATCGCACCGCCCACTGCACGGGCGCCAAGCGCAACAAACACATGCGCCGTGGTGGCAGCATCCATATAAAACATCCAGGCAAGCCACGCTGAGACCAATGCGATGGCGGAGTCCGCAAGCAGCATGATCGTTTTTCGATTCCAGCGATCAACCAGGGCGCCAAAGAACGGTCCTAGAAATACCTGTGGCAGTAAGCCGATCATGGTCGCAGTAGCCAGTACGGTCGCTGAGCCAGTCGTGCTGGTCAGCCACCAGATAATGGCGAACTGAACGGCGAAGGTGCCGGCAATGGATATGGCCTGGCTGCCCCAAAGCAGCCAAAACCTTTCTGAAAACTCTTTCGGTGCGTGATTATTCATGTAAACTGCTACCATTATTCAAGTGGAGCTTATTATTCAAGTCTATTTGAATAATCGCAAGTGTTTGAATAAACTTTTTGACCGGAAAATCTATAACTAATTGAAATTATGAGTAAAAAAAAGAGCGAAGAACAACTGGAATCCTTCCGAATCAGCGATCTTGAGCAAGTAAAGGCGCTCTCGCACCCGCTCCGTATGCGGATAATCGAGACACTGGCAGACTCGGATCCGATGACGACCAAGCAGGTTGCGGACGCGCTCGGCGAGAAGCCGACTCGCTTGTATCACCACGTTGGATTGCTGCAGAAAGCAGGCCTGATCCGACTGACACATACTCAGCAAAATCGCGGTACGACCGAGAAATACTACGAACCGATCGCAAAGCAGTTTCGGGCAGATGCAGATTTGTTTGCGGATGAGTCTCCCGAGAACCAGAAGAACGCATATCGCCCGATGATTAAGACAGTGTTTGAAAACACGATGTCGGAAATGCTACGCCTGGTGGAGTTGAGTGACTTTAGCGAGCAGCTCGAAGAAGAGGGATTGCTTAGCTACCTTGAAGTGCATTTGCCGCAAAAACATGTCGAAGTTGTGCGAAGCAAATTGAAGGATGTACTCGATTATCTGGAAGGCCTTGACGATTCAGAATTTGGCGACGAGGAATTGAGAGAGATGCGCCTGACTATGGCGCTCTACCCGCTCGATCGGTTCGAGTAGATGGACGCAGTGATTTTCGATATCGATGGCACACTGCTGCACTCGATCGAAATTGACGAAACGCTGTTTCATCAAGCCATTAGCTTGGCAATAGACGATGTGAACATTCGTCCATTATTCTCGGATTATGAACATGTGACGGACTCTGGAATCGTATCGCAGATTATTCGTGAGAATTCAGTCGAGAACGCGGCCGAGACTATCGCAAAGATTAGGAGTTGCTTCATCGACATGTTGTCAGAACACGTAACAAGCAACGGCCCTTTTGAGCAAATTTCCGGAGCACGCAACTACGTACAGAAGCTCATTGAGTCAGATCAACACGCTGTCGCAATCGCCACCGGTGGTTGGCGCGAGTCCGCACATCTGAAACTTGGCTCCGCAGGCTTCGCAGACCTCGACATTCCCATTGCAACATCGGATGACGCAATTGCTAGGGTAGACATCATGAAGTTCGCGTTGTCTAAGTTGTCCGGGTCATTTAATTCTGTGACTTACTATGGCGACGGCGAGTGGGATCAGCGTGCTACAGCCGAGCTGGGATGGCACTTCGTCCCGGTTGGTGCGAAGCTTGGTGGACTGACCTCCTACGAAGAATAAGAACAGAGAATCGGTATGACTAAAGGACGACTGTTGCTACTTGCAACACTACTGGCAGTCGGAGCCGTCCAGGGCGCGACCGAACTACCTGATCCTCTGGCAGCTGGTTGGCGAGGCGAGCCCGTTTGCGAGCGTTTACACGAAGATCCGAAGCAACGAATACTTCGATGCACGTTTGCGCCCGGTGTAGGCCATGAACGTCACTATCACTCACCTCATTTTGGTTATGCTATTTCCGGGGGACGTATGCGAATAAGCGACGCAAATGGTGTTCGCGAAGTTGACCTGCCAACAGGCAGCAGTTACACGAGCAACGGTGTAGACGCGCATGAAGTCTTAAACATCGGCGATACCACAGTCACGTACCTGATCGTCGAGAGCAAATGACACAAAGCAAAGACCCGACAGAACGTCGTAACGCCTGGAAAGCAATCGGTATCTTCTTGCTAATTACGATTGCACTTAGTGCCGTGTTTGATGTGATCATGATCCGGCAAGGTGGAATGAGTTTACTCATGGTAACCGGCGTCATGTGGGCACCAGGGATTGCCGCGATACTCACCTGCGTGTATTTACGTCGCTCCATAGCCAGCCTGCCGTGGTCGTGGGGAAGCTGGAAGTGGAATTGGCACGCCTGGTGGTTGCCGATTGCCTACGGACTCGCGATGTACATTCCCGTCTGGTTGTTCGGTTTAGGCGGCAGCGGTTTTCCGAATCCGGAAACGCTAAGCAACTGGTCGAGCCAGATCACAGGCTCTTCGGAAACGAGCCTGCCGGCGGTCATTCTGTTCGTCGTTATTATCGGGACGATCGGCATCGTTGGCACGGCATCGCGTGCCCTTGGTGAGGAAATTGGCTGGCGCGGTTTCCTGATCTGGGAGATGCGCAAGGTGATGTCCTTCGGGACTCTCGGGATTATGTCAGGTCTGATCTGGGCAATTTGGCATTGGCCCGGAATTTTGCTCACGGATTACAACGCTGGAGTGGGCAATTTATCCCTGCAGATGCTGCTGTTCACCCTAAGCATCGCACCGGCCGGTGTCTACTATGCTTATTTCACCTTCAAAACCAATAGCTTATGGCCCGCCGTAATCTTGCACGCCAGCCACAATCTTTTCATCCAGCAAGTGTTCACGCCATTAACCATAATCGGAGATTCGACACATTTCTATGTTGACGAATTCGGCATACTTCTTCCTATAACCAGCTGCATCGTGGCGATTTACTTCTGGCGTCGCGGCAAGGCAGAGG
>JBPCXZ010000217.1:0-4037 GCA_051008055.1 Woeseiaceae bacterium
CCGCGTCATAGAAAGTGTCACCGGTGAACAACAAGCCGTTCTCTGCATCCAGTAGCGCCGTCGAATCCGGGGTGTGTCCGGGAACATGCAGAACTTCGAGCTGGCGACCACCCAGATCCAGTATCTCACCGTCCGCAACATAGCTTGTCGCTTTCCACGGTTTGATAGAAAACGATGCCAGATCGACGCCGGGCGGCGGGCCGTCGCAAAACGCTTCCGGTGCAATATCTGCAGACACTGTGTCGCGGTCGAAACCCGCCATGTTCGCGCGCGTATAGTCGGTGTCGATCGCCAGAATAGACGTGAATTCTGCATTGCCGCCGACATGATCATAGTGCGTATGCGAATTGAGCACTGTGACCGGCAGGTCTGTGAGTTTCTCCACTACCGGTCGAATCGGCAGTAATCCGATACCCGTATCAAACAAGATCGCTCGCTCTTCACCAATAATCAGGTGTGAAATAGTTTCCTGAAATTGATACGGCTCGACAATGGAGTAGACGCCTGCCGAAGATTCGTACACCTGGAACCAGTCATCTGATGCAGCGGATAGTTCGAGCGCGGCGTTGGTTGCCTGCGGCAAGCCTTCGCACGCTTCGGCGAACATTGCGGTTCCTTCGTACGCTGTCCCTTGTTCGGCGTCGCAGCCGGTCAACAAGATGCAGGCAAGCAGGCTTACATGGATTGACGGTAGTTTCACTCTTGAACTCGTCTCATCAATGTTACCCGAAGCATGGTCACTGCTTTGTGTCGGGCAATCTGCTAACAAAATGTTCCAACAAACGGTTGACGTTTTTTAGCAGTAACGCGGCATTTTCGTAAACTTCGTCCTCAGTCGTATCTTGTTGCGAAGCAGTGTCATGAATACACACATTGGTGATTGCGCTGACAACAACTACGCGCATTCCACAATGCCTGGCCGCAATGACTTCGGGAACCGTGGACATGCCCACTGCATCCACACCGATTATGCTCAGGAACCGGATCTCGGCTGGGGTTTCGAAGCTCGGACCGGTCGCAAACCCATACACGCCACGATGGGTGTTGATCTGCAGTTCGGCCGCTATCGACTCCATTAGATCTAGATACTCCGGGTGGTACGCACGATTCAATGGCGTAAATCGAGGCCCCAGCGTGTCCAGGTTCGCGCCCCGGGTTGGGTCCATGCCGGCAATACCTGCAATATCGATATGGTCCTCAACGAGCACAAGATCACCTACAGCATAAGACTTGTTCACGCCACCCGCAGCATTGGTCGCCACAAGAATGCCGGTGCCAAGTAAGTGCAGAAGGCGAATCGGAAACGCAACGTCCTGGGGACTGTGACCTTCATACAGATGTAACCGCCCTTGCATGATTACGCAGTTCGCTTCCTTGATTCGCCCGAAGTGCAGTTGGCCACGATGGCTCGGCGCCGTCGCGCGAGGAAAACTTGGGATCTCCTCGTACGGAATGCTTATCCGGTCCTCAAGCATGTCGATCAGATCACCCATACCCGAACCCAACACAATGCCAATCTCCGGCACCATGTCCGTCTTTATGCGGATCTGGTCCAGTGCTGCCGTTAACGCTTTTTCCGAAGCGGTGTTCAATTTGTCACTCATGTACTGCCTACTGGTCTAACTCGTCTGGTTTGATGGCATCGATACCCTCCGGTGAGGCATCAACGATTCCCCTCTCTGTGATCAGACCGGTTACCAAGCGTCTTGGCGTAACATCAAATGCTGGATTTGCGGCCACGCAGTTTTCGGGAGTAATTCGCACCTGCTCTACATTGCCGGCCTCGGTTATTCCGCTGATAACGGTAACTTCGGTGCCAGCGCGCTCCTCGATAGGGATCTCTGACACACCATCTGTGACCTCGAAGTCGATGGTTGATATAGGCAGCGTTACATAGAACGGAATGTCATTGTCGCGTGCCGCCAGCGCTTTCAGGTAAGTACCTATCTTGTTGCACACATCACCATGACTTGTGGTTCTGTCACTACCAACGATGACAACATCGATTTGTCCGTGCTGCATAAGGTGTCCGCCGGCATTATCGACAATCAGAGTATGTGGCACTCCATGCTTGCCCAGCTCCCAGGCGGTCAGATGCGCACCCTGATTGCGTGGTCGCGTTTCATCGACGTAGACGTGAACCGGGATGCCTTTATCGTACGCTTTATAAATAGGCGCGGTGGCAGTTCCGTAGTCGACCGTGGCCAGCCATCCGGCATTGCAGTGCGTCAATATATTGACCGGAGATGAGTCCGTTTTCTGTTTCGCAATCTCTTCGATGAGCTCAAGTCCGAAGTCACCTATCCTGGAATTACATTCGACATCCTCATCGCAGATTTTCGCGGCCAGCTCCCATGCCGCCGCGGCACGCCTTGCTACATCGACAGACAGTAATTCCGCTCTAACCTTATCGACCGCCCAGCGCAGATTGATAGCTGTTGGCCGCGCAGCTTTCAACTGCATCGCGGCGGCCTCAATATGTTCATCACTGGAATCGTCCAGGCACGCAAGCGCCATACCATAGGCGGCAGTCGCACCTATCAGCGGTGCGCCTCTTACCAACATGTCCGAAATCGCCTTCTCGGCGTCGTCGGTAGTTGACAGAGTGGCCGTCGTGAACTCGTGCGGAAACAGTGTCTGATCGAGAATGGATACCGACTTCCTATCTTCATTTGGCCAAATCGTGCGAAAGGGCTTGCCATCAATATTCATTTTTTTCCTTAACGACCTAGGTGTTTGAAGCAGCGCCAAACAGGCGTAGTTTCTGCGACGCGCGCTTCTGGAACAGAGCAAGCAGAACGACGCTTACCAGCACAAGAAGTTGAATGATAAAGCAGGCATACAGCGCCGCTCCAACGGTACCTTTAGCTTCAACGACATTGCTGCTGAACAGCGGCGCTATAGCTGACCCAATTCCACCAGCTAACAAGACGTAGGCAACGTTCTTGTGGGTCGGAGAACTTACGAGACTCAGACCAAAACCCATATAGCCATTGAAAGTGGCGCCGACAGATATGCCAACGGCGTAGCCGAGCAGCAGTACTGTCTCCAGGCTCGACGCGCTCAGCATGAACCATACGCCGGTCGCACCAACCAGCAGCATGCCAATCAAGAAAAAATCGACCCGGAGTTTTGAAACAATATAGGTGCCAATCAAAGACCCCGTTAGCGCACCGACAAAAATATTCTGCATCAGGCGACCACTTTGACCAACCGTAGCATCGAACTCGAGTTCAACAAACTGCGGTGCCCAGATAAATATTGAGATCTTTGCTGTCATGAAAAGCAGGACGCTTAGGCCGACAACCAGGATGCCGATGCTCCAATCCGTAACTACCTCTGAATCAGAACCGCGTTGGTACTTCTGCTCAATCGGCGTCGTGGCCGCAATGATTGCAATTAAAATGGCGATGCTTGCGACCACCAGGTAGATCGATGCCCAGTGCATTTCACGCGTCAGGAACGCCGTAGTTGCGGTGGTAAAGATAAACCCGCCGGCATTAAACATCGCATCCTGCGCCAGCAACATCGACTGGCGAGATTTTTCCTCCCAGAGCCAGCTGACCAAGGTACTCGCACCACAAACCTCGATGCTTGCCGCAACTCCGATGAGAAACAAGCAGACTGTGAAGACGAGAATATGATCAAACAAATAGAGACTTGCGACGGAGGCGGCGATAACAACATAGCCGAGGACAACGACGCTTCTAAGCTTAAAGTAGTCGTAAACATAGAATGACAGGATGTAGCCGCAAAATACGCCGACGGTAAAATAACCGAATCGTGCTACAGCCACAGTCACCGGGACACCAAACCACTCGGCGACCGGGCCACTGATCAGGCCAATAGGGTTCAAGAGTCCCGAAATAACGAAGGACGCGGACAAACAGATGAGAATTGTTTTCAGCCGCTGAGGCGAGAGCATAGGAACTGTCCGTGATTCAAATTATTGTTCTGGGCTCATCGGAGTATGGCATAGGCTCCGCGGTGAGCGAGCAGTGCATTGAAACTCATTTTCGCGAAGCTTCGTAGACGGA
>JBPCXZ010000218.1:0-4544 GCA_051008055.1 Woeseiaceae bacterium
AGAATCTTGTCTTGCAGCGCTTCGAGGACGTTGTCGTAGTCCGCAGGGTCAACCACGACGGCTACGCTTTCGTGGTTTTTCGACGCCGCACGAATCATCGCCGGACCGCCGATGTCGATGTTCTCGATCGCATCTTCAATCGTTGCATCTTCGCGTGCGATGGTTTGTTCGAACGGGTAGAGGTTTACCGCCAGGAGATCGATAGGCTCAATGCCGTGCTCGTCCATCACCGCATCGTCGGTGCCGCGGCGACCCAGAAGCCCGCCGTGAATTGTCGGATGCAGTGTCTTTACGCGACCGTCCATTATCTCGGGAAAGCCAGTTTTGTCACTGACCTCGATGACGTCGATTCCTGCGTCACGCAATGCGCGGCAGGTGCCACCGGTAGAGAGAATTTCAACACCAAGTTCGGCAAGGCCGCTGGCAAACGGGATAAGACCATGCTTATCGGAAACGCTTAAGAGCGCCCGTCGCACCGTTAACATTTAAAAAATCCTACTGAATCAAAGAGTAATAACGCAGTTTCTTTCGCAGCGTGCCGCGATTGAGACCAAGGATGCCAGCTGCCTGACTCTGGTTGCCCTGAGTGTAGTCAAGTACAGCCTTAAATAGTGGTCGTTCTACTTCGCCAATGACGAGATCGTAAAGATCGCCTGGGCGGTCACCGTTCAGATTCTCAAAATATATCTCGAGCGCATCTTCGGTGTGTTTGTGTAGTGATTTGCTGCCGCTGTTCTGATTGTTGTTAGCCACTTAGTTCCAATCCGGTAGCGACTAGGCAGCTATAAGAATCTCCCCGTCTGCACGGTTAAAATATTCCTGCACTAGTCGTAATTGTTCTGTCGCACTCTCAGCACGCACCGCCTGGTATCTAAACTCGCCTGCGTTTACGAGTTGCTTGCAGTACCAGGTCAGGTGTTTTCGAGCCACCCGCACACCGACGCTCTCCCCATAAAATCGGTGCAGTTTTTTTAGATGGCCGAGCATAGTATCACGCAATTCATTTTTTTCTAGCGATGGTATTTCCTGGTCGCCACTGTGGAACGCGGCAAGTTCGCGAAAGAACCAGGGCCGCCCCTGGGCGCCACGGCCAATCATCAAGCCATCAGCATTAGTTAGTCGCAAAACCTCAAGTGACTTCTCCAATGAGGTGATATCTCCATTGGCGAATACCGGAATGGAAACGTCCTGCTTAATTCGCGCAATGGTTTCGAATTCAGCTTCGCCCCGGTATCGACACTGGCGTGTCCTGCCGTGTATAGCCAGAGACTGAACGCCACTCGCTTCTGCGATCTTCGCGATGCCGGGACCATTTCGGTGATCCGGGTCCCAGCCGGTTCGAGTCTTCAGCGTGACGGGTACTGATACAGCTGCAACTACGGCCTCGAGAATCTGCGCGACCAACTTTTCGTCCTTGAGTAGCGCAGAGCCCGCCAGTTTCTTACAGACATTCTTTGCGGGGCAGCCCATATTGATGTCGATAATCTGCGCGCCGCGGTCAACGCAGGCTTGCGCCGCGGTCGCCATCTGATCGGGTTCAGAGCCTGCTATCTGGACCACTACGGGCTCGGCATCCAGGTCAATATCGAGTTTGCGACGCGATTGCGCGGTTTGCCAAAGGCTGATATCGGCTGTCGTCATTTCCGAGGTGGTCAGGCCAGCCCCAAACTGTCGGCATATTTCCCGAAACGGCGCATCCGTGACGCCCACCATAGGCGCGAGTACGAACGGACTCGCCAATTCATACGGGCCGATCTTCATTATCGGAAGTCTTTGTCGGCGCAGCGCAATTGACCGCTGACGAGCCGGTAACAAACATTCAGTTTGAAACTGGTTGCGGCTGCGGAAGGGGAGTCGATAGCGATTACTGCGTTAAATGTCTCGCGAGGCTTAATAGGACTGCTGGGATCGGCGTTATCCACCAGGTAGTCGGCGGGCTCGAGCACGCGACTGCCGATTATTTCTTCAAAGCGGTCCGTCAGTGAGACATGTACTAGCGGGTAAGGAAGCGTTTGTTCGGAGTTGTTGCCGATGCGCGAGTAGATCGTCAGCACGTCACCAGCTTCGTTGGTGCTGCCCTTGGTAGCTTCGAACCGCCAACCTTTGACATCCCAGGCGGGTGTAACCGGGCTGCCGACCATGCGATAAACGGGCCCAACAGTATTCTGAAACGCGGGAGATACGGCCAGCGCCTCGCGCGAATAGTGAATGACCTGAAAGACCAGGATGACGAACAGTACTGCTGCTGTTGCCGCCATGCTGTGTTTCGGCGGCTGCCAGTCCCTGAAACTGGTTTTTTCCTGCTCGAAACCCGCCTTCTTCAGGCTTTCAGACGCTGCGGCGCGAGCGGCTGCTAGTCGTTCCTCATCTTGCTCGTTAACGACCGACTCGCCTTCCATGATGATCGTTTCCATGAGCGGGTTGCCAGCATCATCCGTCGGTGCAGAGAATTCTTCTGGAAATACATTCGCCTCGTCTTCTAAGTGTTCCTCTTCGGCAGATTCGTCTTCTGCTATTTCACCTTCTTCCGCATGGTCGTCATTGTCGGCCTCAGCCGGAATGTCGTCTTCGTCCGAAACCTGTTTTTGAACGATCGTCGACGTGAATCCGTCATCATCTTCGACAGCGATTGCCAACAACTCTTCATCGATCATCATGTTGACCGTCATTTCTTCTTCGGTCTGCTCTGGTACTTCGACGTCAGCCGGTTCGGCATACTCGAGCAATTCGGGATCGTCTTCTTCCAGATCGTCCTCGTCCGGAACATCATTTTCTTCCAGGTCGTCCTCTTGCGGGATGTCGTCTTCTTCCAGCGCTTCGACGGCCGCTTCCAACGCAGCTTCGTCCTCGAGTACCGCTTGGGCCAGTATCTGGTCCTGCGGTGAATCTTCTAACTGGATTTCGTCGAGAACCGCTTCTTCATCCTCTTCAGTTATGACATCCAGGTAATCGTCTTCATCCAGAATTCCGGCGCGAGACAGTTCCTCAGGATTGACGTGATCCAGATTGATCTCTTCGTCTTCACTTTGTTCCTCAGCCTGCGCGGCTTTCGCCTCTTCGCGCGCCGCGGCTTCGATTTCGAACGCCGCTGCAATCAGATCTTCTTCAATGGAGGTTTCGCTAGCATCTACAGGCTCTTCCTCAGTCTCTTCCTCAGGCTCTTCTTCAGTCTCTTCCTCAGGCTCTTCTTCAGGCTCTTCCTCAGGCTCTTCGTCAGACTCTTCCTCGGTCAACAATTCGTGTTGTCCGCTTAAATCCAGACCAAGTTCTTCGGCCTGTTGCGCGAACTGTGTGTCGACATCCAGCGGTTGCTCTATTGCCGCTTCTACTGCCTCGTCCAAATCGCCCAGCAAGTCTTCCCATTCGTCCGGTTCGCCGAAAACGAGATCAACCTGCGAACTCTCCAGATCGGGCTCAGCTTCTGGCTCTGTCTCTGTTTCGATTACCGGTGTTGGTGATGGTGTCGCATCCAGATCAAAATCGTCCGGTAGCGGTGTGTTGTCGTCGAAGCGCATTTCCTGAAGTACGGCACTCGGCACAGGATCGTCCGCGAGAGCCTTATCGACATCGTCTTCGTCGACATCCATCACTCGCCATTCAACGCCGGTGTCTTCTATTCGAATATCGTCACCAGCGAGTTGGTCGAGCGTTTTCAGCAAGGCCGCGCTTTGTTCGGCAGAAATCGCCTGAGGTGGTGTGCCGGCTTCCAGCTCTAGTGAGTCGCCTGACTCAGGTGACTCGGATTCGGCCGGCGACTCGACTTCGACTGGAGTGCCGGGCATCTCTTCGGAGAGGTGTGCGAGCGCATTGAACGCAATGCCGCAGCCGCCGCAACGGACTTTGCCCGCGGCCTGTTTCAAAACGTCTGCCGTAACGCGAAACGCAACTTCGCATTCGGGACACTCGGTATACATCGCTCAGCCCTCGGTCCTTCGACCGTTCAGTCGTGCCCAGGATTGCCCATCCTGTTCCCGGAATTCGGGTTCATCGAACTCGATCCAGGCTTGATATGCTTCTAGCACCTCTCCAACCTGCTCGGAGAGTATGCCGGATAATGCGAGCAGACAACCGCTTCTGACATGCGAAGCGATGGATTCTGCGAGATCGACCAGAGGTCCGGCCAGGATATTGGCGACCACGATATCAAACTCGCCGGCGATGCCACCCGCATGATTGCTAACCATTATTCGGTCGCGCACGTTATTGATGGTGGCATTGTCGATGGTGGCACGAACCGCCTGCGGGTCGATGTCCATAGCAGTCGCCCGGGCGCAGCCTAGCTTGAGTGCCGCAATCGCCAACACGCCGGATCCACAGCCGTAATCGAGCATCTGCTTATTATCGAGATCCAGAGCGCCAAGCCATTCGAGGCATAATGCGGTTGTTGGGTGCGTCCCGGTACCGAAAGCCAGGCCCGGGTCCAGCGTTACCACAGCTGCACCTGGAGTATCGACGGTCGCGTTACTCGGACAGATCCAAAGACGCTCACCGAATTGCATCGGGCTAAAGTCCTTCAGCCACTCGCGTTCCCAGTCGCGATCTTC
>JBPCXZ010000219.1:0-4522 GCA_051008055.1 Woeseiaceae bacterium
GTTATACATTGGTGGACTGCGAGTGTTGATGGAAAGTTTAATCTAGTCATACGCTATGGGAGCAAGCGCAGTTTGGCAGACGAGTGGCACAAAAGAACAAGTGAACGAACAGAAGAACGTATATGGATAAAGCACGTTCTTCGTCTTACACTGTGCAACGAAGGTTCTAGCAAATTATTGAATTCGAATAGTGGCGCAAGCGTAGAAAAAACGTGCAAAGTGGTGACGAAATTACAGACAAGTTGCACATTCATGAGTAGGAGTGGCATAAAATCGCGGTATTAAACTGTATAAAAACCACGTTGCTGCTGAGTGGGCGTGGTCGGCGAATGTGAGCAATACAGAGTTTATGCAGGCGGCGCTGGAGCAGGCGCAACTCGCAGCCGCTGCTGGTGAAGCCCCTGTCGGTGCTGTGCTGGTGTCGCAAGGCGCCGTCATTGCCAAAGCTCACAATCGAACTCTGGTTGATCATGACCCCAGTGGTCATGCCGAAATCATCGCGCTACGTGCTGCGGCACGGCAAATTGAGAATCACAGGTTGGGCGCTATGACGCTTTACGTGACGCTGGAGCCCTGCGCGATGTGTGTGGGCGCTATCGTGCAGGCACGCATCGCCCGTGTTGTATTCGGTGCTTACGACCAAAAAGCCGGTGCGCTCGGCAGCGCGATAGATCTGAGCGATTCCGCCGCGTTTAACCATCGCTTTGAAATTCAGGGCGGGCTGATGGCAGAAGATTGTGCCGATATTTTGCAGCGTTTCTTTGCTGCACGCCGCTAGGTCAGGTTGAGGTAATTTCCGCCGGGACGACCAGTTCTTCCGGCACAGGATCGTCTTCATTCGCGGTTAGCCACTTCAGGATGTTGTAGTAACTGCGGATGTTGTTGACGTACAGCACGGGTTCCCAGCCGCGCGCATAGCCGAAGGGCACGCGGGTATACCACTTGCGCTGCGCGAGTAGCGGCAGTGCGTTGCTCATATCAATCCAGGTATCCGGATTGCCGCCTTGCCAGGCGACGATTTGTCGTGCGTCCTTAATATGATTAAAGCCGACGTTATAAGCTGCTAGCGCCATCCAGGTGCGATCCGGTTCATTCACCGAATCGGCCACGCGTTCGGTTTGTCTCGCATAAAACTGTGCACCACCCATGATGCTGTTGGTTGGATCGACTCGATCGTCTATCCCTAAGTAACGTGCTGTGTCTTCGGTGAGCATCATGATGCCGCGGACGCCGGTCGGAGACACTGCCTGCGAGCGCCAGTGTGACTCCTGATAGCCAATCGCAGCCAGCAATCGCCAGTCAACGCCAAACCTCTCACCAGCTTCTTCAAACGTCGCTCTATATCTTGGCAGCCGGCTCTCGTAGTGACGAATAAAATTGCGCGTACCGACATAGTCGAACTCATCCGTGTAGCCGTAGTAGCGATCCTTGACCTGCGCCAACGTGCCGTTGCGATCCGCATTAATCAGGAATTCGTCGGCGCGCGCGAGCAGCGTGTCACCGCTATCTCGCGGGAATGCCCAGGCCAATGGGTCGCCAATTTCAAGGTCCAGTGCGACGCGCAGGTCTGGGTGAAAATTTCTTTGAATATTGAATTCTGTACTGTCAGCTACCGTGAAGTCGATTTCGCCCGCGGCAACTTTCTCCAGGAGGTCGGCGACCTCAACATCGGCGTTTTCTACCCATGTCAGTGCGGGATAAATCGACTGCAGTGAGGCCAGCATGTCGACATGGCTGGTTCCGGCAACCACTTCAATGGTTCTGCCCGGAACATCATCTATCGAACGTGGTCTGCCAGTGCCCAGTTTGTAAATCAGGTGCATGTCGACCATATCGTAGGGATGGCCGAAGCTGACGAAGTCGCGTCGATTCGGCGTGATCGACAAGCCGGCTGCAGCGAGATGCGCTTTGCCGTTCAGCATGAAGGGCAGAACTTCGGATACGCTTTGCACGGTTTCGACGACCAGCTCGACGCCGAGATCGTTGGCAAATGCCTGGGTAAGATCGAATTCAGGCCCGGATGGACTTCCGTCCGGCGCAAGGACATACGCGGTTGGGCTGTGTCGAGTGACAACGCGCAGTTCGCCGATCTCGAGAATCTGGTCCAGCAGAGGTGGTGGCGATGAACAAGTGCCGATCAACCCCGCCAGTGCAATGAAGAGCAATATCCGCAAAGCCTTTCTCCGTGCTTTGTCCTTAGCACCGATTCTGCCACAAATTGTCTATAGACTGGGTCTTGACAACTATCCTACATCCCATTCCAAAAGACTAAGGTAGCCGCCGGCGGTGACTTTGACCGGGCCGCCGAAAATCTCAATGTAATCGAGCACCGAATAGCGATAGCTGTGCCGTGTTTTTCGCTTGAGTCGTTCCGACGGTAATTTGACGCCGACAATAATGCGCTTTTTCGCCATCGTCTTGATGTTAGTCAGTGCCGCGTGAAAACTTTCATGGTCGAGTATGTGGTGCAGTACACCTATCGCGATCACATTGTCGAATTCGCCTAGGCGTTCGCGCGTTATATCCAGGGTATTGCCTACGACAAGGTCCGTCGCTGTTATATCGTAGCCCCATTCTTCGACCAGGCGTGTGAAATGTCCCGCACCTGCGCCAATTTCCAGTACCGTGCCGGGTCCCAATGCCGCCTTCAGCGCTATTTCAATCTCAGTCGAGTCGGGCTCGTGGCCCGAAAAGCCTTCGGCGTACTTTTTGGTCCAGTGTTTCTTCATGTTCGGTATAAGAGCCATGGGTGAGCATCCTGTGGTCTGGTCTGCGCAATTCGAGAATACATTCTATGCCAAAAGTGGCGACGCGCAGACGACTGATTACTGCTAGCATCCGCTCTGACCCCAACCAGTGCCAAGGAATTAGTGAATGATTAAGGGTAAGCACCTGATTGCCGGGGAGTGGGTCTCCGGCGAAAGTACCTTCGAGTCCAGCCCATCGAGTGGTGAACCGCAGAGTTATCCGAATGGGACGACCGAACTGGTAGACCAGGCCGTCGCAGCCGCCGAGGACGCATTTGCGTCATTCGGCTCTATGCCGAGAGCAGATCGCGCGGCGTTCATTCAGAAAATCGCTGATGAGATCGAGGCTCGCGGACCAGAATTGACCGAAACGGCAATGGCGGAAACCGGGTTGCCGCAGATTCGACTGGAAGGGGAGCGGGGCAGAACGGTAGGTCAGCTCAGAATGTTCGCCGAGCATATTGTTGCGGGCGATTATCTCGACAAACGTCATATCGAAGCACTGCCCGATCGTGAACCATTGCCCCGACCGGATTTGTACCTGGTCATGCGGCCGATGGGCCCGGTTGCTGTATTCGGTGCATCCAATTTCCCCCTGGCTTTCTCGACGGCAGGCGGAGATACGGCATCAGCACTGGCAGCCGGTTGCCCGGTCGTGGTCAAAGGTCATCCCGCGCACCCGGGTACGGGCGAAATTGTCGTGCAGGCTATCGATGCGGCGATTAAGGCCTGTGGCGTACATCCCGGCGTATTTTCCTTTATCCAGGACTCCGGCATCGAAGTAGCACAGCATCTCGTTCGACACCCATTGATCACTGCGGTCGGATTCACAGGCTCACTAGCAGCCGGACGTGCGCTGTACGACATTTGTGCCGCGCGCGAAATTCCAATCCCGTTTTACGGCGAACTGGGTTCAATCAACCCGGTGTTTGTGCTCGACAACGCATTGGCTAACCGAGGCGAACAGATCGCGCAGGGCTGGGCAGGATCGTTGACCATGGGAGCTGGGCAGTTTTGTACCAATCCGGGTGTTGTCGTTGTGCCAGAAGGCGAGGCAGGCGATCAGTTTGTTGCTACGGCGGCCGAAGCATTGGGCGCTGCTGATCCGCAGACGATGCTAACCGATGGCATTGCCAATGCATTTCGCTCTGGTGTTGCCGAATGGGATAACTCCGCGGCGACCACCAAGGTAGTTGGTGATTCCTGCGAAACGCGCGCCGCAACGCCGGTCGTTTTCACGACTAGCGGCAAGGATTGGCTGGCACATCCGGAATTGGCCGAGGAAGTCTTCGGTCCTGCCGGTATTGTCGTACGCGCGGCTGATGCAGACGAAATGCAAGAGATTGCGCGTGGATTAGACGGGCAACTCACGGCGACCTTACAAATGGATGACGCAGATTCAGGCACGGCGAAAGGGCTGGTTGCAATTCTGGAGCGCAAGGCGGGCCGAATTATTGCGAACGGTTTTCCAACAGGCGTAGAAGTGGCGGACCCGATGGTGCATAGCGGCCCGTACCCTGCCAGCACAAACTTTGGCGCAACCTCTGTTGGCTCCATGGCGATCCGGCGCTTCCTGCGGCCGGTTTGCTACCAGGATATACCTGCCGGCTTGCTCGATGAGGACACGCGTCCCTAGCAATTTGCCGGGAGCATTGCGTACAATTCCCGGTCGTCGTCAGACGTGGAGAGGTGACAGAGTGGCCGAATGTGCCTGATTCGAAATCAGGTGTACGGTTGTACCGTACCGTGGGTTCGAATCCCACCCTCTCCGCCAG
>JBPCXZ010000220.1:0-4022 GCA_051008055.1 Woeseiaceae bacterium
ACGGTGTCTCGATTATTGGTTACACAGACTTACCGAGCCGTCTCGCGGCGCAGGCGAGCCAGTTGTATGGCACAAACTTGCGACATCTGCTGACTGAGCTGAGCCCTGAAAAGAACGGCGAGATCGACGTCAACTTTGACGACGAAGTTATTCGTGGTGTAACGGTGTGCAAGGGTGGCGAGACAACCTGGCCGCCGCCCGCGCCGAAAATATCGGCTGCCCCGGCGAAACCAGCCGAACCAGCTCCAGCGCCAGCCGTTGCAGAGCCGCCGAAGAGATCGGCTGCCGGCCCGATCATTGCAACAGTACTGGCGGGCTTATCGTTGCTAGGTCTCGGCGCGGTAGCTCCCGAGTCGTTTATGGCGCACTTCACGGTATTCGTGCTGGCCTGCTTCATCGGCTACATGGTTATCTGGAATGTATCTCCAGCGCTGCATACGCCGCTCATGAGTGTGACCAATGCGATCTCGAGCATCATCATTATCGGCGCATTGATTCAAATCAGTTCCGAGAATGAAGTCATCATGTGGGTCGCAGTATTCACCGTCCTTATAACGAGCATCAATATCGCGGGCGGCTTCGCCGTCACGCGCCGCATGCTCGAAATGTTCCGCAAGTGAGGTCGGCATGATTAGCGCAGGCATAGTTACCGTGTCGTACATCGCTGCGACAGTTCTCTTCATTCTCGCTCTCGGCGGACTTTCCAATCAGGAGACCGCGCGCCGCGGCAACTGGTACGGCATCTCGGGTATGACGATCGCCCTGTTGGCGACCATTCTCGGCGTGGTTTCCAGAAACTACGAGCTGCTGCTCGGGGCACTGGTCGTCGGTGGCAGCATCGGTATTCTGCTCGCACGCCGCGTGCAGATGACGCAGATGCCGGAACTGGTCGCAAGTTTGCACAGCCTGGTTGGTCTCGCAGCGGTCACCGTCGGCTTCGCCAATTTCATGGATCCCAACGTGCACTTCGAAGGCGTCGAACAGACGATCCACGACATCGAAGTGTATCTAGGCATCTTGATCGGCGCGGTAACGTTTTCCGGATCGATCATCGCATTCGGTAAACTAAGTGGGCGCATTGGCGGTAAGCCGCTGACGTTGCCAGGGCGTCACCTGTTCAATCTCGGTTTGCTGTTGGCGGCGATTTGGTACGGCTACGGATTCGTAGTGCAGTCCGCTGCCGGTGGTGGACTTGAGCCCCTAATCATCATGACCGTAATCGCACTTGTATTCGGCATTCACATGGTGATGGCAATCGGCGGCGCCGACATGCCGGTCGTCGTATCGATGTTGAATAGCTATTCGGGCTGGGCCGCTTCGGCAACTGGCTTCATGCTGGGCAACGACTTGCTCATTGTTACGGGCGCGTTGGTTGGTTCGAGTGGCGCTATTCTGAGTTACATCATGTGTCGCGCAATGAATCGCAAGTTCCTGTCCGTGATTGCTGGCGGTTTCGGCACCGGCGGTGGTTCGTCCTCCAGCGGCGGCAGTGAAGAGCAGGGTGAAGTGGTTGCGATCGAGGCGGCCGAGACTGCCGCAATGCTCGCTGGCGCGAAAGAAGTAATGATTATCCCGGGCTACGGCATGGCGGTTGCACAGGCGCAGCACACCGTGTTTGAAATTACGAAAGCGCTGCGGGCCAAAAAGATAAATGTCCGATTCGGCATTCACCCGGTGGCAGGACGTATGCCCGGCCACATGAATGTGTTGCTTGCTGAAGCAAAGGTGCCGTACGACATCGTATTTGAGATGGACGAGATCAATGATGATTTTCCGAACGTCGATGTTTCAGTCGTGATCGGCGCAAATGACATCGTTAACCCGTCGGCGCTCGAAGTGCCGGACAGCCCGATTGCAGGCATGCCGGTACTTGAATGCTGGAAAGGCGATACGACGATAGTTCTGAAACGCAGTATGGCGACTGGCTATGCAGGCGTGCAGAACCCGTTGTTCTTCAAGGACAATACGCGCATGTTGTTCGGCGATGCGAAGGATACGCTCGACGCGGTACTGAAAGCGCTTTAAACTCGGCGGCATATGCTCGCAGGAATCGCTACTGATATCTCGCAGCAAGTGTTGCGAACTGATGTCGCCGGAATGCCACTCGAGTGGATCGACTATCGAGAGGCTGTACGCCTGTATCACACTGAACAGGTGGCGTACGATTGCGGTACGCTGTTGTACACAGTGTTTGGCGGCTACAGCAGCTTCGACGGCGAGCGCAGCAAGATCGACGTCAATTCCATCATTGCAACTCATGGCACCAGCCGTAGCATTCTGCGCAACCGCGATCAGTACGTTCCACCTCTGAATAACCGCACGCTGTTTAAGCGAGACGCAAATCTTTGTCTGTACTGTGCGATGCGATTTCCAACGCGCGACCTGACCCGTGATCACATCACACCCATTTCACAAGGTGGGGCAGATAGTTGGACTAATGTGGCAGCGGCTTGCCGTCGCTGCAACAACTACAAGGGCGGACGCACACCGGAACAGGCGGCAATGCAACTGATTGCCGTGCCGTTCACGCCGACTTACGCCGAATACATTTATTTGAAAGGCCGTCGTGTTTTAGCAGATCAGATGCAATATCTGTTAGCGCACATCCCGCGCTCGAGTCCGTTGCACGCGCGACTAACCGATCATCTCGCCGATGGTAAAGAGATCATCGAAGTCCACTTCCATGAGTAAATTGCTGCTGGATCTATGCAGTATTTGATTGATGCGAGTGTCTACGTGTTTCGAGCGTACTACTCGATGCCCGACGACATGGTGGACAAGGAAGGCAATCCGGTAAACGCGTTGTATGGCTTTTGCCGTTTTCTTGGCGACTTCATTGAGCAGGTGAACCCGGAACATGTTGCCGTTCTGTTCGATGAGAGCATGACAGAGTCGTTTCGTACGGAAATTTATCCCGCGTACAAAGCAAACCGGGATCCGGCACCTGAAGAATTGAAGCGACAGTTCGGACAGTGCCGTCGATTCACCCGGGCGCTGGGGTTGATGGAAAGTGGCAGTCCGCGTTACGAGGCGGACGATCTGATTGGTTCGCTGGTTGAGCACGGCCGCACGGTTAACCGACCATCAACGATCGTAACTCGCGACAAGGACCTGGCGCAGTTGGTTTCCAGGAATGACGTCTTCTGGGACTTCGCGGGCAAGGGCAAGATTCGCTATGACGAAGTTCGCGGCGTGTTTGGCGTGCACCCTGAACAAATTGCAGACTTCCTGGCGCTGGCAGGTGATGCGGTAGACAACATCAAGGGAGTTCCGGGTGTGGGCAAGAAAACAGCGACCGTATTGCTGGAACACTTCGGTAGCCTGGAAGATATTTACCAAAACCTGGATCGAGTACACGAAGTGAACGTCCGTGGTTCCAAGACGCTTGGTGAAAAGTTGGCGACTCACAAGGACGATGCCATGTTGTCGCGTCAGCTGACCGGTATCGCCTGTGACGCGCCATTTGATAACCCAGAAGCGTCGCTGGTGCGATCGCGGCCGAAGCTCGGAGAGATTAACGCTTTGTATGATGAAGCGGACATCGGCACGGCATTGCGTCGTCAGGCTGAACGTATCTCCGACCTCTCGCTGGACTAGTCGTCTTCTGCGTCTGGGTAGACCGCCTGATCGTCGGACTCTTCGACTTCGTAGGCTTCGCCGAGAAAGTCCTCGTCGAAAGCAAACAATGTCGTGCCCTCCGGGGCGGTTATCGAAACAAACGCTCCCTCGAAGCCGGGATACTTCTGGTGCTCGAAGCCATGGTGTTCAATGAGGTCCAGCAGCGCTTGCTTGTCATGACATCGAAAGCACAGTGATGGACCATTAAGGGCGATGCTTTCCGACAGACCTATCGCCGCGCCGCCGGCATCAAAGCGCATATGAGTGGTCGGCTCTTCTCTAAACTGCAGCATGACGGGCGCGACGGCCGCCCAGAATCGAGCAGCACGCACTGCGTTGCGCCCTGGTAGTGACAACTCGAACCAGGTTCCGCAGGCTGAGTCATTGTCAAACTCATCGCCGCC
>JBPCXZ010000221.1:0-7042 GCA_051008055.1 Woeseiaceae bacterium
GAATGTTTGCAGGCTGGGATTTTCCGGACGATTTGATGAGTGACGGCGACTGGGTGGAATCCGCCTACGCGTCAGGTGTGCCAATGGGTGGCGATATTGTATCGTCGCAGAACGTTGGCGGCGCACCGCAGTTCGTCGTGTTCGCGATGAAGGATCCAGCCAGCGCATGGTTGCAACGCATACAGATCATTAAAGGGTGGGTAGATCAGGACGGCAACGTGTCAGAGAAAGTCGTCGATGTCGTTTGTTCGGACGGCGGCGTTCCGGACTCAGCGACAAATCGTTGCCCGGACAACGGCGCATCCGTTGATCTAAAAACCTGCGACATATCCAATGATAAAGGAGACGTGTCTTTGGTCGGGGTTTGGGAAGATCCTGAGTTTAACGCCGCACAGCACGCTTTTTACTATGCTCGAGTGATTGAAAACCCGACATGTCGCTGGACGACCTGGGAGGCGGTGCGATTCGGTTGGGAATTACTGGACACGGTTCCGTCAACCATCCAGGAACGCGCCTGGACGTCGCCTATCTGGTATTCCCCGTGACAAAGATTACTCGCCGGGATTTTGTGAACGGCACGTTGATGACTGCTGGCAGCGCCATGCTGCCATTGCGGGCAAGTGCAGACGCGGCCATGGCCGCGCTCAGTCCCGATTACTACCCACCGGCGCGCACCGGTCTGCGCGGGAGCCACCCTGGTTCCAACGAAGCTGCGCATGCGCGCGCGCGGTATGGCAGAAGTGATTGGGGCCCAACCACAAAACTGGCCGAAACCTACGACCTGGTAGTCGTTGGCGGTGGCTTGAGCGGTCTGGCCGCGGGGCACTTCTATATCCAGCAACATGGTCGGAACAAGAAAGTCCTGATCCTGGATAACCATGATGACTTCGGCGGTCATGCCAAGCGTAACGAACACGATATTGATGGTGTCCTGCGCCTGGGGGAAGGCGGTTCGGAGTCGGTCGAAGGTACAGCTGAGCTGAGCGAAGTCGTCAGCAACCTGATGGTCGAGCTGGGTGTTGACCTGAATCGATTCGAGACGGCGTACGATACCGACTTTTACAAGCGGCATGGTCTGGGTGCGGCAACGTTTTTCAACGAACGCGTGTTCGGCGAAAACAAAGTAGTCGCGCATCCCTTTTGTGATTACCCAGGGTTTGTCGAAGGCCTGCTGCGGCCGACTTTATCGAATGAAGAGGCCGTGCAACTGTCCCCGCTCAGCGATGAGGGCAAGCGACAATTGTTGCGTGTACTAAACGGTGGCCAGCACGTTCTGAATATCCCCAAGGAATCAGTTCGCGAGTATGTGCGCACACACTCCTGGTTTGACTACTTACAGAATACGCTCGGTGTCGATGACCCGGCGGTGTTGCGTATGGCGCGCCACACCGCCATTGATTACGCCGGTATCGGCACCGACGTCATGAGTATCTATGGCGCGCTGACCAGTGGCTGTATGGGCGGCGATCCTTACGTTGCATGGCCGGATGCCCTGGACAAGGGCGACTACCAGGGCTACGTCAACCAGGAAGGCGGCACGTATGCCGTGGAAGACCCGTTTGTCCACCATTTTCCGGATGGCAACGCGACCTTTGCTCGATCACTGGTCAAAAAGATGATCCCTAACGTTGGTCCCGGTTCGACCGCCGAGGAAATCATTCTGTCCAGGTTCGACTACTCGGAACTGGACCGGTCAAGCAACAGCGTGCGACTACGCCTGAACAGCACAGTGGTGAATGTGCAGCACAATGGCGAGCCGAATAGTGCGAGTGATGTGCGCGTCAAGTACATAAATGATGGAAAGTCATTTGAAGTCACGGCGAAGGCCGTTGTGATGGCTGGCTACAACATGATGATTCCGCACATTGTTCCCGATCTGCCGCCGGAACAGGATGCCGCTCTGCGCAAGCTGTCAAAGGTACCGTTGCAGTACACGACAGTGGGCGTGAGCAACTGGCGGGCGATGCAGGAATTGGGGATCGGTATGGCCATGTGCCCGGGCAACACGCATCAAGTCGTTGGGATGGACTATCCGGTGAGCATGGGCGGCTACGAATTCACGAAAACACCCGACGACCCCTGCGTGCTGCACATGCGTTGTTGTCCGGTTGGCGGTGAGGTCGGCGCGCCGCGACGCGAACAGTACCGCGGTGCACGCGAACTTATGCTCCAAACGACGTTCGCAGACTACGAAGCTGAAATTCGCGAACATCTCACCGGGATGTTTCCGCAAGAATTGTTCGACTTTGACAGAGATGTACACAGCATCTCGATCAACCGCTGGGCGCATGCCTATGCAGTTGGCAACGCGGGCGCGATCGGTCGACAACCGTTTGGGCGAATCGCAATCGCGAACAGCGATTCGGTGTCCGCCTCATTGATGCAACGCGCCGTTGAGCAGGCCTGGCGAGCGGTCAAAGAACTCGGCTAGTCAGAACCCCACTTCTTCGTATTCGAAGTCACTGTCTTCCGCGGTTTCCATTTGCTCAAGTACGTTGATCGCAACGCCGACAAAGTCCGTGTCTGTGACAATGCCCCTAAGCTCGCCGTCTGTTACGACGGGCAGGCAGCCGATACGATGCTTCTCCAGGAATATAGCCGCCTGGCGGATCCCAGCATGTTCGTCCACGGTAATAACGTCGGAGACCATCACGTCTTTCACCGGAATCTGCTCAGGATGCATCTTGCTATCGTCATCTCTAAGGAATGAATCCGTTGCAGCGAGCACGTCTGTGATTGTGACCAGTCCGGCGACCTGACCTTCGGCATCGACCACGGGAAGGTGTCGAATCCGTTTGTCGTGCATTATTTTGCGCGCCGCGTTGAGATTGTCGTCAACGCCGATGGTGATCACGTCCGTGGTCATTATTGTGTCGAGTTCCATCATCGGAAATCTCCGTTTGCCAACACTAATTCTCATTCTAGTGAAGCTGTGCTGACTGACTATTGGGGCATTCACCTACGTGTGCCGGCTCCGATATCGGTCGCGTGGCTGATATCATTCTGACGATGCTAAATACACTGATGATCTTACTGGCAATGGTTGTTGGTTCTTGCCTGATATCCACCATGGCTCTTTTCATGGGCGGCGGGCAGGCAGGCGCCGACCTGCGCGAGTTGCTGCTGCTGCAGTTGATTTCGATTCCGATGGCAATTGCCGCGATCACCTTGGTATTTAGCTCCTACAACGTGAAAAAACTGTATGCCGCAGTGCCGCAATGGATGGCCTTCGGTTTCTTCCTCCTTTTTCTGCTTGTTGCCTCGGGCGAAGTCGCATTCCTGATCGTCAGCAGGGCCGCCAACGTTAGCGTGGAATGGACCGCCCATGCGCCGTTGTTAAGCATGTTTTTCTGTTCGCTGGCGATTTGCTCGCTGTATGCTTACTCCGGCTTGAAATCTGGCAGGCCAAATCCAACTTCGGGTCGCTGGTAGTTGCGACAGCAGTAGAGATACGGAGCAAGCTTGAAAGACGCGATAATTTACCTCGATGCCAGCAGCCCTATGGGGCTGCAGAACCAGATTCGGCAGAAACTGGTCGACGGAATCTTGAACGGTGCATTTCCGCCCGGTATGAAATTGCCATCCAGCCGCAAGCTTGCGCAACAACTCGAGGTTGCACGTAACACCGTAGTCGCGGCGTATCAGCAACTGATCGATGACGGCTATCTCGTCAGTCGGCAACGCAGCGGCATTTTCGTCAACGAAGATATTCTGGAGTCGAGGGTTGGGCACAGTGGTACAGGTTCGGTTGCGGCCCAGGCCGAGAGTGCAGCTTGGGAGCGTCGGGTGCGTTCATTACCTGCGCGGTGGCGAGAGGCGCACGACCAGCCGAACTGGCGTCACTACCCGTATCCATTTATCGATGGCAAATTTGATGCAAGCTTGTTTCCTCTGGCGGAGTGGCGCGAGGCCAATCGACTCGCGCTGGGCGTCGCCGATGTTAATGAATGGTCGACTGACAGCGGCGATGCCGACGACCCCAAACTCATTGAAGAGATTAGAACGAAAATCCTGACCCGGCGCGGTATTCAGGCCAGTGCCGACGAAATCCTGGTAACAGTAGGCACGCAGAACAGTCTGTATCTGATTAGCCAGATGCTGGCCGACTCAACCACGACCTGTGCGGTTGAGGAACCCGGCAACTATGAGGTTCGCAACCTTTTTCAAATGCGCGGTGCAGACGTGACGATGCAACCGGTAGACGAGGACGGATTGGTCGTTGACGATCGACTGCGCGATGCCAATGTGGTCTACGTTACGCCTAGCCACCAGATTCCGACCGCAGTGGCGATGCCTCTGGAAAGGCGGCAAGCCCTGATCACCGCGGCGTCCGAATCCGATTTTCTGATCGTCGAAGACGACTACGAGTGTGAAATTAATTACATGGACCACCCGCTTCCGGCGTTACGTAGTATGGACGCTGATGGACGGGTGATATACGTGGCAGGGCTTTCCAAAGCGCTCGGGCCTGCTGTGCAGCTGGGATTCATCGTTGCCAATCCGGACTTCATTCGCCGAGCCCGGCAAATGCGTCGTAAGATTCTCAATCATCCGCCGCTCAATAATCAGCGAACGATTGCGTATTTCCTGTCGCTCGGTCATTACGACTCATTGATGCTGCGACTTGGCCGAGTTTTCCGAGAGCGTCGAGTCGCGTTGCAGCGTGCGCTCAATAATGTTCGTGGCGTGCCGATGGAAATTTCACCCGAGGTGGGCGGAACTACGTATTGGGTTCGTACGCCGAAAGACTTTGACGTGGCAAACCTCGCACGTGAAGCGGAGCAGCAGGGGATCCTGATCGAGCCCGTCGAGCACTATTACGCGGTACGGGAGAATGCCGAAAACTGTTTTCGCATGGGCGTTACGAGCCTAGATGTCGCCAAGATTCGCCCCGGTGTTGAGCGACTTGTCGCCCTGATTCGCGAGCTCGTGAAGGGCAAAGTTGAGCATCTGGAATCGTCGCAGGGCGTCTGGCTCCAGGGCGATGATCTGCGGCGAGTCATGTCCGGTGCGACTGTGTTGTACCGGGAAGTACACGGCGCTCCGTGCACGATCGAGCATGTCGCCGGCGGCAAGATGACAGGCAAGCGCGGTTACGCTAACGAAGACAGTGATGCCGGCAGATGGCGTATAGATGGCGATGTTTTCTATCGCAAATGGGATCGTTGGGTGTATGGCGAGGAGACCGGCTATTACATCGTCATTGACGGCGACAGGATCAAATATTTCAACCGCGACAAGCAGATTGTGGACTCTGCTTTTATTCGCCTGACGGCCAAACTCCCGGGTTAGAATTTGTCACCATATTCTCAATCTGGACCAGTATTAAGATTCAGACTGGACCTATATTCATATCACCTTCACCTTTAGGCTGGCCGCCAAAGAGGGAGAGATATGACCACATTCGCAATAGCCGGGCTGCAGCTAGAGGCCAGCAGCGGCGACAACAGCGCCAAAATATCGGCCGAGATTGACGCCGTAATGGGCAGTTTTCCATGGCTGGAAATGGTCGTATTGCCGGAGCTGAATGCCTGTGGCGCAGATCGCAACCTGGCTGAAGCCTTGCCAGGTCCGCGTGAGAAATTTTTCGCGGAAATCGCGCGCAAACATAGCATCTGGTTGATTCCCGGATCATTGCACGAGAAGGACGGGGACCAGCTGTACAACACTGTGCCTGTTATCAACCCGGACGGCGAGGTCATTGCCCGCTACCGCAAGCAATTTCTCTGGATGCCTTACGAAGAAGGAGTTTCACCGGGCGAAGATTTCGTCGTGTTTGATGTCCCAAACGTAGGCAGATTCGGGGTTTCGAACTGTTATGACATGTGGTTTCCGGAGACAATTCGGGCCATGACGTGGATGGGTGCCGAGGTCATTTTGCACCCCAGCTTGACCAGTACCCAGGACCGGAATGCCGAGATCGCGATGATTCGGGCACACGGTGCCCAGAACCAGGTGTACTTCTTCGATGTGAATCTCGCTGGCCCCTTGGGTGTCGGCGAGTCCTGTATTGCAGGGCCTGGCGGTGAGGTCATTTACCAGGCTGGCAAAGGCCGGGAAATCATGCCAATGAAGCTGGATCTGGCCTACCTGCGAGAGGTTAGAGAGAACGGCTGGCAGAACCTGGGCCAGCCGCTCAAGAGCTTCCGGGATTCGTCACTCAGTTACCCACAGAATGAAGACGACGCATCGTCCGAAGCGCTCGATGCGCTTGGAGAGTTGCAAATGGCGAAGCGGCCGGATCGATCATGAGATTATCATCTGGACCAATATTTTTTATTAATCTGGACCTACGAGACTAAAACTGGACTAGTAAGCTTAATAACAGCAAATCGCTGTGTTTAGGGGGAAAGAAATAGCATGAACACGACCAATACTTTCAACAAGAAACCGCTGGCATTTGCAGTTGGCGCGGCATTGGCAGGAGCATCGCCTCTGGCAATCGCCCAGGATAATACTGACTCCGGGCTGTTCGAGGAAATCGTTGTTACAGCGACCGCCCGTAGCACCAGCGTGCAGGATATCCCATACAACATCTCGGCCATGAGCGGCGCGGCCATGGAACAGCTCAATATCGTCAATCAGTTTGACCTGTTGCGTTCCATGTACGGCGTTACCGTGATCGACCGGGGTTATCGCAACGCAGGTACAGTCAACAGTATCGTTATTCGCGGCCTGAACGTCGACAACGGTTCCAATGCTGACATCCAATTGAACGCAGTACCAACGGTCGCAACCTACGTTGACAACACGCCGATGTTTGGCAACTTCATTTTGAAAGATATCGAGCGCGTAGAGGTCCTGCGCGGCCCGCAAGGCACCTTGTACGGCTCCGGATCGCTTGGCGGCACCGTTCGTTACATTTCCAACAAGCCGAATCCTGATGAGTTCGAGGCGAGGATAGCGCTCGACTACGGGCAGGTCTCCGGTTCTGAAGGCAACGAGATGGCTGGCGATCTCATGGTGAACATTCCATTGGGTGACAAGGCTGCAGTTCGAGTCGCTGCCAGCAAGATCGATAACGATGGTGTGATCGACTACG
>JBPCXZ010000222.1:0-14326 GCA_051008055.1 Woeseiaceae bacterium
TCGGCCGTCATTACGGTACGTGGAGGCGCAACCATATAGGCGAAAGCGCGATGGTGTGATCGACCAACCCTGCCACGCAGTTGGTGCAGTTGCGCAAGGCCGAATCGATCAGCGCGATTGATGATGATTGTATTGGCCGTCGGCACGTCAATACCGCTTTCCACGATAGTGGTGCAAAGCAGGATATTGAACCGGCGATGATAGAAATCGAGCATTACCTGTTCCAACTCACGTTCCGGCATTTGGCCATGACCGACGCGTATGGATGCTTCGGGTACTAGTTTGCTCAACCGCTCGGCAATCGTGGCGATATCTTCAACCCGGTTGTGAATGAAATAGACTTGTCCACCGCGCTTGATCTCGCGCATACACGCTTCGCGAATAAGGCCGTCACTCCATTCGGTGACAAATGTCTTCACAGCAAGGCGTTCGGCCGGTGGTGTGGTAATCAGTGACATATCGCGAATTCCGCCCAGCGCCATATTCATTGTGCGCGGTATCGGCGTCGCGGTCAGAGTCAGGATATCAACCTCGCTGCGCAACGATTTTATCGCTTCCTTGTGTCGCACACCGAATCTATGCTCCTCGTCGATGATAACGAGGCCTACATCCTTGAGGTCCTTCGTGTGTTGCAACAAGCGGTGCGTGCCAATGACGACGTCAACCTTGCCGTCGCGCATGCCGGCGACAATCGACTTGGTGTCTTTGGCCGTCTGGAACCGCGAAAGAACTTCAATACGAACAGGCCAGTCGGCAAACCGGTCGCTAAAAGTCTGGCCATGCTGTTGGGCGAGCAGGGTGGTCGGCACCAGGATAGCAACCTGCTTGCCACCGTGTACCGCGGCAAACGTCGCGCGTAACGCCACTTCCGTCTTGCCGAAGCCAACATCGCCACAAACAATCCGGTCCATCGGCTGGTCCGATTCCAGGTCGGCCAGAACTTCTTTAATGGTTCGGTCCTGGTCGTCGGTCAAGTCGAAAGGAAAGCCACTTTCGAATGCTCGATAGTCGGCTTCCGGCCAGCGAAAGCGGTGGCCGACTCGCGCGGCGCGGCGTGCGTAGACGTCGAGCAGTTCGGCCGCGACATCGCGTATTTTTTTGATGGCCCGCCGTCGCGCCTTAGCCCACTGGTCGCTGCCGAGACGATGCAAGGGAGCGTTTTCCGGCGAGGCACCAGTGAATCGGGTGATGAGATCGAGCGCATGGACGGGCACGTACAGCTTATCGCCGTCCGCGTATTCGAGGTGCAGGAATTCGGCAACGATGCCGCCAGCATCCAGCGTAATCAGGCCGTGGTATCGACCGACGCCATACTCTTCGTGCACTACCGGTGACCCCGTTTCGAGATCATTCAGCTGCTTGATGATGGTTTCGGGGTCTCGTTCGATTCGGCGCCGACGATTTTGCTGGCGAACTCGTTCACCAAACAGTTGCTGCTCACCAATGATGGCAATGTTGGTGTCCGGAAGAATCACGCCGTTTTCCAGCGCTGCAATGGCAACACCTATTCGTGCGTCGGAATTCAGGAAGTCCTGCCAGTTTTCGATACGAACGAGATCCAGGTTCCGTCCGGTCAGCATTTCGAATACCTGTTCACGCCTGCCGGCCGAGTCACAGGCGAACAGGACTCGCCCCTTGAATTCGTCTAGAAAACGCATCAGCGCAGCGGCGGCATCGTCGAAACGCGTTTCTATCTTCAATGCCGGCGGCAACTGGGTCGCCATGTTGTGCGTGCGTTTGGTCGCCGTGAGGGTATGCGTCGAGAATTGCACCTGCGCGAATTGCCGCATGTGCTCAAGGACCGCCGCTGGTGTAGTAAAAGTCTCTTCGGTATCGAGAATCGGCCGTTCCGGATCCATACGAGCAAGCTGATAACGCTCTTCGATATCGGTCCAGGTCTGAGTCAGAACGTCCTGCATGCTTGCAGGTGCCACCAGTACGCACTCGTCTGGCAGGAAGTCGAGCAATCCTGCGGTCGATTCGAAAAATAGTGACAAATAATATTCGATGCCGCCGTGGGCAATGCCATCCGATACATCGCGATAGACACGTGATTTCCCTGGCTGACCTTCGAACCGCTCTCGGTAGGCCGCCCGAAAGGCCTTGATTGAATCCGGGTCCAGCGGGATCTCACGAGCGGGCAGTACTTCGAGCCGTTGTACAACGTCGCCGGACAGCTGGGTCTCTGTCGAGAAATCGCGCAGCGTCTCAATTTCATCGTCAAAGAAGTCGATGCGAACTGGACTGTCGCTGCCCATCGGAAATACGTCGATCAGTGAGCCACGCACTGCGAATTCGCCGTGCTCGCTGACTTGCGGAACCCGGTAATAGCCGGCGGCCACCAGGGAATCTATGAAGGGTTCGCGCGGCAGGTCCTGTCCAGACTGTAAGGACAGCGATCGAGCGGCGACGTAGTCGGTGGGCGGCAGTTTCTGCAGCAACACAGGAGCTGATGCGACGATAATACCGGTCCGCATGTTCTGCAGCCTGGACATCACTGCCAGTCGTTCAGAGATGATGTCCTGGTGCGGCGAGAAACCGTCCCAGGGCAGCGTTTCCCATTCGACGAAGTGTGCAACGTCCAGTTCATCGCCGACGAAGTAACGTAGTTCTGCTTCAAATCGGTCGGCCTGACGCGGATTTTCAGCGAGGACCAGGACAGGCGCGTCGCTGTTGGTAGCGAGTTCGGCAATCGCCAGAGACGCACTGGCACCAATCAATCGGCCCCACGTAATGCGGTTGCCGCTGGCGGGTGTCGAGAAGTTTCTGGGTAAAAGCAGTGAGTCTTGAGCCACAGTGCGGTCTGGCTGAAATCGGCTGGCGATTATTACACAAAAAAAAACGCCCGGACTGCGAAGCCCGGGCGTTTTACGGTGTCTCTATGTCTGGTCTAGCGTTTCTTGACGGAATGGATCACGTGATCGTATTCGAAGAACACGACAAAACCTGCGTATTCCCAGCTGGAAATAGGTGGCTCGCCAACAGCGTCTTTCTTGGAAATAGGGCTGCCGTAGGTGGCCTCGACGTTTGCCCGGCTGACACCACTGGCAGGACCGACGGTATTCTTCGCAGCGTCCGTACCTTGCATATCCAGTTCGTCAGCAACCGCGAATCCGGCAAAGCCGCAAGCGATCGCTAGAAAGGTTAGTTTGCGCAACATGTTCATCGTCAACACTCCTTCAGTACGGCTTGACTATATCACTCTAAATGACGTCTAGAAACAATTGATTTCAAAGGTTTTATTACTTCCTTCAAAACTGTGAAGCGGGTCACGATTTAGCGCCTGTCCGGCCAGGATGTGGTTTAATGCGAGGCGATGATCAACCCCGTGGAACTCTTTGTCGGGCTTCGCTACTTGCGTGCGAAGCGCCGCACTCGATTTGTATCGTTTATCACCCTTATATCGCTGGCCGGGGTGGCATTGGGCGTAGCGGCATTGATCGTCATCCTTTCGGTAATGAATGGCTTCGAAGGCGAGCTGCGCTCGCGCCTGCTCAGCATGTCTGCGCATGGCTCAGTAGCCGAAGTTGATGGTGCGATATTGGATTGGCGCTCACTGGTCGACGACGTCAACCAGCATCCGGGCGTCGCTGCGGCCGCGCCACTGGTCGAGCTGGAAGGGATGATCCAGTCAGGCAGAGAGCTGCGGGCCGTGATGGCGCAAGGTATCGACCCTGAGTTCGAGTCGCAGTTAGCGGAATCGCCCATCAATCTGCTGGAAGGCACGCTTGCAAGCCTGCAGCCAGAATCGCACAACATCATCCTTGGTCGTATTCTCGCGATCGACCTCGGGCTTCGAATTGGTGACGGAGTCCTGATGCTGATTCCGAGGCCTGTAGGTGATGGGACCATGCAGCCGGTATTGGAACGCTTTGTCCTTAGTGGTGTGTTCGAGGCGGGTTTGCAGGAACACGATGCGAACCTGGCGCTGATCAACGCTGAAGATGCGGCCGCGATCCTGGGCATGCCCGGTGCCCGCGCGGCTATCCGGTTTCGTGCGCACGATGTGATGATGGCGCCCGCAGTTTCAGCAGAGCTGCAACAGCAGCTTGGTGATGACGTGACTGCCACGAACTGGACGATCGAAAACGCCAGTTATTTTCGGGCAATCCGGATCGAGAAGATGATGATGTCTATCATTTTGTCGCTCATCATCGGTGTGGCCGCTTTCAATATCGTTGCCAGCCTGGTCATGGTAGTGACCGATAAGACCAACGATATTGCCGTACTGCGCACTCTGGGCATGCGGGCGAACGGCGTAGTGAAAGTGTTTTTCGTGCAAGGCGCTGTCATCGGCTGGGCAGGCGTATTTATTGGCGTTGTATTGGGCGTAACTCTTGCGATAAACGTTCCTGTCATCGTGCCGTTCCTTGAACAAACCCTTGGATTTCAAATAATGCCTGGCGATGTCTTTTACCTGACCCGGATACCGTCGGAACTTGAATCAGGCGATGTGATCGTCATTGCCGTCTCGGCCTTCGTGCTGACCTCGCTGGCGACGCTGTACCCGGCGCGCCGCGCCGCCCTGGTCAATCCGGCAGCGGCCTTGCGATACGAGTAGCGCATGGGACGAAGATTCGAATATTGGGTTGGCAATCGGTACGTGCGATCGCGTAGTGACAATCGTTTCGTCTCTCTGATTTCGGCCATCTCGATGGCCGGTATCGCAATCGCAGTCGCCGTCCTGATTGTGGTGTTATCGGTCGTCAACGGTTTCGAGCGAGAGCTGCAGGATCGATTGTTAACGATGACCGCACATGCCAGCATCGAAGGAATCGAAGGGGAGCTCGACGACTGGCCGGCCATGGCTGCGACTGCCGACATGGACCAAAGGGTGCAGAGCACGGCGCCTTACGTGTCGGGACAAAGCCTGCTGGTGTTCGGCGAACAGCTTAGCGGCGCAGAATTGCGCGGCATCGACCCGGTTGCAGAGAGCCAGGTATCGAGTATTGACGAGGTCATGATTGACGGCCAGCTGGATAGCCTTACTGATGGTGATTTCAACATCGTTCTCGGTGTGGAGCTTGCGGATGTACTCAATGTCTCCGTCGGTGACAAGGTAACTGTCACGCTTGCGCAAGGCATAGTAACGCCGGCAGGCGTTGTGCCGAGGACCAAGCGTTTTACAGTCAGTGGCATTTACCGGGTAGGGATGTTCGAGTACGACCGGCGACTCGCATTCATCAATATTTCAGACGCGCAACGGCTGTATCGCATGCGAGATGCGGTGACCGGACTGCGACTGGCGGTGACAGATATTTACGCTGCAGACACGATCGTGCGCGATGTGGCAATGGCGCATGGTGAAGTTGTGCTGGTATCCAACTGGCAACGCAGACATGTCAATTTCTTCAAGTCCATTCAGATCACTAAGTCGATCTTGTTTGTGATTTTGTTGCTCGTCATTGCAGTCGCAGCGTTCAATATTGTCTCGACGTTGGTAATGGTGGTGAAGGACAAACAGGCGGATATTGCGATACTGCGAACAATTGGCGCGCGACCGTCAAGTATTCTCAAGATTTTTGTTACGCAAGGTAGCGTTATCGGTATAACCGGAACTCTTATCGGCGTTGCAGCTGGTATCCTCCTCGCGCTGAACCTGGAGAGTATTGTGAGTTTTTTCGAAGCAACCTTTGGAATCAAATTTCTGGCGGCCGACGTCTACTTCATCAGTGACCTGCCGTCTGACCTGCAGAGCGCGGATGTGATCAGAATAGCGCTAATCGCATTGTTGCTCGCGCTGCTGTCGACAGTGTATCCGGCGTGGGTCGCGGCGCGGACTGCGCCCGCCGAGGCATTGCGTTATGACTGACGACGCAGGCGTTCTCAGTTGTCGATCGGTCGCGCGACGCTTCAGTGAGGGTGGCAGCGTTCTTGAGGTGCTCAGCGACGTCAATCTGAATGTGATGCCTGCCGAACGAGTCGCTATTGTTGGTGCGTCGGGTTCCGGCAAAACCACGTTATTGCAGATCCTTGGCGGCCTGGATGACCCGGATGATGGCGAAGTTTTTGTTGGTGGCGAAGCTATGCACGGTGGTAGCGAGCTGTCCAAAGGTGAGTTGCGCAATCGATACATCGGATTCGTCTATCAATTTCATCACTTGCTGCCCGAATTTACGGCCGAAGAAAATGTCGCCATGCCGTTGCTTATTCGGCGCGAGGCTAAATCGGTTGCACTGGAAAAGGCAAGAGAGTTGTTAGGTCGGGTAGGGCTCGGCGAGCGGTTGACGCACAAGCCCGGCGAGTTGTCGGGTGGTGAGCGACAACGGGCGGCGGTTGCCCGCGCGCTGATTGCACGGCCTCGACTCGTGCTTGCCGACGAGCCCACCGGAAATCTTGATGCGGGCAACGGCAAGCATGTTATGGAGCTCATGTTGCAACTCAATCAGGAACTGCAGACCAGCCTCGTTATCGTGACGCACGACATGTCTATTGCAGAACAAATGGATCGCATTCTGGTTTTGGAAAATGGACGACTGGAACAGCGCGCGGTTTAGCCCGGACGATTCTTCCTCTTACGCGCCTTGTAATCGGCGATCGAAAATCGCCATAGTACGTCCAGCAGCACATAAGCGATTAGTGCCGCAATCGACCCGACGAATATACTGCCGAGCACCAAGGGCTGCCAGATCGTGGCAAAGGTGCTTTGCAACCAGTTTACCGACAACTCGATAGTGAACGGTGCCACCGGCCAGCCGAGCAAATCTACCCCGACACGGTAAGAAAAATAGAAAATTGGCGCGATCGTCAAAGGGTTGGAGACAAATGTTGCTAGCGCCGCCACGGGAATGTTGCAGCGAATCAACAGCGACCCGAGGATCGCAACGAGAACATGTCCTGGAATGGGCATGAAGGCGACAAAAACACCCCAGGCCATCGCAGGAACAACGGTCTTGCGCCGAATTCCCCAAAGATTTTGGTCGTGCATCAAGTGCCGGAACGGCGACACGAGTCGCTGTTCAGTAATCTGGTGGCGTTTGAACGCAAACTTCCTAAAAAAGCGTCTTGGCATTAATGCTTGGGTCCGATTCGATATACGCAGAGATAATTGATCTGAGATATCGACACTATGGCGAGAACCTGCCTGAGCCTGCTGGCAGGTATGTATGCTGCGCAGCTTAGCAGCTTTGCTGTCATATCCGAGCACCTCAATGCCGTGTTTGTCGCATCGAGTATTTTGTTATTCGCTCGGCAATGGAGATTGGCAATCTGCTTTACTGGCGGTGCGCTGTTATTCAACGCTGCAGCGCAGCCAGTTATCGAGGCGCGAATACCTCACGATATTGCAGGGGACAGTATCGTTGTGCTGGTTCAGGTCGTGGACTTTCCGTCGCGACGCGGCAAGTCAGTCAGTTTCCTTGCGCGGCCGCTGAGTGATACTCGTTTACCAGACCGAATTCGGCTGAGCTGGTTTGATCCAGCGGCATTGCCGCGTCTAGGAGATACCTGGGAGCTTGAAGTTCGTCTAAGACGACCGCGCGGCAACCGAAACCCCGGTGGTTTCGACTTTGAAGCCTGGCTGTTTCGCGAGCATGTTGCCGCGACGGGCAATGTGGTGAATAGCTGGCGCAATCAATTCATCAGTGAAGGGCAACTGAACGTGACCCAGCGAATTCGTGAGCGCTTCGCTCAAAGAGTTACTGCGCTGCTGGGCGACACGGAACAGGGTTCGGTTCTGCTCGCGATCGTTGTCGGTACTCGTCACCTCATAACCGACGAGCAGTGGAAGCGCTACGCAACGACGGGGAGCAGTCACCTGATGGCAATATCCGGCCTGCACATTGGCCTGGCCGCGATCGGGATCTATTGCGTGGCGCGTTTGATCAGTGGGCTATTGAGCAGGATGTTGATCGGGTGCCTCCCGAATCAAAATCATCACCTGTTCGCAATTGTCTGTGCTCTTGCGGTTGCTTGCATCTATGTGCAAATCTCTGGTGCTGCGATTCCTGCGCGCCGTGCGGGGCTGATGCTCTTGTTGGCCAGCGTGTACCTGGTACTTTGGCGTCGGCCGGATAGTCGACGAATTGTCTGCATTGTCTGCCTGGCAATCGCCCTTGCAGATCCGTTGGTGACCATGTCGCCGGGATTCGCGTTGTCCTTCGCCGCCGTCGGAACTTTGCTTTGGATGTCACGTCGCAGAAATTCCGGATTGCCGTCGATTCAGTTAGGCCTGTTGTTTGGACTGCTACCGCTTACGGTAATCTTCTTCGACCGAGTTTCTTACGCGGCATTGCCGGTAAACCTGATTGCGGTGCCGTTATTCAGCTTTGTGACAGTGCCACTTGCCTTGACCGGGATGGTTCTGGACGGCCCGCTGCAAACAGCCGGCGATGTTTTGCTCGTTATCGCTGGCAAAAGCATATGGGCGCTTGAAGGTCTGCTGCGCTGGGTTGCTGAGTCAGGTTGGGCGTCGCGGTCGATCCCGCACGTAACGGGAGTCTCCTGGCTTCTGGTATGTGTGCCTGCCACGTGGGCAATCCTGCCGCCGCGCTGGCCGGGCCGTTCGCTTGCCTGGATCGGACTCATCGGCCTGACCCTGCACGCTCCCAGCTGGCCACAGCGCGATTGCGCGCGGGTTACGTTCCTGGATGTCGGGCAGGGCCTCGCGGTAGCTGTACAGACGCAGCGCCACGTCGTGTTGTACGACACCGGACCGGCGTTTCGGGGTGGCGGCAGTGCGGCGCAGAATGTGGTTTTGCCGTTTCTTCGAAGTCGTGGTGTACAACGCATCGATCTGTTGGTCGTATCGCATGCAGACCTTGACCATGCAGGCGGTGTCGCTGATCTGACTACTGCGATGCCGGTTGATCAGGTGCTGGCTGGAGAACCGCTGCCCGCGACGCATTCGAGCCCTTGTCGTGCGGGAGACCGCTGGTCATACGATGGTATTCGTTTCGCCGTCCTGCACCCGTCAGCGGAGACGCCTTTGCAAGGCAATGATCGTTCCTGTGTGATTCTGCTGGAGGTAGGAGCATATCGCCTCTTGCTGACGGGCGATATCGAAAAGGCCGCCGAACAGTCGCTGTTGCAAGACGGAAGGCTGCCGAGGGTCCATGTTGTCAGCGTGCCGCATCACGGTAGCAAGACCTCGTCAACGGCCGAGTTTACCCGCGCAACCAGCGCTTCGGTCGCGATAGTTTCAGCGGCTTATGGCAACCATTGGGGGTTTCCGAAGGAGGAGGTAATCAGGCGCTGGCAACGGTCAGGAGCAGCCGTATTGAGTACCGCCACAGCCGGTGCGGTCGAATTGCATGTCTGCGCCGATTCTGGCTTTACGGAGATTACGGGCTATCGCGTTATGAAGCGTCGAATATGGCATGAGTAGAGTGTATATTTCCTTTTTCCTCCAAGGTCTGTGTGTATGGTTGAGATAGTCAAGTCCGGCGGCTGGTTGATGGCGCCCATAATTCTTTGCGCCATCATCGCAATGGGCATCATCCTGGAACGATTCTGGACGTTGCAGCAAAAGCGAGTGATTCCGGAAGATCTGACTAGCAAGGTCTGGGGTTGGGTCAAGAAAGAACAACTTGATCAAAAGCAGATACAAACCTTGCACCAGGGGTCGGCGCTTGGCCAGATTTTGGCGGCGGGTTTGATTAATCGCGACCGCAAGCGCAGCGTCATGAAGGACAGCATTGAAGACACGGGCCGCCACGTGGTGCATGAGCTGGAGCGCTATCTCGAAACGCTGGGCACGATTGCGGCAATCTCGCCGTTACTGGGCTTGCTTGGGACGGTAATCGGTATGGTCAAAGTCTTCACCGCTATTACTACTCACGGTGTAGGAAACCCGACTGTCCTGGCAGGCGGTATCGCTGAGGCACTGATCACCACCGCAGCAGGACTGACAGTCGCTATCCCGGCGCTGATCGGCTATCGCTATTACCGGAACCGCGTCGACACATTGGTGGTGGATATGGAAAAAGAAGCGATCAAACTGGTCGAGGCATTGCACCGGCGCCAGGAGAAAGGTTAGTCAATGCGACTTAACTTACGTCCACGCGCGCAGGTTGAAGTAAACCTGACATCGCTGATCGATGTTGTGTTGCTATTGTTGATTTTCTTTATGGTGTCGACCAGCTTCGTCAAGCAATCACAAATTACGATCAGCCTGCCTGAGGCAGAGAGTTCCGCGCCTGCGGCCGAAGCCCCGGAGCAGATCGAAATCATGATCGCAGCGACCGGCTTATACATGGTGAATGGTCGTGAACTTATCAATAGTCGTCCCGAGACAATTCGCAATGCTATTCAAAAGGTATCCAATGGCGACAACAGTCTGCCGTTAACCATCAGCGCCGATGCGAATGCGAAACACCAGGATGTGGTAACTGCAATGGATGTTGCCGGGCGCCTTGGTTTCACGCAGATCAGTATTGCAACAGTTAATGAGCCTGATGGCGATCAGCCAGGTTTCGATTGACCTTGCGCCGTGAGTAAATCTTCCGAAACTCAAGCTGCCGACGCGTCGGCTACCTACGGCCGGCTCTGGCAATATGTTTTGCCGTACAAACTGGTCGGGTTTGTCGCAATGCTCGGTATGGCGGCAACCGCGGTCATAGAAGGCAGCCTTGTCTACCTTCTTGAGCCGCTGCTTGACGAAGCGCTAGCCGCGAAAAATCTGGAGACAGCACGTTGGATTCCACTTGCTTTCGTAACGATTTTCATCGCGCGTGGTATTGCAGGGTTTGCGACAGAATTTTCCCTGGGCTGGATCGGTCGTACCGTTATCAGCGACTTGCGGCGCAACGTATTTAGCAAGTTCCTCACGCTGCCAACCCGGTTTTTTGAAGAGCGAACGGTGGGGCCATTGCTGTCGAGGCTCACCTATAACGTGGAAATGGTCGCTGAGTCGGTGACCAGTGTTGTGACGATTGCTATTCGCGATGTTTTGACCGTCGTAGCCGCGTTGACGGTCATGTACATCCAGAGTCCTAAGCTTCTGTTGTTCATCAGTATCGTATTTCCAATCCTCGCGCTGGTCGTTAAGTACCTTAGCCGAGCCTTTCGTCGTTATAGCAGCCGTATCCAGGATTCCGTGGGTGAAGTTACCCAGGTGACCGAAGAGATCGTGCGCGGCAATCGTGTGGTCAAGATTTTCGGCGGGCAGGAATACGAAACCAAGCGACTGGAAGAGGTGGATGGCCGCAATCGTCGACAAAATCTGAAACTCATTCGGGTTCGCTCATTAGGCGTTGCAGTGACGCAAGTTATTTTCGGATTTGGCGTTGCCGGTGTTATCTACATGGCGGCGCTGGAGTCGATCAATGGTGACCTGACGTCTGGTGAGTTCATTTCGTTTTTCAGTGCCATGATGCTGATGCTGCAGCCAGTACGTCGAATTACCAACGTCAACGCAACGATTCAACGCGGTGTCGCGGCCGGTGCCAGTCTGTTCCAGGTCATGGATGAAGACGATGAGGTCGATACCGGAACGATAGCTCGGGATTCATGGAATGGGCGGGTCGAGTTTCGTAATGTCAATTTCGCTTACGGCGAGGACAAGGACGCTGTTCTCAAAGATGTCTCGATTGCGGTTGAGCCCGGCAAATCGCTTGCGATAGTTGGTCACTCGGGGAGCGGCAAGTCGACCCTGGTAAGCCTGTTGCCAAGATTTTTCGATGTGGATGCGGGCGAGATCCTGTTGGACGGAGTACCCATAACAGACCTGACACTAGAGAACCTGCGCGACAACATCAGCCTGGTGAGTCAGGACGTTGTGTTATTCAACGACACGATAGCCAATAACCTCAGTTACGGGCAGCTGCGTAAGCATTCTGAAGAAGAGGTGCTGCGCGCCGCTGAAGCGGCACATGTTCTTGAGTTTGCGAAAGAATTGCCGGCTGGCCTTGAGACGATTGTTGGCGATCGCGGTGTCCTGCTATCCGGAGGACAACGGCAACGCATAGCGATTGGCAGGGCATTATTAAAGGATGCGCCGGTTTTGATTCTTGACGAAGCAACCTCATCCCTGGATACGGTATCGGAACGCCGAATTCAGGAAGCACTCAATTTGCTCATGAAGAATCGAACCACGCTCGTTATTGCGCACCGGCTTTCGACCGTAGAGAAAGCCGATCGAATTATTGTTCTGGATGCCGGCAAGATTGTTGAATCTGGGACGCACCAGGAACTGCTGGATAAAAATGGCCAGTACGCAGGGCTCTACAACATGCAGTTTAGCGAGGAGTAGGGCGCGCCCGCCGTGTATAACTGGCTGCATCGTGTCTGGTACGACGGCGGAGCATCCTATCGTCTGTTATTGCCACTGACCGGCCTTTACTGGCTGCTCGTTGAAACCCGACGTTACCTGTATCGAATTGGCTTGCTAAGCAGTCAAAAAGTGGTGGCGCCTGTCATCGTCGTAGGCAATATCACGACGGGTGGCACAGGCAAGACGCCGCTCACCATATGGCTGGCGCAGCAATTGCGCGCACAGGGATTTTCTCCGGGTATCGTTAGTCGTGGCTATGGCGGCAGCAAGTCGGCAACGTCCATGCGCGTCGATAGCGCGAGTGATCCAGCGGTAGTTGGTGACGAGCCCGTGTTGCTCGCGCAACGCAGTAGTTGCCCGGTAGTCGTCGACCGTGATCGAAGTCGTGCGGCTGAAATGTTGGTCGCAGACGGCGCCGACGTCATCATCGCGGACGATGGGCTGCAACATTATCGTCTGGCGCGGTCGTATGAGATTTGCGTCGTCGACGGCGCACGTGGCCTGGGCAATCGCTACCTGCTGCCGGCGGGCCCGTTGCGCGAGCCTGTGGCCAGACTCAAGAAAGTAGATCGCGTATTGCTCAACGGGCCTTTGCAGAAAGAGGACGCGGCCTTGTCCACACTTCTCCGGGACAGTATTGAATTCGAACTGCGTCCGAATATGGCGGTTCGTTTGAACGGGTCGCAGGTTCGTCCGATCGATAGTTTTGCCGGCACGACGGTGCATGCCGTAGCTGCGATCGGAAACCCCAGCAGGTTCTTTGATTTGCTGCGCGCCGGGGGAATGCAGGTTATTGAGCACGCATATCCGGATCACGCGGCTTTGTCCATCGAGCAACTTAAGTTTGGCGATGAGTTTGAAGTTCTGATGACCGAGAAAGATGCGGTAAAGCTTGGTAAATCTGTTTCAGACAAGTTCTGGTCGATGCCGGTAGAATTAGTGATTGATCCATTGCTGGCAGATCCCTGGTTGGAGGACATTGTGTCGCAACTTAGAATCGATGAGGTTGCCGAATGACGAATTTCGTAGTCGTCATTCCCTCCCGGTATGCGTCCGTGCGACTGCCCGGCAAACCGCTGCGGGATATCAATGGCAAAATCATGATCCAGCATGTGCATGAGCGAGGCATGGAAAGTTCTGCGCGCGACGTCGTCGTCGCGACCGACGATCAGCGAATCGGCGACGCTTGCGAAGCTTTCGGCGCCACGGTCTGTATGACTGGCGATCAACACAGGTCCGGCAGCGAACGTATTGCTGAAGTTTGCGACATCATGGACTGGAATGACGATACGGTCGTAGTAAATTTGCAAGGTGACGAGCCCACCATGCCGGCCCAGCTCATCGATCAATGCGCAGAACTGCTGACAGATCCGACCGTCGACATTGGTACGCTCGCATCTCCCATCGAGAGTGAGAACGATTTTCAAAATCCGAATGTCGTCAAAGCTGTGCTTAGCGATGACAACAATGCGCTGTACTTCAGTCGTTCCGCAATTCCACACGAAAACGCGAGTCTGGCACTGCATCATCATGGTATCTACGCTTATCGTGCTGGTGTATTGCGGCGACTCGTTGCGGCTCCACCGTCGCAGCTGGAGACGGCCGAGCGACTTGAGCAGCTACGGGCATTGTCGTTGGGTATGAATATTCGGGTCGCCATACCTGACGTTCGACCAGGCGCGGGTGTCGATACTGAGGAAGACCTGGTCGCGGCAGCACAGGCTATTTCCACCTTTAGTTGATACACTTTCCGTTAACATAACGAATCAGTTGCAACTGTTATCGAAAATTGCAGTCTGATGATCTGTAAACAAGCGTTGATTCAACCGGGGGGTTTGACATGCGTATTCAAAAATCGACAGGCATATCGATTGCCGTGGTCGCTTGCCTAGGGGTAGCAACCCCGGCGCTGGCAGCGATCGAAGAAATTACAGTAACAGCGAGCAAGCGAGATACGAGCTTGCAGGAAATCCCGATGAGCATCTCGGCGATTAGTGGTGAGACGTTGGAGAAGAACGGCGTCGCTGATTTTACAGACGTCGCGACTTCCGTGCCGTCGGTCTCGTTTCGTTCCGGCGGACCGGGTCGAACCAAGCTAAATGTTCGCGGTATTTC
>JBPCXZ010000223.1:0-3113 GCA_051008055.1 Woeseiaceae bacterium
ACCTGCTGTTTTGGGCAGAACGAGAACGAAGTCATGCTGGCGGCGACCAAGGTTGGTGGCCACGTCCGCTTGGGGTTTGAAAATAACCTTCACCTCCCGGATGGCACGCTCGCCGCAGACAACGCCGCGCTGATTCGAAAATTCCTCGTCGACTCCAGCACTTCAGGCCGTCGGCCGGCGACTGCAAGCGAGGTCAGGGCTGCATTCCACGCGTAATATTGACATATCGTTGCAAAAAAACTACATCGATCTTATGCCCGTGTGGAATTAGGCACTTAGGCGGACTATAGTTGTCAGATATATCGGACATTCTTCTAAATTCAACAGGGGGTTGAGATCATGAAAGCACTACTTAAGATATTACTACCGGCAGTGGCGTTAGTCCTGCCAAGCGTGGTAATTGCACAACAAAGCAGCGACGACGAGGTGATTGAAGAAGTAATCACAGTCGGCTCGCGTAATGCGGCCAAGCCGAGAACTGCGTCCGACTCGCCGGTACCTATTGACGTTATCGATGCAGAGAATTTCAACGCGCTGGGTAGTACAGCTGATTTGACCGACAACCTGAAAGCCATGGTGCCGTCCTACACGGCAACGCCGGCGACAGGTGACGGCAGCGCATTTGTTCGGCCGACCTCGCTTCGTGGTACGGCGCCGGATCAGATGCTGGTGCTCATTAATGGCAAACGTCGACATCGTTCGGCACTGGTACAGTTTTTTGCACCTGCTGCTGGTAACGGTGCGCACGGCCCAGACATCGGCATGATTCCAGGCATCGCGCTCAAGCGCGTCGAAGTGTTGCGTGACGGTGCGTCGTCTCAGTACGGATCTGACGCGATCGCTGGCGTTCTCAACTTCGTCACCAAGGACGCCGCTGAAGGTGGTTCTGTCATGGTGCAAGCCGGTGAACATTTCGAAGGCGAAAGCAGTCTGAAGTTTGGTGCGAACATGGGATTTGGTATCGGTGATACCGGATTCATAAACGCAAGTATCGAAGTCGTGGATAACGACGCGTTGTCACGCGGTATCCAACGTCCCGATGCTCAAGCTTTGATCGATGCGGGTGTGCCGGACGTTGGTACGGATGCGCCGTTCGGTGATTCGCCGTTGGTGCAGACCTGGGGTCGACCGGAAACGGAAGGTGTCCGTTTCTACCTGAACTCCGGATTCGACATCAGCGATTCGTCGCAGCTATACGCACGCTTCAGCCTGGCTGATACCGATGGCCGCTATCGATTCTTTTATCGTAACCCTCTTCACTCAAGCCTGACGCAGCACCGCCTTGACGGTTACACCGGATTACCAGGCGGATTTACTCCGTACCTTGACGGTGCGCAGGACGATGCGTCGATTGTTTTAGGAGTCAATGGCGAGTTTGATAGTGGAATGACTTACGACTTCAGCTACAACTTCGGTAAGAGCGAACTCGACTATTTCCTGAACAACACGGTTAACGGTGACCTTCCGTTGGACGGTGTTTGCCCGGCTTGCGAAATTTCGCAGATGGGCTTCGATGTTGGTGGCTACGCGCAGGAAGAAACAAATCTTAATGCGGACTTCGGAATTCCTCTGTCTGACAGCGTCTTCATGGCTTTCGGTTTTGAGATTCGTGAGGAAATATTTTCCGCGTTCGCCGGTGAAGCAAATTCGTACTTCGGTGGTGGCTCCAGTGGTTTCCGCGGTATCGAGCCTGCAAATGCAGACGATTTCTCGCGTGACAATACCGCCATTTATGCCGATATTGAGCACGATATTACCGATCGTTTCCTGCTTCAGTATGCAGCCAGGTATGAGAACTTCTCGGACTTCGGTAGCACGCTGAATGGCAAACTGGCGGCACGTTTCCGCATTAGCGACGGTTTTGCATTGCGCGGCGCGGTATCAACTGGCTTCCACGCGCCAACGCCGGGCCAGGCAAACGTCAGCACCATTATCACAACCTTTGATGGTGCGACCGGCTTGCAGATCGAAGAAGGTCTGGTTCCTTCAACGAGCCCACTGGTCGCAGCGGTAGGCGGAACAGCATTGACCGAAGAGACAGCGGTTAATATCAGTGCTGGCTTCACCGCAGACTTTGGTGACAACTGGACCCTGACCGCGGATGTTTATCAGATCGAGGTCAGTGACCGCATCTACCGCACAGGTGATATTGCGGTGCCGGCATTGCCAACCGATCCGCCGGGAGCGCCGGCTCGTTCGATTTCGTTCTACACGAACGCGCTCGATGTCGAGCATCAGGGTATGGACCTTGTGTTGGACGGAAGTTTTGAGCTGGGCTCAACGTCCGGTCTGGACCTGACGTTCGCTTACAGCTACAACAAGATCGACGTCACGGGTCAGAAAGAAATTAATGGTGTCGCTCCTGTAAATGATGGCTTGGTTGAAGACATCGAGAACAACTATCCGGAAACCCGGGCTGTCTTAACAGGCAACTTCCTGATTGGTGAGGCGTTCAACGTACTGGCGCGTGCGAACTACTACGGCGACCACTACGACGAGCGCGGTCGAATCGGCGATGCGGTTGATCCGAGCGCCAAGATCAGTTCTACGGTTTACCTGGATCTCGAAGCGGGTTGGAACCTGAACGATCACTGGCGCCTGGTTTTGGGTGCAGTCAACGTAACGGATGAATACATCGGTACGATTGGACCGCCGAATGCCAACCGCCTCAGTGTCGGTTTGCAATACCCACGACGTACGGTAGCTAACTACGAGGGTGGTTCGTACTACCTGAGAGCTAATTTCAACTGGTAGCGTCTGTTAGCGATTAAAGCGGTAAAATCGAAGCCACACCCATCAAGGGTGTGGCTTTTTTTGTGAGCGAGCGAGCAGATCGATATCAATAAGACAGTGGGCGTACTCGGAGGTATGGGTCCCGAAGCGACCGTGGACTTCATGGCCACAGTGGTTGCAATGACCCCGGCCAGAACGGACCAGGATCACGTCCATATGATTGTGGATAACGATCCGTCCATTCCGCCGCGCCAGGACGCCATCTTGCGAGCTGGTGCGGATCCGGGACCGGCAATGGCGGCGATGGCCAAACGATTGCAGGACGCCGGCGCTGATTTCCTGGTCATGCCTTGCAATACCGCACACGCATTCAGCAAGGC
>JBPCXZ010000224.1:0-9445 GCA_051008055.1 Woeseiaceae bacterium
TTCTCCAGCCCGCTAATCAATGACAGCCAGGTCGGCTTTAGAACTGGGTCAAGCTCCGCACAAATATCCGCACCGGCGTCCATCATGTGGGATGCCAACATGCGAAGGTGCCGTGCCAGGTAACTGCGTGGTTGAGCCATTCTTAGGTATTTCCGTAACCAGTTACGTAACATGTTACATTATTTTGTAACGTTTTGGCCAGCCGCACGTCTTTATCTGCATGAACCGCATTTTTCACAAGCTCGCTCGATAGGTCATTATGAGAGCCGTGACGGACGAACAACTCATTCAGTGGGTCGCAGACGGTGACTCTTCGTGTCTCGCGACACTATTCGAGCGACACCACCGCGCTATCTACCAGTTCGTCCTGCAGATCACCCGACACCGCGCTCAGAGTGAAGACCTCGTGCAGGACGTATTTCTAAAGATGCTCAAGAAAGCCAAGTCCTTTCGTGGCGAGGGTAGTTTCCGCGCCTGGATGTTCAATATCGCCCGAAACGTGGCCCTCGATTACCTGCGTAAGAACAAGCGACAAAACAACGAGGCCATTGACGACATCGTGGTAGACGAGCATCTCACCGACAGTCGGTCAGCCGAACAAGCCGCCGCGGGATCGCAAAGCATGCAACTTGTAATGCAGGCGCTCGCGCAATTGCCTGCCGCTGCTCAGGAAGTTATCTGGCTGGGCCGTTTCGAATTCGATAATTATGAAGAGCTCGGCCAGGCCCTCTCCTGCAACGCCGGTGCCGCGAGAGTGCGCATGCATCGAGCAATGGCATTACTGAACTCGACATATACAAATATTCATGGAGCACCGATCGATGTCTGACAAGAAAGTTTCCGACTTGCCGCTCGGCAGCGAAGACCCGTCCGAGAATCGACTCTGGGACGCGCTCGCAACCATCGAGTCCGAAGAACCCTCTGCCGATCTGCGGAAGGGCTTTTACGAAAAACTCGAACAAGCCTCTCGACCTACAGCAACCGACAAATTACGAAGTCTGCTGGGATTCAGCGGAAACGCAGGCTGGATTACAGCGACTGCCTGCCTGCTGGTGGGGATTGGTACCGGCCAAATGCTGGGTACTACTGAATCCAGCAGTGGTGACGAGCGACTCGTAGCACTTGAGGAAAATGTCTCGATGCTAAATCGCACTCTAATTCTGGATCGGCTGGAAAATGACAGTGCGGGAAAACGCCTGCAGGGGGTCCTTGATGCTGCTTACCTCGCCGGCGATGACGCAGAAATCGCAAATGCTTTGCTGCAACGTGCAACGGAGGAACGCGTGCATTCGGTGCGTGCTGCGGCAATTGATGTGCTGGGCAGGCAAATCAGCGCACCGTCCGTCGGCAAGCGGATTATGGACTCAATCGTAGAAGCCGAGTCTCCCCTGGTGCAGCTGGCCATGATTGACCTGGTCCTGCGCAACGGTACCCAGGATCAACTGAACAAACTTCTGAAACTCGCGCAGGACGGACTCCTTTACCCGGACCTGTCGCGTCACGTACTAACCTCCTTGAAAAGAGACACCGCATGAAGAACATAATGTCATTAGCGATCACCCTCTTGCTGACCACCGGTATTGCGAACTCTGCAACGCCTGTCACCGAAGAGAAAACGTGGACCGAGACCTATGCTGTCGGCACAAGCGCGCCGCTCCTGGAAATCAATAATATCTGGGGCGGCGTGCGAGTGCGGACTGGCGACAGCAATCAGATAGTCGTCAAGATCTCCGAAGTACGATCGGCGCCGAACCAGGAAATGTTCGATTTATCCCTGCGGCGCATTACTCTTAACACCGCCGCAGACGCCGACGGAGTATCGATCCTGGTCGGCGATAGCGAGGCCCGATATGACCGCAAGAATCTCTGGAACCGAATGGATCAATGCCGGGACTGTCGTGTGGACTATCAATTCGATGTCTTTGTGCCGCCAGACTCAGTGGTTGAGGTCAGCACTGTTATGGACGGTCTCGTCGACGTCAGCGGTGTCACCGGAATTGTCAGCGCCAGCAACGTAAATGGATCCGTTTCTGTCGACAACATCAGAGATTGCGAATCCATAAACAGCGTCAATGGGCGAGTTAATATCGAATTCTCCGCAGCTCCGGTTCGCGACTGCGAGATTGAAACAATTAACGGGCACATCACTCTGAATATTCCAGACAACGCGAGTCTGGACGTCGCCGCTGATCTATTCAATGGTGAAATCAAATCAGACTTTCCAGTCGATGCGCTCTCTCTGCCCGCGACCGTTGAACACATACAGGACGACGGCCGTAGTCTTTATCGCATCCAAAAACTCAGCGGTGTTCGTATCGGCGCCGGTGGGCCTATCTATTCCATCGCCTCAATGAATGGCGATATTCGAATTCGACGAAATTAGTCATGGAGACACAAATGCAAAACACTATTTTTCGCGCGGGTCTTGCCTTGCTGGTCATTAGCCTGGCCGCGCCTGCAGCCGCTCAGGAACCGCAGATTATCAACGTTCCATTGTCGCGCCCCGGTGAGCCGATCTATCTTGAAATTGGTATTCAATCTGCCCGGATCGAGGTAATTGGTGAAGATCGGGAAGACGCCATGTTCGAGGTGACGGTGGCAGACGGCGATCGAAGAATCATCACTCCTTCCGGAAGCCAGTCACTTAAAGGCGGCGGCTATTCACTGGAGATCGAAGAGGATGATAACGAGATCTCTCTGGATACCGACTGGCGCATGAATAAAGTGTTAGTTGTAGCGAGAGTTCCACGCAACGCCAGCGCCGAGCTGCAAACAATCAACGATGGAGAAATTATCGTTAGCAATCTTACTGGCAATCTTGAGCTGTACAACACCAATGGGCCAATTACAGCAACGAATATATCCGGTTCTGTCATCGCCGAAAGCGTGAATGACACGATCGATATTGGCTTCACTCGTATCGACCCGGACAACGCGTCATCGATGGAGTCGTTAAACGGCGATCTAATTCTCGGTCTGCCGGCCGGCGTCGGCGTAACGACTCATCTGGATACGTCGCGCGGTGAAATTTATTCGGACTTCGAGGTGGAAGTCCAGCCGACCGAACGCGTAGTGGATCGCAATGAAGACGAAGACGGTGTATCGATTTTTATCGAAAGCGTAATCGTTGCCGATATCAACGGCGGTGGGCCTACGGTTCGCATGAAGTCCCTGCACGGCGACATCAACATCCGCAAGGACTAGTTACAGTATTTCTCGTATCAGCCTCGGTGGTGTAGTCTGCCTAGCGACTCCACCATCGGGGCAACTTTGAATAAGAACTCTGCGCGTTTTGCAGTACCGTCAGCACTAGGCATCCTGATCTTTCTGACCCCTATTCCCTGGGACGGTCACCTGACGATTGGTATCGGCATTATTACCGGCTGGGTGCGCGCCCTGATGGGCGATTACGGGCTGCATTTTATTGTTGCATTGACAGTTATTACCAGCGTCATGACTCTGATCGGCTCAATCTTAAAGCCCGGCTGGATTGAACGTCGTAGTCAGTTAAAAGAACTGTTTAACGTACCGATCATCTGGATTGTGCTCAGAATAGCCGGCGCCTGTTTCGCGCTGATCTACTTTTTTCAGATCGGGCCTCCCCTGTTGCAATCTGAAGACGTCGGCGGTGCAGTTTTCGTCGGAATAGGAGTGAACGTCGCGGCTGTCTACATCGCTGCCTGCATATTTCTACCATTACTCACCGACTTTGGTCTGATGGAATTCGCTGGGACCATGGCACGACCGGTTTTTCGAAAGTTGTTTCGCTTACCTGGCCGTGCCGCAATTGACGCTATCGCATCGTTTGTTGGTGCGTCTGCGATCGGTCTTCTGATCACCATCGGGCAGCACGAACGAGGTAATTACTCGGGTCGTGAGGCGTCGGTGATAGCAACGAACTTTTCCATCGTTTCTATACCTTTTAGTCTGGTGGTTGCCACCGTCGCAGGCATCGAACACCTGTTCATACCCTGGTATGGGTTTGTCGTACTTGCCTGTCTGATAGCGGCGTTCATTACACCCAGGTTACCGCCACTATCGCGCAAGACCGATACCTACATTACGACGGCTGAGATTGGCGAAACTGACACAGACTCTACCCATCGGTCGCTGCTAGGAAAGTCCTGGCAGGCAGCGCTGTATCGAGCCGCTCATGCGCCCGACTTGCATGGTTTCTTCGCGGCCGGCCTGAAGAACATGGCCTTTTTCCTGTTTTCTGTAATTACCGCAGCATTGGCGCTCGCGACGATTGCGACACTACTGGTGTTCAAGACACCATTGTTCGAATGGCTGGGCTACCCGTTCATCTTTGTCCTGGAACTAGCGCAATTGCCCGCTGCGGCAGGGGCGGCGACAGCGCTGTTTTCCGGGTTCCTCGACCAATACATGCCCGCCCTGGCTGCTGGCAACATTGACAGCGAAGTAACGAGCTTTGTTCTGGCAGGACTATCCGTTGCACAGCTGATATTCATGTCAGAATCGGGCGTCATCATCCTGCGATCCAGATTGCCAATAACGATTGGCGAACTCATCCAGATTTTCCTGCTCAGAACGATCATCGTGCTGCCGGTACTCATAATTGGCGCGCACTTGGTAGCCGGATAGGAATACTCAAGATGATTCGATCTCACCGCCGGGCGACAGCACAAATCGCTTGAAACGCCAATCAATCCGAAAGCTGCCGGTCTCGTCCGGATTCTCAGCAACGTCGATATCCTCTGGCCCAACAGACTCGTGAATGTGTTCGCTAAGCAACTTGGCAATGCTCGGCTTCTCTGCTGCGTAAACGATGTTCATATTCTGCTCCTCCACACCATTCCCTGATGCTTGTGGGCAGAATACGCGGGCGTCCCTTAATCGAACCTGAAGTTTTTCTAAACCTGAGCTGAACAAGTAAAAAACCGGACGATGGCCACCATCGCCTCGGTATCGAACTTGCAGTACCTGAGTAACTGCTCCTCGAGTTCCAGTTTCCGGATCATGTCTGTGTCGGGGCTGATCGCTTCGACGAAACCGTCCGACGCTGCCGTACCTTCGTTGATTCCCTGTAAACTCGCGTAGTCCATATTGCTGTCGATTGTTGGCATAACGGCCTTGATCGACCAGGATCCGCGCATATCCGGGTGGTAGTAGTTCTCTTTAACAACCGGATGTAAGTCATAGAGTCTGTTGATAATTTTCTCTAAATCTTGAGCCAGATCCGGGTACAACTCAGCCAGCCCCTCGATCACCTTTCTCTCAAAGCTCGTGTACATCAAGATTGGTCCCGAGTCGCCAAGACAAGCGATCAGTTTCTGCGCCAGAGCACGCATCGGGGGCTCGCCGGACAAGTCCAGGAATTCCTCGTGGCGCAGGTCACCGCTTTCATCCTCGATATGACAGGACCACTGGATTGGCACGGCCTGGTACGGGCGTGTGCCTGGCCAAAACGGCACGCCCGGTCCGATCGTTTCGAAATCCAGGTAGTACCGTGGATACGCCAGGGCATCGAGTTCCTCGCGTGCTCCATCCAGAATTTCCGGCGCGCCCTTGCAGGTCACCCGGAAGATGCGCTGCTGCGTCTTGGCCGTGATGCTGTTCTCATCCACATCCAGAATGTCGCGCGCACCCAGCGCGACGTAATCCGCCAGCTTTGCCTTGCTACCCCCTAAACCGGTGATCGGATACTTCGTATCAGTTGGCCAGCAGTGATTCTGAAACTGGCAGTCATAGGGCTTGTTGCACTGCGTACCGACCGCGATATCCGGCATAGGCCCGATTACCGCCGCCCTCGCTTTTTCCAGCAGGTCGAGCACCTGCGGTTCCATCGCGCGCACGTCATCCGTTAAGTCATTCTCTGTTAGCAAGCCGCCATAGTCGCCATCACCGCCATAGACGAACTGATTGTTGATGTGCGCCAGCGACATCGACTTGACGTTGATGCCCGCGTTGCGCAGCACCCAGTCCTGAATCGCACAATCCAGAACGTGATAGTCCTTCACTGACGTTGACGCCTTGACTTCGATGACCCGCCAACCATCACCGTCGGGAAGCATAACGTCAGCGCGAATCAGGACGCCTTCATAGCGAAACGTGGCTTCGAAAATTGGAAAGTCCGCACCACCATCGAACAGCGCTGCGGTCTCGGCAACCATCGTTTTGAAGTTGAACGCTACTTCGACTGAGTTCTCTGTGCCATAGATCTGCTGCGCGATATCACCAACCTGGTGACCTCCAGCGAACGCAGACTCCATCTGCGCTGTAATTACGCCCAGATCCTTGTGATGTTTTTCAAGGTGTAGCTTTTTGGGGCATTGCCATGCCGAGATCAGTCGTGATTTAGAGAGATAGGGGCGCATCTGATTTTAGTCGACGATTTCGATCTGGGCCCAGTCGTCGTTAACAGAGGCCAACAGCCGTTTAAGCGATTTGCCGCGCTTACGATATTGCTGTGCATTCCGGTCCCACCGTTCCTTAACGCTGGAATGCACCGGTCCGCTGATCTGGCGAACGATACTATCGCGCGCAAGATAAATGCCTTTTCGCTCGTTGTGCATTTTTGACGATGGCCTGGGTTTGATCGAATCGAGAAAATGTGACTCAAACTGCATGCCAAACCTGACCGCCTCCTGCACCATCCAGTGACTCGCACAGTCGCTCAGCCCGCGGTTCTTGTAGCCACCTCCGACATCACTGTGAACCCCGGCAAACCACACCTGCAGCAGGTCGATACTGGGCTTGTCGCTCCACAGGACTGGCTTGAAATCTTCACGATTCTCATCAATTGAAACGGCGTGCCGCGCGTGTTGCACAATCTTTGAAGGCTCAGTGTCGTGAAAGAGGAATTTTCTGTCGTTCAACGTGCCCCAAAACGGCACAGGAATACCGAGTGAACCCACCGTATCCCACGCACCAACAAACTCAATCGGCGTGATGTCGGCTACGGCATACTTGCGCCGAAAAGACTTAGCCTCGGACTCGTTCGGACCGCTGGCCTTCGTGCGCTTGCGATACAGCTTGAATGCCTCGCCAATCCGGTTCGCGTGTGGTCGTCGCATCAGACCGCAGTTGCGAATAAAACCGGCCAGCGAGCGAACCGTGTAGGCGCCGCGACTGAAGCCGAAAAAGAACAGTTGATCGCCAGCATCGTAGTTGTGGACGATGAACCGATAGCAATCCAAAATGTTCTTATCGATGCCGACGCCGGATATTCCGCCCGTCAGCTTTTTGCGATCAGTGCCAACGCCCCAGTCATAAAAAGCGACTTGCTCAACGCCACCCGCATCGGGCTTCACCGCTCGCGTCATGCGCAAGACATTCGTGGCAGCACCCCTGTCCGGTGAGTTCCAGGTTCCGTCTGCAAATATCGCGATTCGCTTCATCGACCAATACTGTACTCCGTATCGATCGACGCGCAAATCTTCTACATCAGTCGCGCATGCGTAACGAACGACGTATTTGTTCCTGTGGTCGGAAAATCTCGTGGTATGTGCGCTTGGCGTCACTGCTCGTGAGGCAGGCGCAGTCTGAATGACTCAAGGTGGTGGAACACCACTGAACCATACCATCGGCACAAATACTCTCGGATCGGTGGACAAACTCTGCGCTGGGTGCGCAGGCGGTAATCAACAAACTAGCAATCAACAATAGAACTCGCATTGTGGCCCAATATCCTTCCCCTTATGCGCGTTAGTGATAACTATCCTTCACTAGTTAGATGCAGCTGGACGGATTTTGGTTGCGTAATCGAGTAGCGATATAGTTCAACTATGGCTAAATCGCGAACAAGACTCGTCCTGGCAGCCGTTCTGGTAATAACGATTGCCGGGATCGGCGCAGTGATCTATTTAATTAACGGAGTAACCAGCGACGGCTATACGGGCCAACCACAAGTCGTTGGCCTGCCGCCCGGCTATGACCCACTCGCCGCTGCGGCGCCTTACACCGGTCCTCATCCAACAGCTCGCGATCGACGCGCGGATACCTACGACTACCCAATACCCATCGGCAAGCCCGGTCCTGCCATACCAACTTACGCCGACTCACTCGACTACCCGTTCGTCTGCCGCACGGAGCGATCGGAACTCGGACAGCCTTTGATCGACAACCAGGATGGCGCCGGCATCGCCGTCTACGATGGCGACGAGATTATTGGTTACAGCAAGGACTGCAGCGTCAACACACGAGTCCTTTACTACTATCGAAACGCAACCAGCGGAAAGTTTTTGCCGCTCAGTGATGAGGCTTCAGACATAGAGGAAGTGTCGCTCGATGGCCAAAGTATCCCGTTCATCGTGCGTCTCGAGATCGGCACCATCAATCGTCACATCTACATCATTGCGATGCTGCGAGGGCCCGACGATTCGCCGACGGCACCGGATACCAGTTTGTGGAACGGCAAGTTGCTGTACCAAATGCGTGGTGGCGTAGGCATTGGCCGCCGCCAGGGGCGCATCGATCCCAATTACATTCCCAGCCGCCGAGCTAACGAACTGGCGCAGGGTTACGCTATTGCTCATTCAACAGCGAACCAGACCTCAACGAGCTACGACATGCAGCTTGCCGAAGACACCATGGCACGTGTCAAACGACAATTCATTGCCCGCTATGGTGAACCCATCTACACCATTGGTTTGGGCAAGTCGGGCGGCGCAATCCAACAATACCTGATCGGGCAGAATCGACCCGGCCTCCTTGATGCCGGTATCGCAATGTATTCCTATCCGGACACAGTGACCCAAATCACGCGCGTCATGGACTGCGAATTGCTTGAATACTATTTCGACGTCGTCGATGTCGATAACGAGAAGTGGCAGACCTGGTCGCAGCGCAGCTGGATCGAAGGATTCGCTGCCAGTGACGACATGCCCAATGAAATTGAAAAATTGCGCACGTTGCGCGCACTGGTGCGCGGTGAATGGTATGCCTGGTCAGACGGGCAGACTGAATGTTCGCAGAGTTGGCGTAATCTGACGCCACATGTTGCGAACCCGCGCTACGTCTATTTCGAATCCCTGTTCGCCAAGGACGTCGCCGCTCAAGTTCCGTTCACCTACTGGGACCACCAGAAACATATTTTCGGCACTGACGACAATGGGTACGGGCGCCGCACTTTCGATAATGTTGGCGTGCAGTACGGCCTGCGTGCACTGATCGACGGCCGCATCAATATCGATGAGTTTCTTCACTTGAACGACAACATCGGTGGCTGGCTGGGTGCCGCAGAAATGTCACGCGAGCGCTTCTGGAATTCCGGCGGCGCACAGTCTGATCTTGCCGACATTTCGGTCTGGAGTGACCACAATATGACAGCAAATGCCTCGGCCGATCGACCCGCCGCGCGTAACGCGGGAGACATGGAGGCAATGGCCGCTGCATATCGATCCGGCGCTGTATTTCTGGGTAAGATCGACATGCCGATCCTCGATTTCCGTCACTACCTCGAGCGCGAGCTCGATATGCATCA
>JBPCXZ010000225.1:0-22589 GCA_051008055.1 Woeseiaceae bacterium
AAAAAGGCCGCTCAATGAGCGGCCTTTTGATGTTTGGAGCGGGAAACCAGGTTCGAACTGGCGACCTCAACCTTGGCAAGGTTGCGCTCTACCAACTGAGCTATTCCCGCAGAGGGCCGAGATTTTAGCCACTTGATCCACCCTGTCAAGGCAATTCCGCCCTAATGCCGGCATTTATTACCCGGAATCTCGTTCTGCAATGAATGGCCAGGCCGCTCGCAAGTAGATAATCATCGACCAAATCGTCATTACCGCAGCTATTACCAATAGCGCAAAGCCAATGCTGTAGATATCCAGCCCCAGGAATTCATGCTCAAACACCATGAAGCCGATACCAAACATCTGCAGTACCGTCTTGAGTTTGCCGGTCCAGCTGACCTTGACGTTGGCACGCTCGCCAATCGTCGCCATCCATTCGCGCAGCGCCGATACCGTGATCTCGCGTCCAATGATAATCATGGCGATGATGTCGACATGCCAGTCAGGGTCACCCTGCACCAACATTACCAACACGATAGACACCATCAATTTATCGGCAACCGGATCCAGAAACTCGCCAAACGCCGATGCCTGGCCGTATTTGCGTGCGACCCAGCCGTCCAGGAAATCCGTAACAGCGGCAACACCAAACAGAATCGCGGCAATTGGCCGGGCGTTATCGACATTGCTGTAGAACAGCACAACAACAGCGGGGATCGCCGCGATCCGGAAAAGCGTCAGCAAGATAGCGAGATTAATCTTCACGGCTAGAAATTGATCCTTTGGTCAACCGTCGAGATGCAGATCATTGTATATGGATTCGGCCAACGTGCGACTGATACCGCGAACTTTAATCAAGTCATCGACCCCAGCACCAATAACGCCCTGCAGGCCACCGAATTGACGTAACAGCTCCCGCCGACGCTTCGGACCCAACCCGGGTATATCCTCGAGACGCGACGTTTTGCGCGCCTTGGCGCGCCGTTGACGGTGCCCGGTGATGGCGAATCGATGTGCTTCGTCTCGAATTTGCTGAATCAGCAGTAATGCGGGCGAGTCAGCCGCGAGCGTTCGGGCGGTTTTCGACCCGGGCATGAATAATTGCTCCGCACCGGGTTTTCTCGACCGACCCTTTGCGACTGCAACTATAGTCAGCCAGTCCAGCTCAAGTTCCTGCAAGACCTTGACCGCCTCGGCCAGCTGACCTTTACCGCCATCCACGAACAGAACATCCGGCATCGGCACTTCGCCTTTTTTCACACGCGTATAGCGACGCTGCAGTGCTTCGCGCATGCCGGCGTAGTCATCGCCCGCCGACTCCGGCGTGAGATTGAAACGGCGGTAGTCGCTCTTCAACGGGCCGGCTGTGTTGAAGACGACACACGATGCGACTGTCGCCTCGCCTGAGGTATGACTGACATCAAAACACTCGAGTCGTTCGAGTGGCTCGTCAGCGCCAAGAAACTCGGTTAATGCAGCGAATTGCCGCTTGATAGTGGCATTACTCGCAACTTTCAAATTTAACCCTTGCTCAGCATTGGTGCGGGCCATTTCCAGCCAGCGCTGCCGATCTCCGCGCACGTTATGCTTGATAGCAACCTTGTGGCCTGCCCGCTCGCCAAGTTCGTCCTGTAGTAACTGGGCGTCCTCAATTTTCGCTTTGAGGATAATTTCCGACGGCACGTCACGTCCCAGGTAATACTGGGCAACAAAGCCGTTCAGAATTTTCGCATGATCGATTTCGCCCGCAAGTCGCGGGAAATAATCACGGCTGCCGATAATAGCGCCGTTGCGAATCATCAAGACTGTTACGACGTGCATCGCGCCGTTCGATGCGAAACCAAGAATATCGAGATCCTTGTTTGCACTTCGTGTTACCAGTTGCCGCGCTTCGACTTCTTTCAATCGTGCGATCTGGTCACGGAAACGGGCCGCCTGTTCGTAGTCCTGATTAGCTGACGCCTCTTCCATACGCTTTACAAACGTCGCGACTACCTCCTGATTCTTGCCGTCAAGAAAGTCAATCGCCGCATCGATGTCCACTGCATATTGTTCACGCGACACTAATCCGACGCAGGGTCCCGTGCAGCGTTTTATCTGGTATTGCAGGCATGGTCGCGATCGATTCTTGAAAAAGCTGTCCTGACACTGGCGAATCATGAACAGCTTCTGTAATTCATTCAGAGTCTGCCGTACGGCACTGGTACTTGGGTACGGCCCAAAATAGCGTCCTTTGCCCTTGCGAGGACCACGATGAAACTGCAGCCGCGGAAACTTGTGTTTCGTCGATACGTAGATATAGGGATAGCTCTTGTCATCTCGCAAAACAACATTAAAGCGCGGCTTGTGCCGCTTAATCAGGTTGTACTCGAGAATTAGCGCTTCCGCCTCGGTATTGGTGACAGTTACCTCAACGTTCGCTACCTGCTGCATGAGTGCAACTGTTTTTGGTGACGCTTGCGATCTATGAAAGTAACTCGATACGCGCTTTTTCAGATCACGCGCTTTGCCGACATACAGAACCTTGTGCTTCGCACTGAGCATTCGATAAACGCCCGGGCGGTGAGTCAGGTTAGCCAGAAACGGCTTTGCATCGAATTTTTCCGGGTCGGTCACAAACCTAGTTATCCAATAACTCGCGGGCCTGCGCAAATACCGCCGCGAACATTGGCTCAGTCAGCCTGCGGGTATTCGTGTTGTAACGACTGCAATGATACGAATCGATCAGCGTAAAGTGATCCAGCTCATGCACGGCAGCATGCGCAAACTTAAAATCCGCTTGCCGCAATTCACAGGCCTTGATTATTGCGCGATGCGCAATGCCGCCGAGTGCCAGCACAACCGCCTTCTCAGGCAAACCCCGCAGCTCGTTAGCCAGATAAGAATTACAGGTGTTGATCTCTGCGCCAACGGGCTTGTTGTCCGGCGGCAGGCACTTGACAGCATTGGTGATCCGCGCGTCGATCAGTCTCAGGTCATCGTCCACGCTGACCGATTCGTCGGCAGATGCAAATCCGTAACGGTGCAACATCTGATACAGGAGTATGCCCGCATGGTCGCCGGTAAACGGCCGACCTGAACGATTGGCACCGTGCATGCCGGGTGCCAAACCGACCACGAGAAATCGCGCGTTACCGTCACCAAAAGGCGGCACCGGACGACAATAGTAATCCGGGTAACGTTCGTTGACGGAGTCAAGAAATTCTGCGAGGCGCGGACAGTCCCGGCATTCCTTGTCGAAGATAGTCGCGTCCAAAATTACTCTGCCATATGGCGAATAACTGCCTCGCCGAAGCCTTTCGTTCCAACCAGCGTTGCACCAGGAATCAGTTGCTCCAGTTCGCTTTCGACTTCTTTCTTGTCGTGCGGTCGGTCTTTTCGAATGGGTTGATGAATGGCTTCGCGTAGTCGTGCCAGGTCGAAAGTCAGTTCACCATTTGCAATGGTTCGTGCAACGCCGTTCATAATATTGTCCGCAGCCTCGACCCAACCCATGTAACGCAACATCATCTCAGCCGATAAAATCAGGGAACCGGGATTCACCCGATCTTTCCCGGCAAATCCAGGTGCCGTGCCATGCGTTGCCTCAAACACTCCGATCGAATCCGCCATATTGGCGCCGGGTGCAATACCAATTCCGCCAACCTGGGCGGCAAGCGCATCCGAAATGTAGTCACCGTTCAGATTTAGCGTCGCGATAACGTCGTAGTCTTCCGGCTTCATCAGGATTTGTTGCAGGAAATTATCGGCGATTACGTCCTTGACGATAATCTCGCGGCCGGTCACCGGGTTATCGAATGCCACCCAGGGCCCGCCATCTTTTTCGGTAGCGCCAAATTCTGTTTTTGCGACTCCATAGCCCCACTGACAGAACGCACCCTCCGTGTACTTCATGATGTTGCCTTTGTGTACCAGGGTTACCGAACTGCAGTCGCGTTCAACACAGTGTTGTAACGCCTTGCGGACCAGTCGCTCCGAGCCCTCTTTCGATACCGGCTTGATACCCAACCCGGAACTGGCCGGAAAACGAATCTGCTTGACGTCGAGCACCGTTTGCAGGAAATGAATCAGTTGTTTGACTTCCGCCGATCCAGTTGGGAATTCGATACCCGCGTAGATGTCTTCCGTGTTCTCGCGAAACACGGTCATATCAACGAGGTCTGATTGTTTCATCGGCGTCGACACACCCGGGAAATAGCGAATGGGTCGCACGCAGGCATACAGATCCAGCGTCTGGCGAATCGCCACGTTTAGGGAGCGAATTCCACCACCTACCGGCGTCTGCAACGGACCCTTGATCGAGACAATGTAGTTGCTCAGCGCGTGCAGAGTTTCTTCCGGCAAGTACTGATCGTCACCGTAAAGGTCGGCGGCGGCCTGGCCTGCGTAGGTCTGCATCCACTGAACCTCACGAGCCTTGCCGTAGGCAAGCGATACGGCGGCGTTGACGACGTCCAGCATCACTGGCGTAACGTCGACGCCAATACCGTCACCTTCGATGAATGGAATAATCGGACGGTCCGGAACATTCAATGAATGATCACGGTTTGCGGTTATCGCCTCGCCGCCAGCGGGGATCTGGATATGTTGGTACTGCATTCGGGAGCCTTTCAGGTGTGTGCGCTTCGCAAAGGGCGAGCATTGTACCTAAAAAAAGCGTTAGCCTGTCTGGTGTAACCCTGCGATCCGCATGGCAACTTCCATAGCTTGTTCGTAATTCAGCCGTGGATCGACGGTGGTTTTATAGGCCCGCGCCAGATCGCCGTCTGTCAGGCCACGAGCTCCGCCGGTGCACTCGGTCACGTTTTCACCCGTCAGCTCCAGGTGAACACCACCCAGATAACTGCCAGCCGCCTGGTGAATGCGAAACGCAGATTCGAGTTCGTTGACGACATTATCAAAGCGGCGAGTCTTGGTGCCGTCCGCCGTACTTTCAGTATTACCGTGCATCGGGTCGCATACCCACAGGACCGGCGAACCGGTTTCTCGAACAGCGGCAATCAGGTCCGGCAGATGCTCCTCGATGGACTTGGCCCCAAATCGGTGAATCAACGTTAGTCGGCCAGGTTCGTTATTCGGATTAAGAGCGGCAATCAGATCCTGTAGCCATTCCCGCGTCATGCCCGGGCCGACCTTGACCCCCATCGGATTCGAGATGCCGCGGAAGTACTCGATATGCGCGCCATCCATAGCTGCTGTTCGCATACCAATCCAGGGGAAATGCGTCGTCAAGTTGTACCAGCGGTCACGCCGGTCCAGAAATCGTGTTTGTGATTGCTCGTAGAGAAGGTGCAGCCCTTCATGCGCAGCGTAGATATCGGCCCGTTGCGTTCGATGTAGCTCTCGACCGGAAACCGTCTCCAGGAAATCCAGCGAGTTCGAAATCGATTTAACGATGCCGTGATACTCATCCGCCATAGCCGAATGACCAACCCAGCCCAGGTCCCAGTATTCCGGGTGATGCAAATCGGCGAAGCCGCCGTCTATCAGCGAACGCACAAAGTTAAGCGTTAATGCGGCTCTTTCGTAGCCGCGCAGGATCAGCTGCGGATCCGGAATACGATCCTCAGCTGTAAATGGGCTACGGTTTACCAGATCGCCGCGAAAGCTTGGCAGGGATACACCGTCTCGGGTCTCGGTATCGGCCGACCGCGGCTTGGCGTATTGGCCGGCCATACGACCGACCCGCACTACAGGCTTTTTCAAGCCATACAACATGACCAGACTCATCTGCAGCAGAATCTTGAGCTTGGCTACAATATTTTCCGACGTACATTCGTCAAAGGTCTCGGCGCAGTCGCCGCCTTGCAGAACAAATGCCTCACCGCGTTGCGCCTTCGCAATGTGGTCCTTGAGCGCATCGACCTCCCAGGATGTCACCAGTGGCGGCATACGGCTTAGATCAGCAACGGCACGATCCAGTTCAGCTGCGTCAGGGTAACTGGCCTGCTGTGCCGCTGGCATGCTTTGCCAGCTGGCCGGGTGCCAATCAGATTTGGGAACAGTTCTACTCACTCGAGATCCTATGCAATACGGGCCTACCGGGATATACCGGGGCCGAGACGCGGACTATGACACGCAACCTCCAATTTCTGCAAAAGTTTCGTATGTAATCAGCGGCTTAGCTGGGAGCACCTAGTAGGTGTGGAAAGCGCTACCGGAGATTGGCACAATGCGCGCCACATAAGCGCCGGCCATCGCCGGCCTGTTCAGTTCTTGGAGACTCACGAATGCAAGACATACTCGTCTTAGGCGCCGGTAAGATTGGTGCTCTGATATCCGGATTGCTGTCCGAATCCGGCGACTACCGCGTGCAACTGGCGGACGCTAAACAGGGTGTTGCGGCCGAGGTCGTCGACGCACACGACAACGGCAACATCGTCGCGTTCGATCTTGATGCCAGCGACCAGGACGCACTCACTGCACACGTACGCGAGCACAAACCTGTCGCCGTAGTTTCGGGGCTCCCGTACTACTGCAATGTTGTGGTCGCGCAGGTAGCGAGGGACGAAGGGCTACATTACTTCGACCTAACCGAAGACGTCGCAGTAACCGAATCAGTTCGTAAACTGGCCGAAGGTGCGACCCAGGTGTTCGCTCCACAGTGTGGACTGGCCCCCGGCGTTATCAGTATCGCTGCGAATGAGTTGATCCAACACTTCGACGCTTTGAAGTCGGTGAAACTTCGCGTAGGCGCCCTGCCTCAGCATCCCAACAATGTCCTTAAGTACTCGCTGACCTGGTCGACCGACGGCGTGATCAATGAGGACGGCAACCTGTGTCAAAGCATTGTCGATGGCGAGGAAGTCGACGTGTTGCCGCTGGAAGGCCTCGAGGAAATCGAGATCGATGGTAAGCGTTACGAGGCATTCAATACTTCGGGCGGACTGGGATCTCTCGGCGAAACCTACGGTGATCGCGTCACAACGATGAACTACAAGACCATCCGCTACCCCGGTCACTGCGAACAAATGCGGCTGCTCATGAACGGCCTGAAATTGAATCACGATCGACCAACGCTGAAACGCGTGCTCGAAAACGCCGTGCCACAGACCTTGCAGGACGTTGTCGTCATTTACGCTGCGGTCACCGGCACGCAGGATGGCGAATTGCGAGAAGAGAACTACGTCAACAAGGTATACCCGCAGATGGTAGCTGGCAGGCTTTGGTCTGCCATTCAGATAACGACTGCATCGGGAATCTGCTCGATCCTGGATATTGTTCTGTCGGAGCCCGGTAAGTACCAGGGATTCATCGCTCAGGAACAGTTCCTACTCGCGGACGTTCTCGAAAATCGTTTCGGTCGTTATTACGCCCATGGTGGCACCAATCAGGAATCAGCAGAACGCGTCGCGCGTGGCGAAACAGGCCAGCAGCGCGCCAGCGGAGAATAGATCAATGAAAGAAATACTCGACAGCCTCGGCCTTGCGGCAGAGAACCCCGGCACCTGGTTTGGCGCAGAGTCTTCAGAAGACACGTCGGCCCCGCTTATTGAATCGATCAACCCGACTACAGGCGAAGTAATTGCCAGCGTGCGGAGCACGACTGCCGCTGAATACGAGCGCGTCATTGAAATGGCCCAGGAGTCATTCAAGATCTGGCGTTCAATGCCCGCCCCGGTTCGCGGCAACGCCGTACGCCTGATCGGTAATGCACTGCGTGACAATTGCGAAGCGCTTGGCGCCCTGGTCACCCTGGAAAACGGCAAGATCAAAGCAGAAGGCATTGGCGAAGTGCAGGAGATGATCGACATTGCCGACTTCGCCGTCGGCCAATCGCGCATGCTGTACGGCAACACGATGCATTCCGAACGCCCGCAGCATCGCATGTACGAACAGTGGCAGCCGCTGGGCCTCGTTGGCACGATAACGGCGTTTAATTTCCCGGTTGCGGTTTGGTCGTGGAACGCATGCATCGCGGCAATCTGCGGCAACGTAAATATCTGGAAGCCATCACCAAAAACTGCTCTGTGTGGCGTCGCCGTGCAGAAGATCGTCAACCAGGCGTTGGCTGACGAAGGGCTGCCGCCTGTATTTTTCCTTATCAATGACGCAACTAACGAACTCGCACAAAGCTTTGTCGACGACTCGCGTGTCAACCTGCTGTCATTCACTGGATCATGCGCAGTAGGCAAAGCTGTCGGTGGTCAGGTTGCTGCTCGCATGGGCAAATTCCTGCTGGAATTGGGCGGCAACAACGCGATTGTCGTTGATGAACACGCAAACCTGGACCTGGCTGTACCCGCCATCGTTTTCGGTTCAGTCGGCACCGCCGGTCAGCGCTGTACCACCACGCGACGAGTGATCATTCATCGCTCCCGTTTCGACGAATTGAAAGACGCCCTCGCGAATGCCTATGGCCAGGTTCGAATCGGTGATCCGCTGGACCCGAACACGCTGATGGGACCTGTGATTGACCCGACCGCGATCGACAAGGTCGAAGCCGCCTGCGCTGCAGTCAATGCGGCCGGTGGCGAAGTGTTGTGTGGCGGTGAGCGCCTGGATCGGCCCGGCAATTTCATTACTCCTGCCATTGCCGTTGTGCAAAATGACTGGGAAATCGTCCAGACCGAAACCTTCGGGCCAATCCTGTACTTGATGGTCTACGACGATCTTGACGAGGCTGTCGCGATGCAAAATGGCGTCGTACAAGGCCTATCGTCGGCTATTTTCACCGATAATCTGCAAAACGCAGAGTACTTCCTTTCCAGCGGCGGCTCTGACTGTGGTATCGCGAACGTCAATATTGGCACCTCAGGCGCCGAGATCGGCGGCGCGTTCGGCGGCGAGAAAGAAACTGGCGGCGGCCGTGAAGCCGGATCTGACTCGTGGAAGTCCTACATGCGACGGCAAACGACGACGATCAACTGGGGCAAGGACCTGCCGCTCGCGCAAGGGGTCAATTTCGACCTATAGGGTTTCGAAGCGGTTTTCGGCGCGGTTTTTACGAACCGCGCCGGCCGGGAACACCTGGCCGTTCATAGCGATATAGACGCCCGGCGCGCAGGCCTGTGCAGCCGCAACGGCCATGCCGATATTGAACACCGCATCGGTCGTCCGAAATCGGGCGGGCGTTAACGCGCCGGTCAGTACTATGGTCTTGCCGGCAATGCCGGACAGCTTCTCGGCCGTCTGCGGCATGGTATCGGTACCGTGGGTAATGACATAGTTTGCTGCTTCATCGGCAACAACGTAGTCCAGCAGCTTCTGCCGATCTTCGTCCGACATCTCCAGGCTATCCTTTTGCATCAATGCAACGATGTCGTATTCGAACTCAACCAGGCCTTCGGTCAACACCTGTTTTAGCGGCGAATCTCCTACTTCGAACTGACTGAGCGCATCAAAGTAGACCTTATCGATCGTGCCACCAGTCGTAATAAAACGAATGAACATGCGTGTAACCCTAGGGTATCAGGACGATGATCTCGGCACCGCCGAGATCAGATTGGCCGATTGTAATCTCGCCGCCGTAGGAATGAACAATATCTTTGACGATTGCCAACCCAATGCCATGGCCGGGCGTTGATTCATCAAGTCGAGCACCGCGCTTTAGCAGCTCGTCGGCGGCACTTTCCGGGATGCCGGGGCCGTCGTCGGCAATGAGTAGTCGTAGCCCGCCCGTCACGCCGCTCTTGGCACTGTTTGCCGAGACAAACACCTCGGACCGACACCACTTACATGCGTTATCGATGAGATTGCCAGCGAGCTCTAGGAAATCGCCGGTGTCGCCGCGGAGCCTGGCTTCCCCACTAACCGACAATTCGATCTGCGGGGATTTGTCGTGATGCACTTTGGCCAAACCGGCTACCAACTTTTGCAATTCGTCATCGACAGCAACCTGGGTAAGACCCGGCCCTTCCGCCTTTGCCGCAGCTGGTTTGCGTAACTGGTAGCGCACGATTTCATCCATGCGCTCGATCTGCTCGTTTGCCCGACTTTCGAACTCAGGCTTGTCCCGTTCAGATAGCAAAGCGCGTATTGCCGCCAACGGCGTTTTTAAACTATGCGCAAGGTTGTCCAAAGTGACGCGATAACGATCAGAGCGGGCGCGCTCGTTTGCAACCAGCAAATTCATATTCTTTGCTACGCCCTGCAATTCTGTCGGGTAGGAATCAGACAGCTCTGATCGCTCGCCCGTTTCAATCGCACTGATTTCGGACTCCACTTGTCGCAGCGGCCGCAGCAGTCGGCGCAGCAGGAATGATATTGAGAGCAACATGGTTAGCGCTACCGCGCCGAACCAACCGAACAATTGCCGCCGAAATTTGGCGAGTTGTGCATTAAACGAATCGAGGCTTTCGGCGACCTTAAAAACGTAGGGCCGCAGCTCGCCATCAGGAAACTCCCAATAAACCGCGAGACTGAAAGTTAGTAGCGGCGTACCGTCCTCGAGCTGCTCCTCATCAAAGAACTCGTCGCCGCCTTGCGGAGTCACACCGGCAGGAATTTCCAGGCCCAACGCCGAGCGCGAACGCCAGACAGTGCTGCCCTGCGCGCCCCGAATCTCTGCATACAGCCCGGAGCCGATATTGCTAAAGCGTGGTTCAGGCATATCCGGCGGCATTCCCAGGGTGCCGTCATCAGTCGGTTCGGCAGCCGCGAGCAACGACATCAGGTGACCGTCGAGAATATCTTTTCGCGCTTGTTCGCCGGCGTGCCGAAATGCGACGTCCAGCACCACGATGGTTGCGCCGAAGAAGAACAGCATCAGCACACTCACAGAGACCAGCAGACGGGCGCTAAGTGACGACATGGCGTTGCTCAGGCCGACTGATTGCGTTCCAGGCCGAAGCGATACCCCCTACCTCGCAGGGTCTCAATCGGTTTGATTGAATTGTCCGGATCGAGTTTCTTGCGCAGCCTGCCGACAAAGACTTCAATTACGTTGCTGTCGCGTTCGAAGTCTTGATCGTAGAGTCGCTCGGTCAGTTCAGTCTTCGAGATCACCTGACCGGCACGGACCATTAAATACTCAATGATCTTGTACTCAAAACTGGTGAGCTCAATCGGAGTGTCATTGACTTTAACCTCCTGACGCGACAAATCGAGCGAAACGGGACCGGCGGTCATTTCGGATGATGCCCAACCGCCGCTGCGTCGCACCAGCGCATTCACTCGCGCACTAACCTCTTCAAACTGAAAGGGCTTGACCACATAGTCATCTGCGCCAGCATCCAGTCCGTCAACCTTATCTTGCCATCTATCACGGGCTGTCAGAATCAAGATCGGATAACTTTTTCCGGCCTTCCTGACTTCCCGAATAATGTCGAGACCCGATATTTCCGGTAGTCCCAGATCAACGATCGCAAGATCAATCGGGTACTCAGTTGCGAAGTAAAGTCCTTCCCGGCCGTCTGCGGCCTGCTCGACCGCGAAACCGGATTCCACCAGCTTGGCCGCCAGTGACTCACGCAATGTGTTGTCGTCTTCAATGACCAGTAGTCTCATAGTGCTTACCCGTTACCGCGCTTGCGGCCCTGGACTTTGTGCGTTTTCACCTTGCCATCCTCGGTCAACACCTTGATGTGGTGAACTTCCCTGCCATTCTTGACCTTGGTCTCCGCACTGACAATGCGACCATTGGTCTGCCGTCTGACCTGCTCGACAGCCTCAGAGAGGCTCTTGCCATTGGCCTGGGCGAGCTGGAAGGACGTGCCTGAACCACTGCCTTGCGCCAGTACCGGCGAGGCTGCCAGGCAAAGAAATACAAAGATAAGAGAAAGGCTACGCAACGCTTTATTCCCGTCATTGGAGCTGCCGACAAGTCTCGTCTGTCGGCAGTCCAATTGCAATGAAGCCTGTCACAGGCATCGTCTCTTGACGCCTTATCCGGCCGGCCGGATATCAACCCGGATACGGATTTTCTTGCCCGGCTGATTGGGCATCCGCGTCAGGTATTTCTGGCCATGGTAACGATAGACAACATCGTAACCGTCGACTCGCTGCTCCTGCTGCTTGCGATACTGAGTTTCGCAACGGGTTACCGGCCTCGAATACTGGACCTGACCATAGCTGCCATTCTTGTAGGCACTTTGATTGCCGACCGTGGCACCGATAACGACCCCGGCAGCGGTTGCTGCATTATTTCCTTTGCCGCTACCAAATTGATGGCCGATAACACCGCCGATCAATGCGCCAGTTAGCGTACGGATGCCCTCATTAGGCGGACGGCGGTACTCCGTGTAGTACTCGACATCTTCCCAGCACTCCTTCACCGGCGTGGTCACCGTTACATAGCGAACGACCGGCGTAACACTGACCACCTTCGCGTAGTCGTAGACGGGTCCGGATTTGCGGCGATCATGATGATCTGCGCTGGCGTGAGTAGTGAGGCCGAGCAGCAAAGCCGCGACGGCCAGTCCTGCAGTATTTCGTTTGCTAAGCATGATCCTGTTCCTTTTAGATCCAGCGACTGGCCCATTTGCCAGCCTGGGAACAAGATTAGTCGTCAGGCAATGAACATTAGCTGAATAAAACTAGCCCACGCGGCGCTTTGCGGCGCGCCATTCCTTGTCGAGGGACTCGAGCGAATAGTCTTTCAGCTTTCGCCCGCTAGCATTGATGGCAGCTTCCATATCTCGAAATCGCTTCTCAAACTTGTAATTAGCGGTGGTCAGCGACTTTTCGGGGTCTACATCGAGATGTCGCGCCAGATTAACCACCGCAAACAGGAGGTCGCCGAACTCTTCGTTGATGTGATCTTCGTCCCTCTCGCCCACGGCTTCCTCGAGCTCTGCCAGCTCTTCGCGAATTTTTTCGCGCACACCCTTGCGATCCGGCCAATCAAAGCCCACACGAGATGCTCGACTACCCAGCTTCTCGGCCCGCTTCAGGGCTGGCAGTGCCTTGGCCACGCCAGCAAGCGCACTAGTATCATTCTCGGTACCGCGCTCATGCGCCTTGATTTGCTCCCAACTACCCGGCTGTGGGCCAGCGGCAACCTGTTCGCTGCTGCCAAAAACATGAGGATGACGCCGTAGCATCTTGTCGCAAATTCCGTCCACGACCTGCTCAAACTCAAATTCACCAGCTTCTTCTGCCATGCGCGAGTGAAAGACCACCTGAAACAACAAGTCGCCAAGTTCGTCACGCAGCGCCATGAGATCGCCGCGTTCAATGGCATCCGCCACCTCGTAAGCCTCTTCGACGGTGTAAGGCGCAACCGATGCGAAATCTTGCTGCAGATCCCAGGGACAGCCTTTTTCCGGATCGCGGAGGTCAGCCATAATCTCAAGTAATTTCTGCATAGAATTCATAACTATCTATTTTTTAAGTATTTTAATGAACTCTACTATCATCATCGCAGTAGCACCCCAAATGCGATGACCCTCAAAGTGATATTCCACCATCGGCACCTGCTTACCATGCAGTTCGCGCTCGATTACCTGCCGGTTGGCCGCTTCAGACAGAAACGATAACGGCACTTCGAAGGCAAATTCGACCTCCGTCTTGTCGACTTTGGTCACAGCAATGTCATCAATAAGGCCGACAACAGGCGTTACCGCATAACCCGTAATAGTCGGCATCGCCGGCAGATAACCGACGACGGTGACCTGATCACCTGGAATACCAACCTCTTCATGCGTTTCACGCAAGGCTGTGTGCGCGATATCGCGATCATCTGCCTCCATTCGACCACCCGGGAAACTGATCTGCCCCGCATGGTGCTTAAGCTCAGCGGAGCGCTGCGTCAGCATGACCGTCAGCCCGGTGCCCGAACGTTGAAATATGGGAATCAGCACGCCGGCGGGTGTCAGCGTCGTATTGAGCCGCTCACGCAGACTTGCCGGCCAGTCTCGGCTGCCCGCCAGCTCGATGACGTCTGTCGGGTCCGGCGGCAAATAGGTTGCGGCAAACTTGTGCCTGACGTGCTCCGTCGTGATGACTGCTTGTGGCTTAATTCTTTATGCCACCTTCGGTCAGCGCGGCCGGATCCAACAGCCGATCAAGCTCATCTTCGGTCAGATCGGTCAGTTCCAGGGCCACGTCTTTGACCGCGCGCCCTTCCGCGTAGGCCTTCTTGGCCACTGCAGCCCCGAGCTCATAGCCAATAACAGGGTTTAACGCCGTAACCAGAATCGGGTTGCGGTCCAGCGCCTCATTAATGTTCTCGACATTAACTGTGAAGCCGGCAATCGCTTTGTCCGCAAGGCAATTACTGGCATTGGCAAGAATCTCAATGCTCTGCAGCAAATTGTAGGCAACGACTGGCAGCATTACGTTCAGCTGGAAGTTGCCAGATTGGCCTCCGATCGCGATGGCCGCGTCATTGCCAATCACCTGCGCGCAGACCATGGCGACCGCTTCGGGAATCACCGGATTGACCTTACCCGGCATGATGCTCGAGCCCGGCTGCAATGCGGGCAGTGCAATCTCGCCGAAACCGGCTAATGGGCCGGAATTCATCCAGCGAAGGTCGTTGGAAATCTTGGTCAGGCTGACAGCCAATGCCCGCAATTGGCCGGATACCTCTACGGCCGTGTCCTGTGAACTCATTGCCTCAAACTTCGAGTCGGCTGAGGTGAATTCAATGCCGGTGTGCTCGCCAAGCAGAACTGCGACTTTAGCGCCGAACTTGGGATGTGCGTTGATTCCGGTGCCAACTGCGGTGCCGCCCTGGGCCAGCGCAGTCAGGCGACCCATTGAGTCGCCCAATCGTTCTGCGGCGCTATCGATCTGGGCGCGCCAGCCATCGAGTTCCTGACCGAGGGTGACAGGCATTGCGTCCATCAGATGTGTGCGTCCGGTTTTTACAACGTCGCGCACTTCATCGGCTTTCTTCTCCAGCGTAGTCGACAGGTTTATCAGTGCCGGCAATAGCTGGTTATTAATAGCGATCGCTGCGCCAACGTGCACACAGGTCGGAATGACGTCGTTGCTGCTCTGGCTCATATTGACGTGGTCATTCGGGTGTACTTCCGAGCCGCGGTCTTCGCTAGCGAGATGAGCAATGACCTCGTTGGCGTTCATATTTGAGCTAGTGCCCGAACCTGTCTGAAATACGTCAATCGGGAACTCGGCGTCGTGCTGACCCTCTGCTACCTCCAGGGCTGCTTTCTGGATCGAAATGGCCATGTTGCTGCCGAGCAGCCCCAGCTCAGCATTCGACCCGGCAGCCGCCCATTTGACCAGCCCGAGTGCCGCGATGAATTGACGGGGCATCGGCAGCCCGCTAATCGGAAAATTTTCGATAGCCCGTTGGGTCTGGGCACCCCACTTCGCATCCGCTGGCACCTGGAGCTCGCCCATGCTGTCTTTTTCGATGCGGAAATCCTTCTTGCTCATTACCTGTCTCGCCGTGTCCTGTGGTGTATGATTCGCGCTTTGCGCGCAAGTCTACACTGGTTTACCTGACATGAAAGTCTCCACGCTCAAGGCCCTCTCACCGGCGGACGGTCGCTATGCCGACAAGGTTAATGGACTACGCGACATATTCAGTGAATTTGGCCTGATTCGGCTTCGTGTATTGGTCGAAGTCCGCTGGCTGCAATGCCTCTCAGACGAAAAGCAGGTCGCCGAACTGGCGCCTATGTCGAACGTGATGAAGGATCTGCTGAATCATGTGGTCGACGATTTCTCGTTAGATGATGCAGAACGGGTCAAGGCCATCGAAGCCACCACCAACCACGATGTCAAAGCGGTCGAGTATTTTATTCGCGAACGTCTGGGCGGCGGCGCCGAAACATCGGCGCTGAATGACTTCCTGCACTTCGGTTGTACCTCGGAAGATATCAATAACCTGTCGTACGCATTAATGCTGCGTAGTGCTCGCAGCGACGCTATTGTTCCGGCGATGCGCGACTTGCGCACTAAGCTGCGCAAGATGGCCCACGACTACGCGGCCGTGCCGATGCTATCTCGAACCCATGGTCAAACCGCGAGCCCAACCACTGTCGGCAAAGAATTGGCCAATGTTGTCGCTCGCCTGGATCGCGCGCAGCAGCAGTTTCGTGACGTGGTGATTCGCGGCAAGTTCAACGGAGCGGTTGGCAATTTCAATGCACACCAGATCGCCTACCCCGACGTTGACTGGCCGGCAATCGCCGAACGATTCATAGCTTCGCTCGGCATAGATTCGAATCCATACACGACGCAGATTGAACCGCATGACTGGACGGCTGAGTATGCACACAGCCTTATTCGCTTCAACACAGTACTCATCGATCTGTGTCGCGATATTTGGGGCTACATTTCGCTCGGCTACTTCACGCAAAAAGTCGCGAAAGGCGAAGTGGGTTCCTCAACCATGCCGCACAAGGTCAACCCGATCGACTTTGAAAATGCTGAAGGCAACCTCGGCCTGGCCAATGCGATGCTCGGGCACATGGCTGAGAAATTGCCGATTTCGCGCTGGCAACGTGACCTGACCGACTCAACTGTCCAGCGCAATTTCGGTGTAGCGGTGGGCTACCTGATGATTGCGATGAGCTCGGTTGCCAAAGGACTCGGCAAGCTGCAACTCAATGAAGAGAATATTCAGAAAGATGTCGCCGGTGCCTGGGAAGTGCTGGCGGAAGCCGTGCAAACCGTGATGCGTCGCTATGGCATTTCAGAACCCTACGAAAAGCTCAAAGAGCTGACGCGCGGCCAGGCGGTTAACCAGGAGCTACTCGCCGAATTTATCGCCTCGCTGGAAATACCGGATGCCGAAAAACAGCGCCTGCTTGAACTTACCCCTGATCGTTATACGGGTATTGCAGAATCCCTGGCTGACGATATTTAGTCACAAAGCGACGTTGCGGCCTCTTTTGCGCCAGCCTTACCATATGTGAAACAGAAGGCGGCCCTCATAACCGCAGGAAATAAGCTGAAACGTTGATGCTGGGCGGGATGCGATCGATTCTCAACTTACGCAGCGCTCCGAAAACGTGACGCAGTTGGCACGGCGACTGTTGTACAAGCGGTAATATGCTGACGATGGAACAGGCTCGTGAAAAAGGCAAAAGGTGGGTGATTTCGACGCGCGATGAGATGCGTCAGGCCGCCATTGAGGTCGCGCGTGAGGCGAAACGCAAGGTCTCGATCTTTACCCATGATCTCGAGCCGGGAATTTATGATGACCCGGACTTCCTTGAGGTCATCAAGCGTCTGGTTCTATCCCAGACCTACTCCCGAATTCGCGTTCTGATCGCCGACCCGTCCAGCGCCGTTAAGAACGGTAACAATTTTGTGCATCTTGGACGCAGGCTGAATAGCTATATCGAATTCCGGCACGTACGCCAGGACCTGCGAACACACGCAGAAGCCTTCTGCATCGCAGACGAAACCGCATTGGTCTATCGCCTGCAGGCCGAGCGCTGGGAAGGCATCGCCGATACTTACGAGCCACCTGTTGCCAAATTGTACGGCAAGATGTTCGACGAGATCTGGCTGGCAAGCGAAGTCGAAGTCGAATTCCGCCAACTCGGAATCTAGCGCCCTCAACCCATAAATAATTCTTGCGAGTACCAAATTATTTGGTGCCGCCAATTGGTGTTTGAGTAAACTGTCCCCATGTCTGCCGCCATGTCTTCAGAAGTCGAAAATCGCCGCGTCGTTCTTGGCTTGTCCGGGGGCGTTGATTCGGCCGTCGCTGCGTTGCTATTGAAAGACGCCGGCGCCGACGTTCACGCGCTGCACATGACGAACTGGGAAGATGACGACGGCTATTGTACAGCCGCCGAAGATTTACAGGATGCGCGGCTGGTTTGCGAGCAGCTCAACATTCCGCTGCATCACGTCAATTTCTCGAAGCAGTATCGAGATCAGGTATTCGAGTATTTTCTGGATGAATACCGGGCAGGACGCACACCCAATCCGGATGTCCTTTGTAATCGTGAGATTAAGTTCGGTGTTTTCCGCGATCACGCGAAGCGTCTTGGCGGAGAAATGCTGGCGACCGGACACTACGCGCGAACGGGCAAGCTCGATGGCGATGTCGCGTTACTGAAAGGTCTGGATCACAACAAGGACCAAAGCTACTTCCTGCACGCGGTGAGTGCAGAAGCGCTGTCTGAAACCGTCTTTCCGCTTGGCGATCTGCAAAAGGGTGAGGTCCGACAGGTCGCCCGGGATCGGGGCCTGCGCATTCACGACAAGAAGGACAGCACAGGCATCTGCTTTATCGGCGAACGGCCATTCCGGGAATTTCTCAGCACTTATCTTCCAGCCAACCCCGGGCCTATCAGAACACCTGACGGCGAAGAGATAGGGACACACAGTGGCTTGATGTATTACACCCTGGGGCAGCGGCAAGGCCTGCAAATTGGTGGGCGCAAGAACGCCGGTGAAGAACCCTGGTACGTTGTCGACAAGAACATGCAGGACAACGCCTTGATCGTAGCTCAGGGCGAGACTGACCTCCTGCTCAGCAGCAGCCTGTACGCGACAGATGCGAGCTGGATCGGCGTCGCACCTGACGGTCTCGACGACGGCTTTAGGTGCACTGCAAAGGTACGCTATCGGCAGAGCGATCAGGCTTGCGTCGTGAAACAAGTCGGCGATGAGCTGGAAGTAAGGTTTGACCAACCGCAGCGCGCCGTTGCGCCTGGGCAGTTCGTCGTCTTTTATCAGGGCGATCAGTGTCTCGGCGGTGCAGTTATTGACCGCATTCAGCTATAATTCGCGGCCCGACGGCCGGCTGGCCCTGAACCATTGGCCCATAAAAACACAATACTCCCGGAGAGAACACGATGACGGATAGCTTCGGCGCACGCTCGACGCTCACAGTTGGCGACGACAATTTTGAAATTTACCGCCTGGACGCGGTTTCCGAGGGGCACGTCGCTAAGCTGCCCTACTCGCTCAAGATTTTGCTGGAAAATCTGCTGCGCAATGAGGACGGCCGCGATGTCACACGTGAGGATATTCTCGCGCTGGCAAGCTGGGATCCGAAAGCCGCGCCGAGCACAGAGATATCATTCACGCCCAGCCGCGTCATTCTGCAAGACTTTACAGGCGTGCCTGCTGTCGTGGATCTGGCCGCGATGCGCGACGCAGTCGTGTCACTCGGTGGCTCTGCGGACAAGATTAACCCTCTCTCTCCTGCGGAACTCGTGATAGATCACTCGGTGCAGATCGACCATTACGGCGCCGCAAACGCCCTCGACTTGAACAACAAGATCGAATTTCAGCGCAATGCGGAGCGCTATTCTTTCCTGCGCTGGGGACAAAGCGCGTTTGAAAACTTCCGCGTAGTTCCGCCAAACACCGGCATCGTGCATCAGGTCAATCTTGAATACCTGAGTCGGGTTGTTTTCGATGCCGACAAGAATGGGGTTCGCAGTGCTTACCCGGACACCGTGGTTGGCACCGATTCTCACACCACAATGATCAATGGTCTTGGCGTACTTGGCTGGGGCGTAGGCGGAATCGAAGCTGAAGCGGCCATGCTGGGACAGGCAATCACGATGCTGATTCCCAATGTAATCGGCTTCAAGCTGAATGGCGCCCTGAAAGAAGGCGCGACTGCTACCGATCTTGTTTTGACAGTCACCGAAATGCTGCGTGAGAAAGGCGTGGTCGGAAAATTTGTCGAGTTCTATGGCGACGGTCTCGCACATTTGCCACTTGCTGATCGCGCGACACTGAGCAACATGTCACCAGAATTCGGTTCAACCTGTGCCATCTTTCCGATCGATGGAGAAACGCTGCGCTACCTCGAACTCTCTGGCCGTGATACCGGCCACATAGCGATGATCGAAGCCTATGCCAAGGAACAAGGCTTGTGGCGTCACGATGGCCAGCCAGATGCACTGTACAGCGACGTGCTGGAACTCGACATGAGTATCGTAGAGCCCAGTATCGCCGGACCGAAGCGCCCACAGGATCGAATCGCTGTGAGTGTCGCCGACAGCACCTACGAGAGACACCTTGAGCAGGCGATAGCCAATCGAGATGGTGGCGGCAAGGCAATGGCTGAGCTTGACGGCGAACAGGCGGAAATTCGCGACGGTGCCGTATTAATTGCGGCGATTACGAGTTGTACCAATACGTCAAACCCTGCTGTGATGGTCGCAGCGGGATTACTGGCACGCAACGCGCGCGCCAAAGGCCTGCAAACCAAGCCTTGGGTAAAAACCAGCCTGGCACCAGGCTCCAAGGTCGTCACCGACTACCTGGAAAAAGCCGAATTGCTCGACGATCTCGATGCACTTGGGTACTACACGGTCGGCTACGGTTGCACAACGTGCATCGGCAACTCAGGGCCGCTGAAACCAGAGATCGCTGCCGCCGTACAGGAAGGTGAGATCATCGGCACCAGCGTGTTGTCCGGTAACCGTAACTTTGAGGGTCGTATTCATCCGCTGGTCCGTATGAACTTCCTCGCATCTCCACCGCTGGTGGTCGCGTACGGACTTGCGGGCAACATGGACGTCAATCTCTTCAACGATTCGCTAGGTGATGACAAGGACGGTAATCCGGTATACCTCAAAGACATCTGGCCAAGTCAGAAGGAAATTCACGAACTGATAGCTGCGAACATCGACTCGACGATGTTCCAGAACAGCTACGACAGCGTATTCGCCGGCGATAGCAACTGGAATTCGATCAGCTCACCGGAAGGCGAGATTTACACCTGGGACCAGGATTCGACCTACGTCAAGAATCCGCCGTATTTCGAAGGCATGACAATCGAAACCTCGCCGGTACAAGACATCCAGGGCGCTCGTGTCCTGGCCTTGCTGGGCGACTCGGTGACCACTGATCACATCTCACCTGCCGGCAGCATAGCGCCGGACGGCCCGGCGGCTGATTACCTGCGTGAGAACGGTGTCGAACCACACAACTTCAATTCGTTCGGCTCACGCCGTGGCAACCATGAGGTCATGATGCGCGGCACGTTTGCCAATATTCGTCTGCGCAATCAGCTCGCGCCTGGCACCGAGGGCGGCTGGACATGCCATCAGCCCAGCGGCGAACAGATGTCGATTTACGACGCGTCGCTCAAGTACAAGAACGAAGGTACGCCGCTGGTCGTCATTGCCGGAGCCGAATATGGAACGGGCTCTTCGCGTGACTGGGCTGCCAAAGGTACATTGCTGCTCGGTGTTAAGGCCGTCATTACAAAAAGCTACGAAAGAATCCATCGTTCCAATCTAATCGGTATGGGCGTACTGCCGCTACAATTCAAGGACGGCGAGGATGCAGTATCACTGGGCCTGGACGGTTCCGAAACGTATGACGTATCGGGCCAGACAGACCCGGATGCAAAGTCGGTGACCGTTACAGCAACGGCCGAAGATGGCACAGTGACAAGCTTCGAAGCGCTGGTAAGAATCGATACACCCAAAGAGCGTGATTACTATGAGCACGGCGGCATTTTGCAGTACGTGCTGCGTCAGCTCGCAGCCTGATCGCTACAGGAGTATCGGCTAATGAAAGACCAGACAGCAGCAAGCATCCTGAAACGACCGGCATGGTTAGGCTTCGCCGGCATTGCCGTGCTCATTATTGTCGTTATTTACATCATTCTCGGCATCTATTGGTCGCGCTCCCCGGATGTATTCTGGGTCAATCAGAACATTGATGACAGTAACCCTGTTATTGGCTACGCAACCACGGATACCCTGATTCGCGTTGCGGAGACCATGCTCGATAAACCTGGTGGCTTCTTGAGCAACGATGCGTTCCCGCCTGGTGCGCTCCTCGACAATACGCCGAACTGGGAAGTCGGGGTCCTGCAACAGGTTCGTGACCTCGCTCGGGTAATTCGCAACGACTACAGTCGCAGTCAGTCCCAGTCGATTGAAGATGAGGACATCAAAGGTGCAGAACAGGCATTTTTCATCGACAGCGAATCCTGGATTCTGCCGGCCAGCGAGTCCGAATATCGTGATGCCATAGAGGGCTTCAAAGAGTATCGCGACCGGCTCGGCAAGGACACCGAGGATGGCGCGCAGTTCTACGCCAGAGCTGACAACCTCAGAGAATGGCTCGCCCAGGTCGAGAAACGACTCGGCAGCCTTACCGGACGCCTCGGCGATAGCGTTGCAACGACGAGAATTAATGAAAACCTGGCCGGTGACTCGGCAGCAGAGGCATCTAACGCGCAGCCCGATAACTTCGACGTGCAGACCTCGTGGTTCGACGTCGACGATGTCTTTTTCGAGGCTCGTGGCACTGCTTGGGCCCTGCTGCACTTCTTCCGCGCCGCTGAGCTGGATTTCGCCAGTGTATTGGCTGACAAGAACGCCAGAGCCAGCGTGCGGCAGATTATTCGCGAACTTGAGGCCAGCCTACAGCCACTAGGTTCGCCTGTTATCTTGAATGGCAGCGGCTACGGCTTTTTCGCCAACCACTCGCTGGTCATGGCCAATTACCTGGCACGCGCCAATGCTGCCGTGATTAATCTGCGAGAACTCCTCGATCAAGGATAACTTTTTACATTAAGTAAGCTCTATTACTTGTTGTTTATATTAGTTTAATCCAACCCAAACTGGAATTTGATTCCAGGAATCGGTCAATGCCTTGTCGAGCCGCTTATAGTCGGGCTCGAACTTTTGCACGCGCCGCCAGAAGCGAGCCGAATGGTTCATATGCCGGGCATGACACAGCTCGTGAATCATCAGGTACCGAACTACAGATGGCTCCAGAAACAACAGGCAGTAGTTGATGCTGATTGTGCCGCT